>JAFXTB010000056.1 GCA_017525225.1 Kiritimatiellia bacterium
AAATCCATCGAAGACGATATGCAGAAGGCAGAAAAAGCGCGGGCGAGTTAGCCCGCGCACCTCTCTCAAAGTTGTTTTTACCAGTTGTTCTGGTTGTTTCCAAAACTCAATACGCATGGGTGAATTACGGAGATGCGCCCCAAAACTTCAATTTCGCAAATTCCCGCTTGCGTTGGGCGGGGGAATGTGGCATAATATTTCCGTCTTGCCTCTCAAAGGCGAGATAACAGATTACCCGCGCGGGTCAGACGGTGAGCAACCGTAATCGTCGCCGCGTTTGGGTAGCGTCACGAGAAAGCGTGAGAAACTAACTCGGAAGAGACGCAATGAAAAGGCACTGCCTTCGTGCGGTTTCGCCTCCTTCGTTGCATCTTTTCAGGTCATTCTCACGCACCTCTCGTGATGTATCGGAGGAGGTGCCATTTTGTTTCCGCCACCGCTCTGATGTCTGAAAAAAAGGAACGACACGTTGCGCTTGGTTCTCGCGCCGAGGGTGTCAACGTGCAAGCAACAGGTGCGGGAAGGATAAGAGAATGAAAAAGAGCGATTCATCTGCTACTGGCGGAACAAAGAAATCGAAGGCAAAGGTCAGGTTCGACGAAACGATGATTCGATGCAATGCGTTGACGGCATTGTATGATTCCAACAAGAATGATGACTTGCTACGTGCGGTGATCGTCCTTGGCGTGGCAACAATGGAAAGATATCTGAAAGACCGCTTTCTGGAGCTGTTCATACCGTTCCTCAAGGATGAGCAAAAGAGAAAAGGAGTCGGGAAGTGGAATAAGCCGACGGACGAGCTGTTGGCGGAGTCTGGAATAGATGCAAATTTCTGGAAGGAGAATTCGCTCTGTCCGGCCAATAAGATATTGTTAAAACTTTCAAATCAGGTACGGGACTATGTGCGGACTGGCATCGTGTTACAGAAACGCAAAGCGATAGAAGGTCTCTACACCTGTTATGGAATGGGGAACATCATTCAGTTTGCCGTAGGTAAGGCCGAACGGAAGACCCTGTGGGATTCCGTCGAAAAACTGATCAAGCGTCGTCATCAAGTAGCCCATGACGCAGACTATCGTTATGCTGGGAAGCTGGATGGTGTAGATAAGAAAGAGGTCGTGCGGCGTCTGGGACACGTAAGCAAACTGGTAAACTCAATCGACGAAGTTCTTCAACTGCGCTTCAAGAAGAGCAAAGGGAACAGAAAGGCAAATAAGAAAGGACATGGCAAATGAAAAGCATCTTTATTACTCTGGCTCTTGCGGTTACGGTCGCCGTCACATCCTTCACCGCTCTCGCCGCGACGCCGACGATCACGGGCGTGACGGCGCAGCAGCGGTATCCGTGGAACGGGAAGGTTGATATCTCGTACACGGTGACGGGCGACATTGCGGCGGAAGCGAAACAGAGAGCGGTGTTCACCTCGCTGAAGGTGACGGCCATCGACAAGGTTGCGAACACGACAAACATTGCGACGCAACTTTCCGGCGACACGGCGCTCACCGCTGGTACGCACAAGTTCGTGTGGGACATGAACGCCGAAGGACTTACATTCAAGTCGAGCAATGTGGTGTTCAATGTCTCATGTGAGACGACGCCCGCGACATACTGCGTGATCGACCTCTCAGCAGGTGCGAACGCCACAAGCTATCCTGTCACGTACTTGGCAGAGCCGCCCAGTGGTGGGTTCAATGTGGATGCGTATAAGACATCAAAGCTCGTGCTAAAACGGATAGAGGCAGGGACATTTATGATGGGAGGCTTGTACAATGTTACTCTCACGAAGCCGTACTATTGTGGTGTGTTCGAAGTGACACAAAAGCAATATGAGTTGGTAATGGGAAACAACCCCTCCTCAGCCAAGGGTGATATGCGACCTGTGGAGACAGTTTCGTGGAATATGATCCACGGTCACGTATCCATTTACAACTGGCCTACTGTCACGAGCGTCGATCCTTCGAAGTTCGTAGGAAGACTCCAATCACACACGGGTCTAAATTTCGATTTGCCAACTGAGGCCCAATGGGAATATGCCTGTCGTGCCGGAACAACAAGCGCCTATAACAATGGTGGAGCTTCGGAAGATGATCTGAAACTATTGGGGCGATATATCGGTAATCTGTCGGACAACAAGGGAGGATATTCTGGTGCGCATACGGTGGTCGGCTCGTATCTACCTAATGCATTTGGGCTTTATGATATGCACGGGAACGTGTGCGAATGGTGCTTGGATTATGACGGAATCCTGGTGGATGGTATGACAGACCCCCAGGGACCTTCTTCGGGAGTCTACCGGATAAGGCGCGGTGGTGGCTGGGATGGTGACGCGACTTTCTGTACTTCGTCTAATCGGGATCAATATGAATGGAACGATGGAAGTAGCTTCGGTTTCCGCATAGTCAGAACTCTGCCATAATGAAGAAACGCAATGCGAGTGGCCTAAGGCGCGAGAGCACCAAGGCTACGCGCATGAAAGAGAGTAAAAAGGAGAATCCCAATGAATAAGTTTTCTATGATAGGCTGTTTGTTCATGGCCATGGCATTATCAGTGTATGGCGCGACGATGTGTTCGGGAGAGAGTGCGTCTGTGACGCTTGATCTTGCGACAGGCACACGTACGGCGGCGGCGAGCGAGACGATATGCTACTCGACAGCGTGGGTGGACGGCGCTGCGGCGGACGCAACGGCAGTTGTCGAGGTGAACGGCGAGACGCTGTCGTCTGTGGCTGGTAGTGGCGCCGTCACGTGGACGCCAACGCACAACGGGAACTACACGTTTACGCACAAGGTGATGTCTGGCGGAACGCAGGTTGGCGAGACGCTGACGGCGACGTTCTTTGTGGAGCCGGCGAATCCTGCCTTGAACCCTGCAAGCGGTACGACGATTGAGGGATCACTTTCGGTGTCGATGACGTGTCCGACGGAAGGGGCGACGATACGTTACACGACTGATGGGAGCGAGCCGACGGCGGAGAGTCCCGAGTACAAGCGTTTCAAGATATCCGGAAAGACGACGGTCAAGGCTGTTGCCGTGAAGAACGGTCTGTCGAGCGAGGTCGTGACGGCGGAGTATGCGCTTGGACAATGCGCCGATCCCGTGTTCTCGCTTGCGGACGGAGCGGAGTTTGAACATTCGAACCAGGAGGTGTCGATCGCATGGAACAGCGACGGCGTGTTGCGCTACACGCTAGACGGGAGCGAGCCGACGGCGGAGAGTCCGATATACGAGGGGCCGTTCTCGTTCAACGAGTCGGTCGTGGTGAAGGCCAAGGTGTTCAGCGACGATTTCTTTGACTCGTCCGTCGTGACGGCGAGCCTGACGCGCGTGTGGGTGAACGTGGCGACGCCGGTGGTGGATGCGGCGGTGTCGTTCACGGGGTCGAAGACGAAGGTGTCGATCTCCTGCGCGACGGAGGGCGCGGTTGTGCGCTACACGCTGAACGGCAACGAGCCGAATTCCCATTCGACGAAGTACACGGGGCCGTTCTACGTGACGAACAGTTGCACGGTGAAGGCGTATGCGGTGATGCCGGACTACCTCAATTCCGAGGTGGCGACGTTCGCGATCGAGAAGGTGTGGGTCATCGGGGATACGATGGGCAAGCCGGATCATGGGTTCACGACGAGTGGCGACGGCGACGCGGGCTGGACGCGCGTGACGGATGCGACGGCACCGAACGGCGAGGCGATGAAGTCGGGGACGATCACGCATGAGCAGAGTTCCGTCCTTTCCACGACGGTGATGGGGCCGGGCACGCTCTCGTTCTCGTGGCGCACGTCGTGCGAGCAGGACGACGATTACGAGTGGGACCATGCCGAGCTGGCCGTGGACGGCGTTGTGAAGCTGCGTTTGAACGGCGAGACCGAGTGGACGGCGGCGTCAACGGAGATCACGGGCGACGGCGAGCATACGATCGAGTGGCGGTACATCAAGGACGAAGTGGAGAGTGAAGGGGAGGACGCCGCATGGGTGGCGAACTACAGCTGGGCGAGCGCCGAACCATACACGCACACGACGGAGGTGCCCGTGGCGTATGCGTGGCTCACGGCGCATGATCCGGATGTCGTTGACGAATACGAGTCATACGAGGCATCGGCCAAAAGCAATGCGGCGAACGGACGGAAGTTCTGGGAGTGCTATGTGGTGGGACTTGATCCGGAAAGCACAACGAATGATTTCAAGATCACTTCCTTCTCGATGAAGGCGGATGGTACGCCGGATTTGGAGAATATCACGGTCGATCCGCCGCAGGCGCAATGGAACGTGCCTGGGGCGCGGGCGGTTGTGAAGGGCACGGCGACGCTGGGCGGCGAATGGAAGGCGGTTGAAGGGGCGACGGCGGAGGAGAAGGCGGCGATGCGATTCTTCAAGGTGGTGGTGGAGGTGCAGTAATGAACGCGCTGGCAGCGCGTTCAGGAATTGAGAATGGAGAATGGAGAATTGAGAATTTGAGGGCGATTCGGCGGTCACGCGGGACGCGTGACCCTACCGGGCGGCGGTCGCGGGGCGTGCAACCCTAACTTTCGGATGTCACGCCGGCGCGGCTCTAGAGGCCGAGAAGGTCGCTGAACTGGACGAGTGCGTCGAAATAGCCTTCGGCCTCGACGATTGGGGCTAGGTCACCGTCATAGACAAGTGCCCTGCGAAGTGAAACGTCCTTGCCGACATGAAGGCGTTTGGCTTTTCTCTCCACTTCGTCGATCACGTCGTGCCCGATGTCTCTCTTCCGCTTGATCTCCACAATCCAAAGCGTGCGTTTCTGTCGGACTAGAAGGTCGATCTGCAGACCTTCGCCGCCCGTCCCCTTGGAAGGCCTTTTCCGGAAGGGTGCAGCATAGAGTATGGGTGCCTTCCCAAGGTGCAGGAACTTGGCGAGCGAACGGAAATTGTTGACTACAAGATTCTCGAAGGCAAGCCCCATCGAGGTTTCCCATCCCGGCAATGCGGCGAGGGAAATGAATTCGTATGCGTCGCGGTCAATGGATTCCCGAAGCGGTTCCACGTAACGGAGATAGAACCGGGCGTGGTTGTCGCTGAGGCGGTAGATCTTTTCGCGGGCCGTCTCGCACGTCTCCGGATTTGATTCAGCATCTGCGGTGATGAGCCCGCACTCTTCCAGCCGGTCAAGCGCGCGGGAGACGTGTCCGTTGCGTTGCATGTCGAGGAGGCGAGAGATTTCGCTGACGCTTTTTCTGCCGTCAACCAGCGACCGCAAAACGCGTGCGGCAAACGAGGGCTGCTCGGTTATGACCTCGGTGAACATTTCGTCGAAATCGACGGCAAGCGGCGCATGTGGGATGAAGAACATGTTTCGGATGTTGTCGGCGGCGGAAAGCGAGGGGTTGACCTCTTCAAGGTAACGCGGAACGCCGCCGGTTGCGGAGAGGACGTCAATGATTTCACGCATGTCGATTCTTCCAGCCGCAGTTCCCCAGAACTTGACGCACTCGGAAAGGGGCAGTTCCGGCACGACGATGTCGAGAGACCGGCGCCCGTAGAAATCGCCGCTGTCGATGATCCAGTCCTTGATCCACGACGAAACGCTCCCGCAGACAACCAGTACGAGGCGGCGGTGCTTCTTGAACAGATTGTCCCACGCCACTTTCAGGGATCCCGCGAACGTCACGTCGTAATAGGCCATCCAGGAAATCTCGTCGAGGAGAACGACGGTACGCCCCTCGTCTCTGATTTCCCCGTCAAGACGCGCAAAGGCGGATAGCCAATCTGGTGGAATCGTCCGCTCCGTGTGCGTCTGGAGGGCCAGTTGCGATGCGAACGCTGAGAGTTGATCGATATTCGACATCTTCTCTTTCGGCTTCAGGCCCTCAAGCTTGATGAATCTTGCCTTGCTTCGATTTGCGAATCTCTCGATCAGCGTCGTCTTGCCGATCCGTCGGCGTCCGCGGCAAGTGACGAGCGAGGGGACGCGTTTGCCCCACAAGGTTTCCAAACGGTCAATGATTTCCTCACGGCCAAAGAAGGATAAATTGCTCTGCTTTGCCATAGCGCGATGTAGGATAGCAAAATTCTGTGTCGTAGGCAATTCAAAAATGGCACATTATTGTATTTTTCATAATAATGTGCCATTCTCCAAGAGATTACGTTCTGGTGAAGAAGACCAACGGCGAGTGGAAGGCAGTTGAAGGGGCGACAACGGCGGAGAAGGCGGCGATGCGGTTCTTCAAGGTGGTGGTGGAGGTGCAGTAGGGGTGGCTCGCCCGGAGGGCTCGCCCCACCTTGCAAGGCCGGGGCGGCCTTGCAAGGTGGGGCGCGCGGGGCGACCGCCCTAGTAAAAGTGAAGGAGCAGCCTTGCAGACGGCTGGGGCGGACGCGGGGGGCGCATCTCCGTAATTCACCCATGCGTATTGAGTTTTGGAAACAACCAGAACAACTGGTAAAAACAACTTTGAGAGAGGTGCGCGGGCTAACTCGCCCGCGCTTTTTCTGCCTTC
>JAFXTB010000006.1 GCA_017525225.1 Kiritimatiellia bacterium
GGACGTGTACGGGGGAGAAAGGTTTGACATGCGGACTTGCCTGGACTGTCACCGCGGAAAGACGTTCCGGGATAAGAATTTCAAGGCCGCGGTATATTGCGCGGCGTGTCATCGGTAGGGTTTATGGGTATGGATCGGCGTGAATTTATCAAGTGGTGCTCCTTGCTGGCCGTGGGCTCGATGCTCGGCGGCTGCCGCAAGCTGCCCTTCGTGGGCGACGCCGCGAAGAAGGACCTGCCTTCGTTCAAGATGTTCGAGGCCGAGGTCCGGCGCGCTATGTCGATGCCTTCGCACAGGATGGAGCTGGTGCGCGTCTCGATGCCTGGCCGGCTCAATCGGCCCGGCGCTTCCGAGGAGAACCGCTTCGGGATGGCCATCGACATCGATGCCTGCGACGGTTGCGGCAAGTGCATTCTGGCTTGCATCCAGGAAAACAACATCCCCCTGGTGACCGAAGACGAGGCCGCGAAGGGGCGGTTCATGCACTGGATAGAGATGCGCGGCGGAGTGCCGTTCATGTGTGCCCATTGCGGGAATGCCCCTTGCGAAAGGGCTTGCCCGACGGGGGCAGCGAATCATACGCCCGACGGCCTGAGTGCCATGATGTACAAGCGCTGCACCGGGAGCCGCTATTGCGGCGCGAACTGCCCGGAGCATGCGCGCAAGTTCAATTTTAACGATGCGGTGCAGCAGGGACTTTCGCTGAAGTTCAACGACAAGGTGCCCGTGCGCAGTAAGGGTGTCATGGAAAAATGCTCGCTCTGCCTGCATAGGCTGCAAGACGACCGCCTGGCAGTCAAGACGGCTGGCGGTGTCTGGCGCGGCCGTGGCGTGAAGACCGCCTGCGCCGAGGCCTGTCCCAAGAAAGCCATCGTATTCGGCAACTGGCTCGACCCGGATTCCCCGCTCGTGAAGGTGGCGCGTCGCCGCGACTTGTACGCTCCGGCAGATCTCGCTGGCCTTGATCCCTCGATTGTCTACATGATGGGGGGTAAGTAGTGGTCCGCATCCTCTTCATCGTTTTTCTCTGCCTGCTTGTCCCGGGGCTTGCGTCCATGGGATATTCGTTGTGGCAGGGGCCCGCGGCATGGTCCGTGGACACGGGAGTGTTCTGGGGGCTGCCCATAAGCCTGTTCGTGTTCTGGATTGGCCTTGCCCACGCGGGGACGCTGATTTCGGCGATTTTCCTCGTTCTCGATGTCAAGATGGAACGCCGCACGTCTATCCTCGCCGAACTTGCGACGCTGTGCTCGCTTGCCGTGGCGGTCATCTTTCCGTTGATGCATCTCGGCGTCATCGAGAATTTCTACATGGTCGCCCCGTACATGGATTCCCGGGGAAGCATGGCCAACGTGTGCTCCCCGCTGGTATGGGATTTCTGCTGCATACTGGCCTATGGCTTTTTGTCCGTCGTCTATCTTGTCGTCCACATGCTCTCCGAAAAGTCGGCCGTGGCGGCCTCGATCCATCGTCCCTTGGCCTGGCTCCTTTTCCCGATGGTACTCTGGGTGCATACTGTCGTGAGTCTCGATTTCGCGGCGACGTTTGTCCCGGCATGGCGCGGCGCGTTCTTCCCGGTTTACTTTATCGTGGGTGCGGTGTTCTCGGGGCTTGCGATGGTGAACATCATGCTCTGTGGCGAGGGCTACCGGATGCGCCAGCTCGAAAAGCTCATGCTGGTGGGCTCGTGGTTCCTGGGCGCGTTCCTGTTGTGGGACTGGGCGCTCAAGGGTGACCTGAACGTCATCGTGCTTATTTTCGCCGTTTTGCTTCCGCAGTTCTGGTTTGTCTCCGCCGTTCGCGAATCGACCTTGGGCCGTGTCCTGGTCGCGTCTTCCGTCCTTGTCGGCATGCTTCTCGAGCGTGTTTTCCTCGTTTTCCCGTCGGGCGGCTCGGGAATCGGCTGGGTCGACCTGGGCCTGGTCTGCTTCGGTTTCGGCCTGTTTGGGGTAATCTTCCTCGTTGCGCGCCTCAAGCTTTCCCGCCTGATCGAGGGCGAGGAAGTGCTGATGGGCGAGGTGGACGAGACGGCGTCGGCTGTCGCCCCTGCCGGTCGCAGGACCTATTTCCCTCCGTTCACGACTCCCGAGTTCAGGGCGCTCCGGTTCCCGCTCCTGTTGGGGATTCTCTCGTGCGTTTTGTTCCTTGTCTGGGTCGTCGGAAGCCTCGAAGAGAACGACGTTGCGTTCACGGATGCCAACCTAATCCCGTTGGTATGTCCTATAATCACTGCTGTGGCAGGCTTCGTGCTTTGCTTGCGCCCGCTGCTGATGCACATCGGCAAGGTCGGCGGTGCCTTGTTAGTCGTGTTGGCTGCTGCTTTCGGCATCGTTGCCGCCATGTTCTATTCGGAGCCGCTTTCGGCCCCGTCGGGCATGGTGGTCAGCAGCACGGGGGATATGTTCGACGTCAATGCATTGCCGGATTCTACATCTATGTTGGATTCTGTGGCCGTAATCCGCACGAAGGCCGTATTCGAGGCGCGTTGCGCCGGGTGCCATGGCGCCGATGGACGCCTGAACGAAAAGTTTGTCCGTGAATACTACCCGGTCCCGCAGGATTTGGATTTGGCTAGGATGGATGCCCTCGGGGAAGACTCCCTGGTGAACGTTGTCCTGAATGGCAGAACGAACATGAATCCCTACTCGGGCCGCATTAGCCCGCAGATGGCCCGCGGACTGGTCCGCTACATGCGTTTGCTTGCGGAAAGTTCCCGTGCGGATGGAGCCAGCGCGAAGGCCGGCGAAGGAGGTGGCGAATGACCCCGCTGATGTCCTCGCTCGCTTGCGTGATGGCCCTGGCCCAGGCGTTCTTCCTGTGGCGTGGCAAGATTAGCCTCCTCAAGGAAGGCTTGCTGTTGTTCGGCTTTTTCGTTATCTCTTGCGTGTTCACGTTGCTCGTGGGTTCACCCAACGACCCGCAGATAGAGCATTACCCGCTGCAGATGCTCGCGCTTTGCCTGTGCTTCTCGACCACGTCTTTGCCGCGCTATCGAAGGCGCTACCTCGTGATGGCGCAGGCGCTCTGGTTCTGGGTTGTCTTGTTTGGCGGTATTTCGCTTGCCTATCGGGGTATAGAATTCCCCTGGGCTCGAGCGCTCGCCATATTGGCGCTGTGTTGCTGTAGTACGCTGCTATCCAGGATTTCGAAGGAAATGGAATTCTGCCTGATGGTGTTCTGGATAGCCATCTGGATTTTGTTCTAATTATGGATCCAGCAGTTCCCCGCGGATGACTTCGATGCCGCCACCCACTAGGCTTACGATGTTCGTCGGGTTGATTTCGATGTTGCCGCAGTCCACCATCATGTCGACGGAATGCTGGAAAGTCTTCCAGAGTTCGTCCACTTCGTAGATGTCTTCCTCGCTCAGTTTTGCTGCCGTGCTTAGTATCGGCTTGTCAAAGTGCTGGAACAGTTCCTTGAAGAAGGGATGCGTGGGCATACGGATGCCGATTTCGGGGCGCTTGACATCGAGCCGCCTTGCAATGTGGGGTGCTGCAGGCAAGATGAACGTGTATGGGCCCGGGACGCGGGGCTTCATGACGTTGAACGCGAAATTGTCAATGCGGGCGTAGTCCGTCGCTGCACGGATGTCGGGGACGATGAGCGCCATGAAGAACTTCTTCATCGGCTTCTTGAGGGCGTAAAGTTTGTGGATGGCCTTCGGGGATTCCGCGCTGCACCCAATGGCGTAGCCAGACTCGGTCGGGTAGAGGACAAGGGCATCGTCTTCGAGCGCTGCTGCGGCAAGCTTGACGATGCGGGCTTGCGGGTTGTCTGGATGTACTTCA
>JAFXTB010000057.1 GCA_017525225.1 Kiritimatiellia bacterium
ATACCTGGACTCCTTCCCCTACGCCGACAAGCCAGGCGAGAAGCCGCCGCCGGAGGAACGCACGCGCCGCTATCTGTGGGTGATCGTGGAGGACATGGAGCTGGAGACCGAGTCCACCCTCGAGACGCGGTTCAACGTGTTCCCGTTCTGGACATCCGAACGGTGCTACGTGAAATCCAAGGACGGTTCCCGGCGCGAGACATCGGCGTTCACGCGAATCTGGCCGTTCTGGCGCTCGGAGACCGACCACGGGCTGGTCCGCCGCCGCGTGCTTGATCTCGTTCCGATACGCAACGCGGAAGGGCTCGACCGCAACTGGGCGCCGTTCTGGACATTCTGGACATCCGAAGGGCTTGCGAACGGAACCACCAGCCATTCGCTCTTTTGGAACATCATCACTTGGGCTACAGGACCATGAGAGAAGGTGGGACCAGATTGAACAAGGTTGTGAAGGTTGAGAAGGTTGAGAAGGTTAGGAAGGTTGAGAAAATGGTAGGGCCCGCTCGCCGAGCGGGCCGCCGTCGCGAGTTACTGGCACGCGATTCAACGTTGATTGCGGCCGCCTCGGCGAGGCGGCCCTACCACGCTGCGCGACGTTGAGCGGGCCGCCGTCGCGAACTACTGGTACGCGATTCAATGTTTTTTGAGAAAGGAGAAAGAAGATGAACGATAAAATGAAGATGGTGGTGGTGATTGCCGCCGTGCTGTTCGCACAGGTGTGCGCCGCGGCATTCGACGATACCGGCTACGTGAAGCACAAGATCACATCCGATTCGCTGACTGGCCAGCCGGTGTCGTTCGACACTCCAACAGACTGGATCGAACCCGACGGCAGCGAGCCTACCGCCCCCATGCCAGGCAAGAAGTACTATGTGCCTTCAGGGGCGCAGATGTCCGCAGGCTGTGGGCTTGCCGAACACCTCGTGTTCGCCGGCGACGAGCTTGTGATAGGCGGCAATCTGGTTCCATTTACTGCAATGGGTTACGGTGCCACCGTGACGAATCTCGTCTTTCTGCCAGGAGGAAATTACAAATGTTTTGCGCCCAACAACCGCTATCTGCGCGGAACGGCGTACATCCAGGGTACCTCGTCGTCGCCAATGACGCTCTCCTGTCCATCTTCCGCGGGCATAATGGAGTTCGGGGTAAACCTCCACGGTGATTCCAGTGCCTGGATGCAGATATTCAAAGGTTCGGCGAATGACCGGAGGGGTTTCCAGTTCACAGGAACGAACGAGAACTATTTTGGAACCATAGAGGTGACGGCGAACTCCCATACGGCACTCGGCCCGTGGCCCATGCCTGCAAAGGTGATAGTCAGGTCCGGCTGCTCCCTGATAGGCTCGGCGCGTAACAACACGGCCGAACCCAGCCGTTTCTCCATCCGCGCCCTTGATCTCGCCGACGGCTCCACCTTCTACATGCAGCAGGCTATCGATGCCTACAGCAAGATGGATTCCTCCGGCCGCGGCATGCTAAGGGCCGAGGTAGGCGACCTCACTCTCTCCTCCGGCTCGCTCCTGGTGTACGGTGGCGGCCATTCGACGAATGCATTCTTCGAAGTCACCAATTCGCTGGCCGTGACCGGCCCGGTGACGGTGGTAAACCCCGTGTCGTTCGAACAGGCGTGCAATGCCTCGTTCGTGCAGCGTCGTCCGCTCATCAAGCTCGCACCCGATGCCACAGGCACGCTCAGCGAGAGCGACTTCGTTATCTCCAACGTAGCGTCGCGGATGAAGTACGGTCTGCCGAAGTCATCGCTGATCGTCGAGAATGGAACGGACGGCTCGCGCACGCTCGCGCTCGATGTGGAGCGTGTTGTGACGATGGAGTATCAAAACACCTACAGCGGCGGGACGAACTGGTTTACGGAGGCGTACCGTGAAATTAGCGGCCTTACGAAATACTGGTGGAACGACCATGAGGCGGTATCTCCGGACAAGGACTACTACATCCCAACCCCTTCGGAGGAAAGCTTGCGCAACAAATACTTTCCGCCTGGATATTCGGTATTCCCCGGTCGTTCGCTCATCGCCGAGAACGCGTATTTCTGGATTGGTGAGATAGCCACTACCGGCTGCTATTTCAACGATCTCATAATGGTTGGTGGTTCGATCACCACGTGCCAGAACTCCGGCGGCGAACAGCACTGGGACGGCAAGCTGACACTCTACTCGGAATCGTCGACGACGACAGTGAAGTCGTACGACTCCCGTAAATTAATTTTTCGTGCCGAACTGGCAGGCCCTGGCACGCTGAAGATTTCCACCTACACTCCGACGAGGCTTCTTTCAAGCATGAACGGCATCACGGAACTGGCGGGTATCAATACAAACTTTACAGGCAAGATCTATGTGACTTGCCCCTATGCGGAGCC
Source organism: Kiritimatiellia bacterium (assembly GCA_017525225.1). Lineage (GTDB taxonomy): Bacteria > Verrucomicrobiota > Kiritimatiellia > RFP12 > UBA1067 > RGIG6720. The sequence continues at coordinate 2,378 of JAFXTB010000057.1, forward strand.
GACAGGAGCAGGGGAGACCGGTTCCGTACCGAACGAGAACCAGAAGGTGACGCTTCGCATCTCGGACGGGCGCAACCTTGGCGGCGCGAGGTCGGAGTTCACATACGACGCCGTCAAGCTTGACCAGATGAGCGTGCTGAAAGTACTGGCGACGGCGACCCTCGACGCACAGAACCGCGGCATGTTCGTACAGGGGATGGCCCGCTTCGACATCGACTCCGGCGCTATGTTCACCGTGTCGAACACGCTTACCCTTGCGGGACTGCTCCGCAAGGAGGGCGAGGGTACGCTCGCGCTCGGCGGCGACCTGCGCTTCATCGACGGCGCGGTGTCCACCGCCCCGCTCGCCACAACGAACGTGCTGGCGGTGAAGGCGGGTGCGGTCAAGCCGCTCGCCACGAACGTGCTCGATGGCGCGGCGCTCGTGTTCGCGGAGGGCGGCAAGCTCGCGTTCGACATCAACCCGGACGCGCCCGGAATGAAGGAATTCGGCTTCGTTGGCAGAAGGTGGGCTACCCCCATCGCCCGCGCCGATGGCTTCACGGGCAGGATACCCGTCGCGTTCGACGTGACGCGCTCGCCCGCTGGCCCGCCATTGTCCTCGTGGGAACTGGGGCTTGTGACGGTCGCGGACGCCGCTTCGGCGGAGTCGATCGCCGAGATGCTCCAGCCCGTCAATCCGTACACGGGCAACGGCTTCCGCGTGAAGATCGAAGTCCGCGAGAACGCCGATGGCAGCGCAACGGTGTGCGCGACCTTTAGCCCGGCGGGCACTTGTTTGATCATGCGGTGAACCAGATTGGACAAGATTGGGAAGGTTGAGAAGGTGGTGAAGGTTGTGAGGGTTGAGTGGTTAGTCGTTAGTTGTTAGTGGCAGCAGCCGAGAAGGAGAATGGAAATGAGACAGATACTGGCAGTGTTGGCGGTTTCATGCGGCGTGTGTTCGGCATGGGGGGCGGCCTCCGCCTTGACGCAGGGCGAGGACGACCTTACCGTTCGCGAGTTCGTGGCGGCTGCGCGCGCCGCCTATCCTACGAAGGAGTACAGCTCCTACACCAACACGCTCGTAGGTACGTTGAGTACAAGGCAATGGCGGTATCCCAACTTCCACGACGTGCCGAAGGGCGGACGTGTCTCGAAGTGCGAGACCACGAACGACGTGCGCTGGGTGAACGTGCCTGGGCTGCGGAACGTGCGCGACCTTGGCGGATGGAACGGGCTCAGGACCGGCATGGCCTATCGTGGCAGCCAGCTCTGGAACGAGAGGGAGCCTGATCCGAACGCGAAGGACGAGAAGTCGTCGCCCGTGGCGCGTCCTCCGAGCTGGAGGGGCAAGATATACGTGCATCCCACGCCTGAGACAGCCGTCGCGATACGCGAGCTGGGCTGGAAGACGGACCTCGACCTGCGCGGCCCCGACGAATGCCGCAAGGAGAACCAGCTGCCGATCCTCTCGCAAGCGCCCCAGATGCAGCTGAAGAGGGCGGGCATGCTCACCTACATCGGGTCGCTGCAGGGACGCTGGGAGGCGATGCGCGACGCCCTGAAGGTGTTCTGCGACGAGGCGAACTATCCAATATACTTCCACTGCAAGGCCGGCGCCGACCGTACCGGCACGCTGGCGTTCTTCCTCGAGGGAATCTGCGGATGCTCGCAGGCGGACATCGACATCGACTACGAGCTTACCTCAGTATGCGGCGACACGCGCACGCGTAATGCCAGGAACTACGGCCACCGCGACCGCGAGTGCATCCTGCGCATGTGGGAGTGTGTGAAGGGGTATCGCGGCAAGACGCTCGAGGAGAAGTTCGCGAATTGCGCGAAGCACCTCTGGCGGTTGACGGACGAGGACATAGCGACGATCCGCAGGATGTTGAAGGCACGGTGATTAGTCGCTAGTCGCTAGCCCGCCGCCCGCGCTGTGCCCGGGAATGTAAATGAGGATAACTTTGATGGTTCACGACAAGACAATGGGAATCGCGGCCGCTTCCGCCGAGGCGGAAGCGGCCTGCGATTCCATTGTCCTGCGTGGATGTG
>JAFXTB010000058.1 GCA_017525225.1 Kiritimatiellia bacterium
CCGCCCTGTGGCGGCGCGGAAGTGCATTTCCGCCGTGCGGCGCGGGATGCCGATGTACGACGCGACGTCTTCTACGGAAATCCCTTCGCAGGCCCGCCGGCGTATCATCTCGACCGCTTCGGCGATCCGTTCGCGGCTGAATGCGAAGCGGCGCGTGGACTGCCGCACGACGATAGTTCCCGGTTCGTAGCGCAGAAACGCCCTGCGCGGCCCGTCTCCGTCGATCAGGCGTCCGAGCATTTCGGCCGCCAGATAGCCGCCATGCGCGAAGTCCGGCGATATGGACGACAAAGTCGGCATGGTGTTCTCGCATATCTGCTCGTCGTCGTCAACCCCGAGAACGGCAATGTCGCCAGGCACCGAGATTCCGGTCCGCGCGCAGATGTTGACGATTTCCTCGCCCACGTAGTCGTTCGCGGCGAACACGCCGCACGGGCGCGGCAGGCTCCGCATCCATTCCTCCAGCGCATTCTGACGGACGTCCGGCGCCTGTTCGCACCCAGGGTCGAACACGGAGACACCGCATCTGCGCGAGCGCTGCACGGCCTTGACGAACGCCTCACACCGCTCGCGCGCCCAAAACATCGGCAGCCGGAAAGCGGCGAACGCGTAGTGCGGCAGGTCGAGCGCGAGCAGATGTCCGGCGGCGATTTCCCCCACCTTCGCAGAATCGAGCGCCACGTAGCAGCCCGCCCCGTGGATAGCGCGGTCGGCGTCGAAATAGACGGTGGGAATGTCGCCGAACGCCTTTGCATTCAGTTCGCTCGCACCGCTTCCGCATTCCGCGATGACGCCGACCGGCTTCCAGAAGTCCAGCTGGCGGCTGACGTTCACTTTGTGGAACGCGCGTTCGACCACCTGCACGTGCCAGTCGCGCTCGCGCGCGTAGCGGTATATCCCCTCGAGCCGGTTGCCGCAGGTGTGACGTGTTGAAGAAATGAAGAAGAGTATGGTATCCATCTTTGTCGCGTGTTTCAGCAATGAACGCCGCCTATTTCCCGAGCATGATGCCGCGGAACCGGGCGATGTCGGCGTCGGTGAAGCCGAGCTCCTTCACGTATGCTTCCGCCTTCTCGCGTGTCGTCGCGCCCGGATAGCCATCGAACATCCTGCGCAGCTTGTCGAAGCACTTCTCGTGTCCGAAGTTTTTGTCTTTGTTGGCGAACACCGTGAATTCCCAGTCCTTGTCGAGTTCGTCGTCGCATACGCCGAGAAGCGCGTTTAATATGAACGCCACCGCGCCGGTGCGGTCTGCGCCGCCGATGCAGTGGAAAACGACCGGGTAGTTCTTTTCGTCGAGGAAGACTTTGAAGACATTGGCGAACGCCTCCCTGCCCTCAGGCGTTGCCATGGCCGCATATGCCTTGGACGGGTAGTGCCACCACTTCACGCCCGCGCCCGCCGGCGAGCCTGTCATGCCCCAGCACTCGAAGTCCCGGCGGAGATCGATGTCGCTTTCCCAGCCGAGGATGTCGTTGGCGATGTGCAGGCCCTCGGGCGTCATCCGGTTTCTGCCGGGGCGCCACTCGCTTTCGGGTTTGTCGCGGCTGGTGGACGCGTTGCCGTTCAGTCCCGCCGAGCGGTACACGAGGCCCTGCCTGACGCGTCGTCCGCCGAGGCCGATGCGCCCGCCGAGGTCGCGGATGTTGGGGACGTTCGGCACGTACATGAGACGCGGCGCCATGTCGTGCGTTCTGAAGTGCCCGCGCGCGCACTCTCCGCCGGCGCATACGGTCCATGCGTATTCGCGCGCGATCTCGAGGTTCCACACATTGACAGCCGTAGCCGTCAGATTTGTCGCGAACACGGTTTTGCCGTCCAGCGTCACCTTCACCTCGTAGGGGCCATTCCCGCCGCGCCATGCGAGTTTTAGAGGAAGAGGCGTGCTGGCGATGTCTTTCTTTTGGATGCGCTCGCGCCACGTCCAGTCTTTGAGCTTCGAGCGGCGGCCTTCGGCATCGAGTTCAAGAAACGCGCGATGCTCCGGCTTCAGGGCGCAGAACTCCTCCCCTTCCTTCGGCGATACAAGCTCCAGCGCGAAGGCCGAAGATATCTGGAGCAAGGCCGACAACATCAGTCCGAAAACGCAGCATGGATGTTTCACCTGTTGTATTCCTTTCAAGTATTTGAAATAAGTTAGCATATCGCGTGTTCAAAGTCAATGCGGTTGCCTGTTCTGAGGAAAATGTGCTATACTGTCCATATTGTCTACAATGGAGGATGTATCATGATTGCTTTGCTTTTCGCGTCAGCGCTCGTTTCGCAAAGTCTGGAGATAGATCCAATAACCACTCGCTGGACGTTCGGCGCCCATGAGCCGTACACGATGTACCGGCGCGTCGGAGCCCGCTGCACAGGCAGCATCGACGGCAACGCTCAGTGGGTGCGCGAATGGCTCGACTGGTTCGACGAGAACGCTCCGGCCAAGATGGAGGAGTTGGGGCTCAACTTCATCCATTCCCGCTTCTACAAGGGAATGGGCTGGGAAATCGAAAAGAAAGACTTCCCAAATGTCCAGAAGTTCGTAAAGAACTGCCACGCCCACGGCATAAAGACGCTCGCCTACGTGCAGTTCGGCACGCTCTACCCCGAGATCATGCGCCGCGAGATTCCCGACATCGAAAACTGGGCCGCGATCGACTACCTCGGGCGCAAGAACCTCTTCGGCGGGTACAACGGACAGTACTTCCGCTGGATGCCGTGCCTCTCCTGCCGCGAATGGGAGGAATACATCAAGCGTATGTGCACCATCGCTCTCACGGAAGGCGGCTTCGACGGCATCATGTTCGACAATGTCTTCGACTACCCGTGCTACTGCGAGAGGTGCCTCAAGGATTTCCGCGCCTATCTCGCGGGAATCGAGAACCCCGAGGAGCGCTTCGGATTCGACGACCTCTCGGGAATGCTGCTGCCGCGGCTTGAAATGTCGCGCCTCCACCATGCTGATATAAAGGACCCCGTGCTTCAGGCGTGGGCGCTCTGGCGGTGCGGACGCATGAATGGCGTTCTGCAGCGCTTCCGCGCACACATCAAGAGCGTGAAGCCCGACGCCATCGTCTCCGGCAACCCGTCGCCGTACAGGAGCCGCGCCCGCTTCACCGCACGCTCGCAGAACATGTCCGAGCTATGCAAGGCGTTCGACTTCATCATAATGCAGAACGAGAACTTCCCGTCGCTCCGCGAGGACGGCTCCATCGCCAACCGCGTGCGCGACCTCAAGTTCGCACAAGACAGGAATCAGCGCATCGTGGCCCTGTGCGACACCGATTCCAACGTCGTCCCGGAACGCGAAGCGAAGTTTCTCATGCCGCTCATCGAGGACATCGTCTATGGCGGCATCCCGATCGACCGCACGGTCATGGCGCCCTCTCCAGAACCGGGATTCTTGAAC
>JAFXTB010000059.1 GCA_017525225.1 Kiritimatiellia bacterium
AAATCCATCGAAGACGATATGCAGAAGGCAGAAAAAGCGCGGGCGAGTTAGCCCGCGCACCTCTCTCAAAGTTGTTTTCACCAGTTGTTCTGGTTGTTTCCAATCTCAAAACGCATGGGTGAAAAACGCAGATGCGCCCCCCCGTCGCATGGGTCCGAGGGGGGTTGACAGCATTCTGCATATTCTGTATAATGGTTGCGGTTTCTGGGTACCATGCCCGGACGAAAGGAGGAAATCCGTGAAGAAGTCTCTGGCCGTTGTCCTTGCGGTGGTCGCGCTGGCCGCCCTGGGCGACTATTCCCTTTTCATCGGCGGCTATCCGCCGCCTCCGGCCGCGCATCTTTCCACCACGGGAGCCGCGACGACGGTGGCGCTTGCGATGCAGGCTCCGGCACCGTCGGCCGCTGGCGGGCTCGATTCCCGCTACCGCGTATCCGAGGCGTCGAACGCATCGTCGCTCTCCTCGCTGCCGCCTGCCATCTGCATAATCATCCGCTAAGAAAAAAGGAAGCCTTCAATGAACAAGCCAGCAACAGCCCTTGCCATCTGCCTCTGCGCGTCAGCGGCGATGGCCGATGCCGTGGTGCCGACCGTCTCCGGCGTGCATCTCGAGCAGAAGCGTTCGCGCGCCGTCGTCATCACGTACACACTGGCGAACGGTCCTGCGGTCGTGACGTTCGACATCCAGACAAACTGCACCGTCAACGGCCAGCAAACCTGGACGTCCATCGGCGGACGGAACATCGACTGCTATTCCGGCGACGGCAACCGCCTTGTCACGGGCGACACCGAGCACCGCATCGAATGGCACCCCGACAAGTCCTGGCCCGACCACACGATCCCGGCCGGCGGCGCAAGGGCGGTCGTTACCGCGTGGGCGCCGGACAACACGCCCGACTACATGGTGGTGGACCTTGCCGAGACATCGGCGAACCGCGTGCGGTACTATGCGTCCACCAACGACCTTCCCGGCGGGCTGCTTGACAACGAGGCATACCGCACCACGCTCCTGGTGATGCGCCGCATCCACGCCAAGAACGTGCCGTGGACGATGGGGTCGTACTTCGAGGAAGGCCGTACGGCGTCCACGGAGACGACGCACCATGTGATGCTGACGAACGACTACTACATGGGCGTGTTCGAGATCACCCAGGGTCAGTGGGCGATGGTCAAGGGAACTGAGGTCTCGGCGCAGATCAGCAATCCTTTCAAGCGGCTGCTAAGGCCGATGGAGAACATCTCCACGGCCATGATGCGGGAAAGCGGCTCCAACACGCAGAACTCCAATGCCTGGTACCCCAACCCGCCGGACGGCGATTCGTTCCTTGGCGTGCTGCGCGAGCGCACGCAGCTCGACTTCGACCTGCCCTCCGAGGCGCAGTGGGAATTTGCCGCCCGGGCGGGCAATGGCGAGGACAGGTGGGGCGACGGCTCGCCCTACAAGTTGCTGAACGGCACGTATTCCGCCGACTATCCCGTGCCCGGCAGGTGGAAACAGAACCAGGCAAGCCCCACGACCTATACGGGAGGGAATTCCGAGGCAACCCCCGAGAACTGCACCGCCGTCTGCGGCAGCTATCCGCCGAACTCATTCGGCCTCTACGACATGCATGGCAATGTGTACGAGATATGCCTGGACTGGTACAAGGCCGACATCACGGCTCTGGGCGGAGCCGTCAACTACGAGAGCGGCGAAACCGCCAGCAGCGGCACATACGCGGGCAAACGCCTGATCGTGCGCAAGGGCGGCAACTGGAACCAGGGCAATACCGCGCTGCTGCGCGCGGCGGACCGCCAGAACGAACCGTCCACGGTGCGTTGCCCGTACGACGGGTTCCGCGTGATGTGCAGGGCCGGCCTGAAGTGAGGATCGTGCCATGAGACGTCTTTCAGCATTGGCGTTCTCGCTGGCGGCGGCTTCTGCCCTTGCCGTCCCGACGGCGACGATACAGTCGTTCACCCAGGCGGCGGACCGCACGGTGACCCTGACCTACACGCTTGACGCGCCTGCGATCGTGACCCTGGCGATGGAGGCGGAGGTCGCCGGCACATGGCAGCCGCTGGACGGCGCCGCGCTCTGGAACGCCGCCGGCGATGTGAACCGCCAGGTGGCGGCCACCGGCCCGGGAGAGGTGCGCACGATCGAGTGGAAGCCCGACTACAACAAGGCATGCGCCCCCCTTGGCTCGGCCAGCCTGCGCCCCATCGTCACCACCTGGCCGGTGGACGATCCGCCAGACTACATGGTGGTGGATCTCGCGGTAGAGTCCGACGCCCGCGTGCGCTACTATGCCACCACCAATGCACTGCCTGGTGGACTCCTCGACAACCAGGCATACCGCACCACGCTCCTCGTGATGCGCAAGGTGCCGGCGAAGGGCGTCACCTGGACGATGGGCAGCGAGGGCGAGAGCGGACGCAACCCCGATGCCGGCAGCGGCAACGATCCGGAGAAGACGCACGAGGTCGCGTTCGATTCCAACTACTGGATGGCCATCTTCCCCACGACGCAGGGCCAATGGGCCATGGTGATGGGCACGGCGCGTTCCGCCACGCACATCGGGCAGCCGCGTCTCCTGAGGCCGATGGAATCCGTGTGCTACTGCGATGTGCGCGAAAGCACGTCGCAATCCGAGAATGCGGCGTACCAGTATCCAAACGGTCCCTGCCCCGATTCGTTCCTGGGCGTCCTGCGCAGGCGCAGCGGCCTGGATTTCGACCTTCCCTCCGACGCCGAATGGGAATATGCCTGCAGGGCCGGCAACGGCGAAGGACTGTGGGGCAACGGCAAGACGTATGAAAACAGGAATTCGTGCGACGACCGCGTGCCGGGCCGCTACCAGTACAACCAGCCGACATCGACACGGACAACGGCGCCGGTCGGTTCCTACGAGCCGAATTCGTGGGGCATCTACGACATGCATGGCAACGTGTTCGAATGGTGCCTCGACTGGTACAAGGACGACATCACGACCCTGGGCGGAGCCGTGAACGTGGCTGGCGGCAAATACAGCGGGTCGGTCAAGATGCGCATCCGGCGTGGCGGCAGCTTCACTCTGCCCGTGGCCTACCTGCGCTCCGCCTGCCGATACATGGATCCGTCCACGTCCCGCAACCAGCAAAATGGCTTCAGGGTGAAGCTGGGCGCGGCGATTTCCGCGCAGTAGTCCCGGAGAGGAGGCGATGGTGCGATCAGCCTGCGCTCTCATGTGCCTTCTGGCCGCCTCGCCGGCATCTGCGGCGTTCATCGAAGGCGATTTCAGCATGCGGTGCGGAGAGTACCGCTATGTCGACGGCGCCGGCTGGGAAGGACGGCGCGCAGTCGTCTTCGAGTCGGCGGAGCCATGCGGCGGACCATGTCCCATGAAGTCGGTGGATCTCAAGCCGGGCTTCCAGTACGAGTTCACGGGGCTTGTACGCGCCAATCTGGCCGAGGGCGGGATCGTGCAGCTGTCGCTCTCGTGGTTCGACGCATCAGGCAGGCGGCTGGGTTCCACCATAGGCATTCCGGTCAACGACAACGAGGTGCTGCCCGACGGCTGGGTGCGCTATGGCGCGAAGACGCCGATCATCCCTGCCGAGGCGACGCGCGCACTCTACCATTTCTACGTCGCACGCGGCGGGAAGGGACGGGCCGTGTTCGACCGCTTCACCTTGAAGCGGCTCGACGCCAAGTGGGTGGGCCCGCTGCTGTCGTCCGCCTACCAGAACATCGCCGTGGACGGCAAGGTGCGCTTCGTCGTGCCGCTGAGCCATTTCGACGCCTTGAAGATCCCCGCCGACAGTCTGACGGCGGCTTTCACCGTGCAGGGCGTGGACGGCAGGGAGAAGACGCTGCCGCCGACCTTTTTCGACGGCACGCGGGCGGAGCTTGCGGTGGACGTGGCGGATCTCGCGAAGGGCCGGCACGCGGTCGCGTTCGAGGTGCACACCGCCGAACGGAGCTACGGCGCCGCGCGCTGCGAGTTCACGCGTCTGGACAGCCTTCCGGAAAGGAAGGTGTGGATCGACCGGCGCAAGCGCCTCATTGTCAACGGCAAGCCGTTCTTCATGCTGGGCATGTACTGGCGGAAGATAACGGCGGAGGAGCTGGACGCATTCTGCCCCAGCCCGTTCAACACGGTGCTTCCCTGCCAGGATCCCGAAAGATGGCAGTTCGACCTCTGCGCCAGACGCGGCCTCATGATGTGCTATCCGTTCGAGCACCGCTACGACGTGCCGGGCGAAGCGACGAACGTGGTGCGCATAGTGAACGAGCTGAAGGACCATCCAGCGCTTCTGCTATGGTACCTGAACGACGAGCGCCCGGCATCGCTGGTCGGCCAGGTGCAGGCAAGGCACGATACGGTGCTGTCGCTTGACGACCAGCATCCTACATGGTCCGTCACCGACAAGCCTACGCTGGTGCGCGACTTCCTTGGCACCTTCGAGATCATCGGCACCGATGCGTACCCCATAGGCAATTCCACGCCCCGCTACGACCGTCCCCTCGAGATGGTGCTGAAGTACGCGCGCATCGCGCGCGAGGGCAGCATGGACCTCTATCCGCTCTGGCACGTGCCGCAGGCGTTCAGCTGGGGATGGTTCCGCAAGAACGTGCACGACTATCTCGATGTGCGCTATCCCACGCGCGAAGAGCTGCGTCAGATGACCTGGCAGTATCTTGCCGCCGGCGCGAACGGAATCATGTACTATTCCTTCAACACGCTGCGCGATTTCGCCAAGGGCGCGGATTTCGAAGCGAAGTGGACGGAGCTGAAGGAGATCGCCGCCGAGGTCAAGAGCTTCGAGAAAGTGTTCCTTTCGGACGAGGATGCGCCCGTTGTCTCCGGCATGACCGAATCCGTGGGTGCGCGTGCCTGGCGGCACGATGGCAACGTGTGGCTGCTGGTCGTGAACGCCACGCGCAGGCCGCAGAAGGTGCGTCTGGCCCTTGATTGCGCGGTGTCCGGCCCTGTCAGGTCAATTTTCGGCACGAAACCATCGCCCATCGGGACATCCAGCTTCGCATGTGACCTGAAGCCGCTCGAATGCGTCTTTGTCTCGTTCCCAGATTGAGAAGTACAGTTGCGTCCACGCGCCTCTCCTAACCGCCACAGGACAAAAAACCGCACTTTCCCGCTTGCGGTTTGGCGCTAAAAACATTATAATTAAGGCGTTTCGTTCCAAAGAAGAGGATCAACCATGAAAAAAATTCTTGTCGGATTCTGTGTGGCGGTCTCCTGTGCGGCGGCCATGGCCCAGGAGGCGGGTACGGAGGCGGCGGCACCCCAGCCGGCCAGCCAGCTTGAGCAGCCTGCCTGGCCCGTGTGGCTGGCCTTCAACTCCACGAAGGACATTGATGTCGCCGGTCTTCGCATAACCTTCCCCTACGGCGAATGCGAGAGCGTCACGGGGTTCGACCTCGGCTTCTTCGGCCGCTGCCGCTACTTCGAGGGTTTCCAGCTGAACCTCTTGCGCAACGATGCGAAGGATAGCCTTGCCGGCGTGCAGGTGGGATTCTACAACTCGGCCGGCCGTGCCGACATGATGGGCGTGCAGGTCGGCCTCTGGAACGAGGCCCGTTCCTTCAAGGGAATGCAGCTCGGCCTCATCAACCTCACGGACACCGGTTCGGGGCTGCAGATCGGCCTCGTCAACCGCGCCGAAGCATTCTATGGCTTTCAGGGCGGTCTGGTGAACGTGATCCGCGAGAACGACTTCGCCTTCCTCCCTCTCCTCAACGTAGGCTTCGATCTCTGGACCGATCCTAAATTCTGATACACAGGTCGCTGATGAACATACGTCCTTTCGCAGCTGTACGTCCACAGCCGCAATTCGCTCCGGCGGTTGCGGCTGTTCCCTACGATGTAGTCGATACTGCCGAGGCCCGGGCCCTCGCCGCAGGCAATCCGAGAAGCTTCCTACATGTGTCGCGGCCCGAGATCGACATGCCGGACGGCACCGATTCGTCATCCCCGGAGGCGTACGCCCAGGCCCGTCGCGCGCTGGACGCGCTCCGGGCCGACGGCACGCTCGTGAAGGACGACAAGCCCCGCTTCTACGCCTACCGCCAGATCATGGGCGGCCATTCGCAGACCGGGATCGTGGCCACGTTCGATGCGCAGGAATACCTTGCGGGTGTCCTGAAGCAACATGAGAAGACGCGCAAGGACAAGGAGGACGACCGCACGCGCCACATCGAGATACTCCAGGCGCACACGGGTCCTGCGTTCCTTACTTACAAGGACGATCCCGCTATCGACGCCATCGTGGCCGAGGCCTGCGCGCAGGCTCCCGTGTACGACTTCACGGCGGACGACGGCATACGCCACGTGGTGTGGGAGATAGCGGCCGCAGACAGCTGCCGCGCGGACGAGCTGCAGGAACTTTTCGCGCGCATCCCGGCAGCCTACATCGCGGATGGCCACCACCGTAGCGCCGCCGCCGCGCGCTATGCGAAGGAACACGGTTTCGCGGGCGAGTCGCGCTGGTACATGGCGGTCATATTCCCCGCCTCGCAGCTCAAGATACTGCCGTACAACCGCCTTGTAGCCGACCTCAACGGCCTTTCCGCCGAGCAGGTGCTGGCAAAGGCGCGGGAGATCTTCACCGTCGCCGAGGCGGCGGATGGCGCACCGGCCGCAGGTCGGCACGCGAGGATGTTCCTCGCCGGGCGCTGGTACGACCTTTCCTGGGACGTGCCTGCCGGCGCGGACGTAGTATCCGCGCTGGATGTATCCGTGCTACAGGACCGCTTCCTGGCGCCAGTCCTGGGGATAGACGATCCGCGCACATCGCCGCGAATCTCCTTCATGGGCGGCATACGCGGGCTGGACGAGCTTAAGGGGCGCGTGGAATCCGGGCGCGACGCCGTGGCGTTCTCGATGTATCCGGTGACCGTCGAGGAGATGATGGGCATAGCCGATGCCGGGGCGGTGATGCCGCCCAAGTCCACCTGGTTCGAGCCTAAGCTGCGGTCAGGGCTGTTTGTCCATGCCATAGACTGAGGGAAGCGGGAGGTTCCGGCGGCGGTCGTGTGGCAATGGTTGAAAAGAAAGGGAGCCGACCTCTACGGGCGCATTGTGCGCGAGAAGAGGCCGCCTGAGTTCATAGCGCGCGGCTGGGCCATAGGCATGTTCATCGGCTGCAGCGTGCCATTCGGTTTCCAGCTGGTGCTGTCCGTGCCGCTGGCGTTCTGGCTCAAGGGCAGCCGCGTCGGCGCGACGATCGGCACGTTCATCACGAATCCGCTCACGATCTTCTTCATCTATCCCGTGCAGTGCTGGGTGGCCGACCGCATCTTCCTCGACGGAGGCCTGTCGTATGCCCGCCTTGAGGGCATAGAGTGGAATTTCGAGGCCGTTGCGGCGCTGGGTACGGAGACGCTCAAGGCGTTCTTCCTCGGCGGGTTCCTCTTCGCCGCCATCCTTACGCCCATCACGTATTTCACGGTGCTGCAGCTTGTCAGGGGATATCGGCGGCAGCTTGAGAAGCTCAAGACCCGCCGGGCGAAATAGACTGCCTGCGCCGTTTGCAATGGAGATGCCATACACTTGAACGAAGAGAGAAAAGAAGGAAGGCTGGGTAGCCTGATGCGGCTGGCACGGCGGCGGCGGCTGGACGCGGTTGTGCTTTTCGGGCAGAAGAACATCCTGTCCCTGACCGGCGTGGACTGCGACAACGGCGCGCTCGTGATCGCCGGCGACCGGATCCGGTACGCGACCGATTTCCGCTACGTCCCGGCCGTAAGGCGAGTCGCGCCCTGGCTGCGCGTCACCGATTGCCATCGCGAACTCGACGGCACCGTCCTCCGCTTCCTGCGCGAGACGCGTCCCCTGCGCCGCATCGGATTCGAGGGCGACGTGCCTGCCAGCCGCTACATGGAGCTTTCCAGGCGTCTGCCGCGCGCGAAGTTCGTGGACATCGGACCGGACATCCTCGACCTTCGCGCAGTCAAGACGCCCGAGGAGATCGCGCGCATCACCGCCGCCGAGGCGCTGAACGACCGTATCTGGAACATGGCCCGCAGGGACTTCCGTCCCGGCATGACCGAGAAGGATATGCAGCGCATCATCCGCGCCTACATGAATGCGCTGGGCGATGGCGAGGCGTTCGAGACGATAGTGTGCGTGGGCGCCAACGCCGCCGAATGCCATCATGTGCCGGACGACACCGTATGGCGCCGCGGCGATCCGCTGCTCGTGGATATGGGCGTGAAGCTTGACGGCGTGTGCAGCGACATGACGCGATGCATCCCGGCGCGCGGCGGGAAGGCGACGAAGGGTGCGGACGAATACGCCAAGGTCTACGAACTCGTCCTCAAGGCCAACCTTGCCGCCATCGCGGCGGCGAAGCCCGGCATCACCGGGCGGCAGCTCGACGCCGTCGCGCGGCGCATCATCCGCAAGGCTGGGTACGGCAAGGCGTTCGGCCATGCCCTTGGCCACGGCGTCGGCTACGAGATCCACGAGCATCCAGCGGCATCGTCGCGCTCGGATGCCGTGCTTAAGCCCGGCATGCTCGTCACGATAGAGCCGGGGATCTATCTGCCTGGCAGGCTCGGCATCCGCATCGAGGATCTTGTCGTAATTGCCGAAACCGGTTGCGAGGTTCTCTCGCGCAGCGCTAAGTGAGGATTCCATGGAAGGGCATCTTGATACCATAGAGGAACTGAACGAGATCATCCGGCGAGGCGATTTCCCGCATCAGGTGGGCGTGGACGAGGTCCGCCACGCCGCGCGCATCGTGCGCATCGCCGAACGCGTCGCCACCCGCGTGCCGATCGTGCGCCTGGTACTGGTGGCCGGTCCGTCGTCCGCCGGCAAGACGACAACGGCCATGCGTCTTTGCACGCGTCTAAGGGAAAATGGACTGCAGGCGATGCACCTTTCCACTGACGATTATTTTGTCGGAGACAAGCGCAATCCGATCGGTCCTGACGGCAAGCCAGACTGGGAGACCATCGAGGCGGTAGACCGAGTGCGCCTGGTGCAGGATCTCGCGGGGCTCTTCGCCGGCGAACCTGTCCATCTGCGGAAGTTCGACTTCCAGACCCACGACGGCTACGACGCCTCCACCGACACCGTCCTGCCGCCCGGCGGCGTGATTGTCCTCGAGGGCATACATGCGCTCAATCCGCTACTGACAGAAGGCATCCCCGAGGCGCTGAAGTTCCGCGTCTACCTCAACGTGTTCACCTTTCTGGCGCCGTCGGCTTCGGTCGCGTTCTTCCCGGACGACGTACGGCTTGTTCGCCGCATCGTGCGAGATTGCGCCAATCGGGGCGAGCCGCCGATCGCGACATTGGCGCGCTGGCCGCTTGTGGAGCAGGGAGAGGTGAGATGGATAAACCCGTATCGTCGCCTGGCCGATGCCGTGTTCAACACGGGGCTTGACTACGAGCTGGCGGTGCTGAAGCCGTATGCGCTTGATTTGCTGCGCGGTGTAGATGCGGATGCGCCTTTCCCGGTTCCGCGTGAAGCGGCAAGGCTCGCCGATGTGCTTTCCACGGTGTCGGAGGCGCCGTCTGAGGGTATACCGGGCAATTCGATCCTGCGCGAGACGATAGGCGGCAGTTCTTTGGAGTACTGATCATGCAGACTGTAACAGACGAAATCAGAAAGTCGATGGAGGGATCCTCGTGGATCCGCAAGATGTTCGAGAAGGGTATCGAGCTGAAGAAGCGCCATGGCGCCGACGCCGTGTGCGACTTCTCGCTCGGCAATCCGGACGTGCCGCCGCCCGCCGCCGCCAAGGCGGCGCTGGAGGCGATCGCCGCCGACGCCGTGAAGCCGCTCGGTCTCGGCTACTGCCCGAATGCCGGCATCCCTGCTGTGCGCGATGCCATGGCCGCCTACATCGCGCGGCAGCAGGCGATGGCCGTTGAAGGACGGCACGTCGTGCTTACAGTCGGCGCCGCGGGCGCGCTTGTGAGCTTCTTCCGCGCCGTGATCGAGCCGGGCGACGAGGTCGTGTGTCCCGCGCCGTACTTCGTGGAATACGCAAGCTACTGCGGACATTTCGGCGGCGTGCTCAAGCCCGTCGATTCCCTGCCCGACGAGGGGTTCCGTCCGGACTTCGCCGCCATGGAGCGCGCCATCACGCCCCGTACGCGCGCCATCCTCGTGAATTCCCCCAACAACCCCACCGGGTGCATATACGGTGAAGAAGACATGCGGAAGCTTGCCGACATCGTCAACAAGGTCAATGCCACGCGCGAACGTCCGCTCTTCCTGCTGTCGGACGAACCCTACCGCGCCTTCGCGTACGATGGCGCGGTTGTGGCGCCCGTGCTGCCGCTCACGCCGTACGCGGTGGTGCTGGGTTCCTTCTCGAAGACCCTCTCCCTCGCGGGCGAACGCATCGGCTATGTGGTCGTGCATCCCGACATGCCCGATGGTGCCACGCTGGTCAACGCGATTACCCTCACCAACCGGACGCTCGGCTTCGTCAACGCCCCGGTCATCGGCCAGCGGCTCGCGATGGCGCTTCTGGACGAAACCGTCGATCTCGCGATCTACGACCGCCGCCGCAGGCTTATGGCGCAGGTGCTGGAGGATGCGGGCATCGAGTTCGCCTTGCCGCGTGGCGCGTTCTACTTCTTCCCGAAGGCGCCTGGCGGCGATGATCTGAAGTTCGTGGATGCGCTCCAGGACGAGCTGATCCTGGCCGTGCCCGGGCGCGGCTTCGGGATGGCGGGGCACGTGCGGCTCTCGTGTTCCGTGGACGAGGCTATCATCGCCAGAAGCGCCGATGGTTTCAAGCGTGCCGTGGCACGGCTTGGTGCCTGATGGGTGTTCAGGCGATGATTCCGCCGCAGAGGATCGTTCCTTCCGCGGAATAGATCACGGCCGACTGCCCTGGCGCCACGCCGAAGAGTCCGTCTGGCGCATGGACGATCCCCCGTTCCAGCGTTACGGGGCCTCGCGGCGCGCCGCTCGAGCGTATCTTAACGAACCCCTCGACCGGACCGTCCGTAGGTTCCGCTCCCTGCCAGTTGAGGTCGCGCACGGCGAACATTTCGCTGATCGCCTCCTCACGCCGTCCTACCACCACTTCGTTGCGGCATGGGTCGATGCGTACTACGTAGTATGGCGTTCCACCGCCGATGCCCAACCCCTGGCGCTGGCCCACGGTGTAGTGCCAGAATCCTCGATGCGTGCCGAGTTGCCTTCCATCCAGGGTGACGATGCGCCCTTGCGCATCCTCCCTGCCGACTATCTCGTCTGCATCGCCGGAGTAGAAGTCCTGCGAATCGGGCTTCTCCGCCATGGGCAGTCCGGCCTCGCGTGCAATGCGGCGCACGTCGGCCTTCGAGGATTCGCCCAGCGGGAACATCGCGCGCGAAAGCTGGTCCTGCGTGAGATTCCATAGGAAGTAGCTCTGGTCCTTGGCGGCGTCCATGGCGCAGGCGGCGGCGAATCTGCCTCTGGAGGCGACGCGCCGGACATAGTGTCCTGTCGCAAACCGGTCGAAATCCATCTGGCGCGCCGCCATCTCGGGGAGTAGTCCGAACTTCAGTCTGCGGTTGCATACGACGCATGGATTCGGCGTGCGGCCTGCGGAACGCTCCGCACGGAAATAGTCGAGGACGGCGCGTTCGTACTCCTCGGAGCAATCGAACACGCTGAAGCCGATGCCAAGCCTTGCGGCAAAGGCTTCGGCGGCCGCGATGTCCTCCGCCTCGCCAGGACCGAAGCATGCGTCGCGGTCGCCGCCCTTGTAGCGTCCTTCGCGCCAGAGCTTCATCGTGACGCCTACCACCTCATGCCCGGCGCGCTTAAGCATAAGCGCGGCCACGGCGGAATCCACTCCGCCGGAAAGACCAACCGCGACCTTCATGGATCTTGCCATCATGTCCTTTTCATGCCCTGCCGCTGCATCGAGAAATGTTCATTCTCCAGTATCGCTCGTTTAAAGTGCGCGTATTGTATCACATCCTGCCATGCCGTGCAATAGACAGGCGCATCAGCTGGCATCTTGACTCACGCGGGAAATCTGCTAAACTTTCCTGCCAGCGAAAGGAATCCAGACCATGAATGCATCCAGATCGACAAAGGGAAGAGGACCGTGTGGAACAGCAGGCATGCTGTGGAGGGTTGCATCGCTGGGCATGGTGTGCCTTCTCGCCGTACCGGCGGCGGCAGACGGTGTACGGATGTCGGCGACCGGTGACTATCGGCTGCCGGAGAAGTCGCATGTCGTCTCAGACGTTCCAGGCTACAACTCCTGGCCGATGATCCAGGCGATTGGCACGAAGCTTTTCTGTTCCTACAGCCGCGACAATGCCCGTCCAAGTGACGGGCATACGATAGGTCGCGGGAGCCGCGACTCATACCTTCGCCTTTCCGTGGATGGCGGCCATACGTGGTCGGACGAGGTCACCGTTGCGTCGGACCCCAGGACTGGTGAAGTCAACGAGGGCATTGGCATGGACGAGAAGGGAGCGGCCATCCTATGGGTGCGTTGCTGGGGCAGGGGTAGGGATCGTCGTCATGAGCTCTACCGCACAGTCGACGGACGGACGATCGAGAAGGTCGCCTCAATCCGTCCTGACCCGTTCCCGATGCAGGTCATGGATCCGGTACGTGTCGAGGGTATCGGTCTGGTCTCTCCGTGGTTTGCCGGTAACTACCACAAGGATGGTTCGAACAGCTGGGGGGTGCTGGTCAGCGTGGACAATGGAAGCCACTGGACGCAGCGCATCATCGAGAAGGACCTGTCTGTAAAGGAATGGGTCACGGAACCCTCGCTCGTGGATCTGGGCGGCGGACGGCTGCTGGTCGTCGGCCGCTGTGAACAGAGTCTGGGCAACCAGTTCCAGGTGACGAGTGTCGATGGTGGGAAGACGTGGAGGAAAGCCAGGACGAACATCGACGACGTTCGGGAATCCACGCCGAGCCTGGTGTACGATGCGAAGTCCGGTCTCGTGGCGAACTACTACTACCATCGCGGGGCCAGGAAGCTCAAGCGGCGTGTCGTGAAGGCCGACTTCATCTTCGACCATCCCGACCGCTGGCCGCAGCCCGAGGTGCTGGAAGAAGGCTTCGAGCCGCGGGCGTGGGACGCCGGCAACGTGAAGACGACCCGCCTCGGCGACGTTGACTGCTGCGCATGGTATACAGGAACGCAGTCGAATTCGACGGTGATCGTCACGATCGTCCCAAGGCCCTTGGCCCCGTAGCGCGGCGTACTTCCGCAAAACACATGCGCCGCCACCCGCCGAAAAAAGGTGGGTACGGCCTTCTTGCGGCATTCGGGGGGATATGGTATAATTACGACCATGCGCACGGCTCAGATTGAACGCGGCACGAAGGAAACGCAGGTTTCCATCTCGCTGAACCTGGATGGTTCCGGTAATGGAACCATCGATACGGGCATCGGTTTCTTCAACCACATGCTCGAACTGCTCAAGAAGCATGCGCTGCTGGATCTTGATGTGAAGGCCGTAGGCGATCTGGACGTGGACTACCACCACACGGTGGAGGATGTGGGGCTTGTCTTTGGCCAGGCGTTGGACAAGGCCCTCGGCGAAAGGCGCGGCATAGTGCGCTACGGGTTCGCGTCCGTGCCGATGGACGAGGCGCTGTGCGAGACGTCCGTGGATCTGGGCGGCCGTCCGTACCTGGTCTTCTCGAGCGGCAAGAAGCACATGATGGTGCGCGATTTCGAGGTGAAGCTCGTGGAGGAGTTCTTCCGCGCCGTCAGCGTGGAGGGCCGTCTGAACGTGCATCTGCGGGAGATATACGGCGACGAGGCGCACCATGTATGCGAAGGGCTTTTCAAGTCTTTCGCGCGCGCGCTCAGGCAGGCCGTGGCGGTCGATCCCCGCGAGAAAGGGGTGCCGTCGTCGAAAGGCGTGCTGTGACGGTCCGGCGCAAGAGGTTTGTTCAAAACAAAACGAAAGGTAAAATCATGGATATCAGCAGAAGAAGGTTTCTGGAGACTTCGGCGCTTGCCGCCGGCGCGATGGCCGCGAAGCCGGCCTTGGCCGCGCAGAACGACAAGATGATCTGGGCGTACCTCATCCATCTTGGCATGAATTCATGGAAGGACATCCCGCTCGACAAGGCGCCGGCGGATTCCACGCACGCATTCAAGGTGCGCTGCATGGCCGACTACCTGCGCACGGACGAGGCGGTATGGCACACGATCCTGGACCGTCTCGGCAAGTCCGGCGCCAACATGGTGATCATCGACATGGCCGAAGGTGTGGCGCTGCCGAGCCACCCGGAGCTTTCCGTCAAGGGCACCTGGTCGGTGGAGAAGTTCCAGAAGGAGCTGGCCCGCCTGCGCGCCATGGGGCTTGAACCCATCCCGAAGATGAACTTCTCCACGTGCCACGACTCCTGGCTCAAGATCTACCAGCGCATGGTGTCCACCAAGAAGTACTACCAGGTCTGCGCGGACGTCATTCGCGACGTGATCGACATCTTCCGCGTGGATGGCAAGCCGCCGCGCTTCTTCCATCTCGGCTACGACGAGGAGACGGCCGGCCACCAGCGCCAGTTCGAGCTGGCGATCGTCCGCCAGGGCGAGCTGTGGTGGCATGACTTCCTCTGGTTCGCAAAGCAGGTCGAGGACAAGGGTGTGCGTCCGTGGATATGGAGCGACTACTGCTGGCAGCACAAGGACGAGTTCATCAAGCGCATGCCCAAGAGCGTCCTGCAGAGCAACTGGTACTACGGCCCTGAGTTCGACGTGTCGAAGCTCAAGCCTGCGCAGAAGCCGTATGTGCAGACGTACATCGACCTCGCCGAGGCGGGATTCGACCAGGTGCCCACCGGCGCCAACTGGTCCAACGACACCAACTTCGGCGATACCGTGAAGTTCTGCCGTGAGAAGTGCCCGGCCGAGCATCTGAAGGGATTCATGATGGCATCCTGGCAGCGTACGATCCCCGAGGAGCAGGAAAAGGCCCTCAGGGCGGTCGACCAGCTGGAGGCCGAGGTAAAGAAGTGGTGAACCACGCGGCCTGCCGCCTGGCATGGCCGAAACAGCGAAAGGAGACAAAGACATGGCTTGGGGTCCATGGCAGATACTGCTCGTGCTGGCGATCATACTGATCCTCTTTGGCGGCAAGAAGCTGCCCGAGCTCGCGCATTCGCTCGGCAAGTCGCTGAACGAGTTCAAGCGCGGCAAGGAAGAGGATGACAAGCCTGCCGCGCCCGCACCGGCGCCGCGGGTCACGCAGCAGGCCGAGCCAGCGGCGGCGCAGTCCGCAGGTGAAGTCGTCACGCCTGAAATAGTCAAGTGACGGACGCCCTGCGAGAACGGCTCAAGACCGTTCCGAACCGCCCCGGCTGCTACCTCATGAGGGACCGCCGGGGCGTAATCGTCTATGTCGGCAAGGCCAAGAACCTCCGCCGGCGCGTGCTGTCGTACTTCCGTCCAAGGGCGGACCATCCGCCAAAGGTCCGCTCGATGGTCAACACCGTCGCCGACCTCGAGTTCATCACGGTGAAGAACGATGCCGAGGCGCTGCTTACCGAGGCAGCCCTCATCAAGCGCCACAAGCCGCATTTCAACATCCTCATGCGCGACGACAAGCGCTACCTCGCGCTGCGGGCGGATGCAACCGCCCTGTTCCCCCGTTTCGCCACCTGCCGCATCGTGCGAGACGACGGCGCACTCTACTTCGGGCCGTTCCCCTCCGCGCCCGTGGTGCGCGCCGCGAAGGATTTCGTCGAGAAGCACTACGGCATCCGAGGGTGCGACGCCATCTCGCCCGATGCCGAGGCGCACACGCACTGCCTGGCGGATGTGATCCGGTATTGCTCCGCGCCCTGTCTTGGAAGGATATCCCCGGCCGAATACCGCCGTCGCTTCGACGACGCCTGCGCATTCCTGCGCGGGGAGCGTCCGGAGGTGATGGCGGAGCTTGCCGATTCCATGCGCGATGCGGCGGAAAGGGAGGATTTCGCAAAGGCGGCGCGCCTACGGGACACGATTGCCGCGTTGCGCGAGATGACAAAGGCGCATTTCATCCGCAAGACGCCCGCGATGCGTCGCGAGGACGCGATGCAGGGCCTCGAGGAGCTCGCCGCCGCCCTTGGGCTTCCCGCCCCGCCGCATGTGATAGAATGCGTGGACATCTCGAACCTGTTCGGCACGCATTCCGTGGCATCGTTGGTGGTGGCGGTGGACGGTCTGCCCGACCGCCGCTACTATCGCCATTTCCGCATCGAGACCGTGGAAGGGGCCGATGACCCGCGATCTATGGCCGAGATAGTGCGCCGCCGCTACGGACCGGACTCGTCGCTGACGGCGAAAAGCCCGAGGGCAGACCTGTTCATCTGCGATGGTGGCATAACGCAGCTTAGGGCGGCAAGGGCCGCGTTCGCCGAGATAGGCGTGACCGACATCCCGACTGTCGGGCTGGCGGAGAGGATGGAGATCCTAGTGACGGACGATGCCAGAGGCGACATCTTCCTGCCGCGCGATTCGCAGGGACTCTTCGTGGCGACGCGTCTCAGGGACGAGGCCCATCGTTTCGCCATCACGCACCATCGCCATCTGCGCGATCGGTCGATACGCGAATCGGTTCTCGACGAGGTCCCCGGCATAGGTCCCGCCAAGAAGGCCGCGCTGCTCAGGCGCTTCCGTTCGGTGTATGGCATAGCGCGCGCCACGGTCGATGAGATTGCATCCGCGGCAGGCGTCGGGGCGGCCACCGCAGGCGAGGTGCTGAAGGCAGCCCGCTCCGCCGCCTCCGAGCGTCCATCCGGCTGACTTTCCAATGGCCGACCCGCGCATTTTTGCGGTACATTTTGCGGTTGCCACGGAAGCGCGGAAATGCTAGAATATGCGGCGTTTCGGCCGGTATAGCGTAGTGGTAGCGCAGCGGTTTTGTAAACCGCTGGTCGGGGGTTCGAATCCCTCTGCCGGCTCCAGTTGCATGCATAGAATGGAAACATGGTATAGTCGGTCCGCATGAAAAAGGCGATCTTCATCCTGGCCGTGCTGTCGGCGACTTTATCGCAAGCCGCCTGGTACTGGCCTTTCCCTTCTGCGGAGGACAACACGAACCGTCCTCCGCGGCTGCATCGTCTTCTTGAGAAGGCCAACGATTTCATAGAGCTGGCCGAAGACGAATCGCTGAAAGGCGAGGCCGACAAGGCTCTCGACTTCTACCGCCAGGCTCTCGACGAGCTGATGCGCGTGCAGCGCGAGAATCCCGATCGCGCCGAGAAGCCGGAGTTCGCGCCGCTTCGCAACAAGATCGCCGCATGCAAGGCCGCCGTGGACACCATCCGCTTCGAGCAGATCAATGCCAATGTGAGGGCGGTTTCCGTTACCGACACCACGGCCCTCCAGCGCCGATGGAACCGCAGGCACGGAATCTCCGATCCGGAGGACGAGCAGCAGTCCGACGGGCAGCCAGGGCAGGGGAAGGATGGGCAGAAGCCTTCCGACGAATGGAACAGCCGCCTCGCCCCTGCTATGGAGAAGCTGCGAGCAGGCAATTATTCGGAAGCGTCCGTGATTCTGGAGGAACTCGCGCCGGAGCGTCCCGACGACCTCAACCTGCTGATGCTTCGCTCGGCGGCCCTCGCCGGCACAGGCCGCTACTATGCGGCGCGCAAGCTGCTTGAGCAGGCTGTGAAGGCCCATCCGGAATCATACATGCCGCACTACAACCTGGCGTATGTGGCGCTGGAGCTTGGCGACGGCCGTGCCGCCGCCCAAAGGCACTACAAGAATGGTCGCGAGGTCGGTGGACCCGTGAACATCGACCTTGAAGAAAGGCTCAAGGATGACTGACCGGAAGGGCAAGGTCGCCATGTGCCGCCGCATCGGGCTTTCAGCCGCATTGCTGCTTCTCCCGGCGGTTGCGTCGGCAGGGGACGGTGTCGCGGCGGACAAGGTCCTGGCCGACTGCCGGGCCATGCTGCCTACGCGTCCGGTGGAGCTTTCCGGCGCCATCGTGATGCGCAACCGCAAGGGCATAGTGCGCAGCGAATACGGATATGTGCTCATGCTCGATAGGTCGAAGTCGCCAGCCGAGATCTCCATAGTGATACGCGAACGCGATGGTACCAACGTGCTGAAGCGCGCCACCCTGAAGCGTCCCGGCGCCATACCGGAGGGGAATGTGATGGATACCGACGTCACATGGCTCGATCTGTCGATGGACTACCTGTGGTGGCGCAATCCGCGGTACGAGGCGGAGCGCGAAGGGGAGTCCGTGCACGGGCAGAAGTGCCGTGTGATCCTTGTGGACCCTCCGGACGCCGCCTCCGGCGCGCACCGCATGCGCCTCTGGGCGGACATGAAGAACGGATGCCTCATGCAGGCCGAGGAGCTGGATGCGGAAGGCAAGGCGCTGCGCCGCCTGTGGGGCACGCGCGTGAAGAAGTTTGGCGATCGCTGGATGGCGAACGTGCTGGAGACCGAGACGCTCGGTTCTGGCCGACGCACCAAGATCACCGTGGAATCCCTTCGGGAACTGTAGTAAAAAAAACGCTCCGCAAAACGGGGCAACAAAAAGGAGAAACATGAAAAAGGTACTGAAAATCATCGGTCTGATAGCGGCACTGCTGTTCGGACTTCTGCTTGTGGCGCTTCTTGCGAGCCCACTATGGCTGGGACCTACGGCCAGGGCGATCGCCAATTCGGCGGTGCCAGGGATAACGGGCACTGATTTCAACGTCGAGAAGATCAGCATCAACCCCTATACCGGCACGCTCCGGGTCGAGAAGCTGCGCCTTGCGAATCCCAAGGGCTACGATGTCGAGGATGCGGTCACGCTGGACCTGCTCTCCGTCAAGATCGCCCCCATGTCGCTGTTCGGCAGCACGATCTCCATCAAGGACATCACGCTCGAGAACACGTATGTGAGCTATGTGGACGCGAACGGCACGAACAACTTCGAGCAGATAGCGGCGAACGCCAGCGCCGGCAAGGAGGAGAAGGAGGAGAAGCCCGAGGAGGCCAAGGAAGGCGAGGGCAAGAAGGTCATGATCGATCGCCTGAGCATCTCCGGCACCCGTGTGCGCTACGGTCTCATCACGCTGCCCATCCCTGCCATCGTTCTCAACGGCATAGGCACCTCGGAAGGCGGCGTGACGATCGACAGCGTAGGCCTGCAGATCTGGGAGAAGATCAAGGAGTCCTTCACATCGACGGGCGGTGCCATCGGAAGCGCCTTCAAGGCGCTTGGCGAAGGCTCGACCAACCTCCTCAAGAACGTGACCGACGGCAATGCCGCCGAAAATGTCGGGTCTGGCGCGAAGAAGGCCGCCGAGAATGTAGGATCTGGCGCGAAGAAGGCCGCCGATGCCGTGACCGATGGCGCGAAGAAGGCGACCGATACCGTGACCGATGGCGCGAAGAAGGCAACCGAGGCCATCGGCAATCTCTTCAAGTAGCCTGGCGATGGGCGGCAGGGACCACCTTCTGGGCATCGGCGGCGTGGGCATGAGCGCTCTCGCCCAGGCGCTGCTTGATGCCGGTCGCACCGTGAGCGGCGCGGACCGTCTGGTGGACCAGGGGGGTACTACGCCGGTACTGGACGCCCTGCGCGCGCAGGGCGTCCGTCTGCTGCCCGAAACGGGCGAAGGCATCGATGCCGGCACGGACCGCGTGATCGTATCCACCGCGATCGAGGATTCCAACCCAGGGCTTGAGCGCGCCCGTGCGCTCGGCGTGTCGGTCGTCCATCGTGCCGCAGCCCTTGCCGGCGTCCTTGAAGGACATCGGCTCGTGGCCGTGGCGGGTACTTGCGGCAAGTCAACGGTAACGGCCATGCTTGGACATCTGCTCGCGGAATGCGGTTTCGATCCGGTGGTGGTGAACGGGGCACAGGTGGCCGGATGGGATCGTGGAGGCACGCGGGTAGGTTCCGTGCGCAATGGCGCCGGCGAGTATGCGGTCGCAGAGGTCGACGAGAGCGACCGGTCGCTCACGGCGTTCCATCCATACGCCGCCATAGTCACGAACGCTTCGGCGGACCACTACTCCGAAGATGAGATGAACGCCGTGTTCGATGCGTTCGTCAAGGATGTGCCTGGGCCTGTTATCGATGGCCGCATCCTTTTTAAGGACCTTAACGGCGAGAAGGACTTTAAGGGCCTTTGGGACCTGGCGGAGCGGTGCCCGCTGCCGGGTGCGCACAATCGCGAGAACGCATTCCTTGCGCTTTGCATGGCGCAAGCGCTTGGCGCGGATGCCTCCCGCATGGCGGAAGCCATCGCATCGTTTCCCGGGGTGGAGCGCAGGCTGCAGCGGCTCGGCGAATGCGCCGGCGCGGCGGTATACGACGACTATGCGCACAATCCGGAGAAGCTGTCCGCGATGTGGCGTACGCTTGCCGACGCTTATCCCAGAGGGGTGGCGGTGCTGTGGAGACCGCATGGTTACGGCCCGCTGCGCAAGATGATGGAATCCCTTGCGGAGATGTTCTCGCAGGTGAAGCGCCCCCAGGACGCGCTGCTGCTGCTGCCGGTCTACGATGCGGGCGGCACGGCGGACCGTTCGGTGAATGTGGACACGCTCGCCGCGCTGGTGCCAGGTGCGCGCGAGGTGGAGGATCTAAAGGAGGCGGAGATGGTTCTCCGCCAGCTCGCGCCGGCTGTTGGCGCAATCGTAACGGCGGGTGCGCGGGATCCGGGGCTCCCTGTTCTCGCGCGCCGGCTTGCAGGAAAGGAATGAGGAAAATGAAGAAGTTGATCATGGTTCTGGCGGCGGCGCTTATGCTTGCGCCTGCATATCTGCCTGCGGCGGACGAGGCGGCGGCACCTGCCAAGCCCAAGAAGAAGCTGCAGATGAAGATGTACATGAACCAGCTCGAGAAGGCAAAGGCCGAGGCCGTCAAGAACGAGGCGCCGATCCTGGTGCTCGTGCTGCTCGATGGCGATGAGAAGTCCGCGATGGTCAAGCGCTTCCTGCTCGGCAACAAGCTTTTCAAGCAGTTCGCGCAGGAAAACTTCGCGACTCTCGTACTCAAGGGCCAGAAGGCCTCGAAGGGGGGCGTCGTGAACACCAAGTCCTTCAAGAACTGGGAATTCATCGAGAAGAACATCATGGCCGAAGGAACCAAGAGCATAAGCGACACCGCCGACAAGCTCTCGTTCTACCCCGGTGCGTTCTTCGTTTCGCCGGACGGCGAGAAGAAGCTTGCCGACGTTCCCAAGTACAATCCAGAGCTCGGTTTCGGGGCCTGGGCGATGGATGTGGTCGCCAGGCTCGAGCAGGGGGGCATCTCCGCCAACGTTTCGCCAGCCCTGAAGAAGGCCATCGAGAATCCACAGCCGGATGTGAAGATGTCGGCGGCCAAGAAGAAGAAATAGCAGATAGCCGGCAGTCCATTCATCTATCCCACATGTCGCCTGGTCTTGGGCAATGCGTCGCAGCTTGCGGAGGCGCAGCGGCGGTTCTATGAACAGCCAATCGACGACCAGCGCCTGACCGACGCGCGGGAGGTCTTTCCTCCCGTGCGCCGTACGCTCGCGTCGGAGACTTCCGTGGAGGGGGTGGGTACCTTCCGCGGCAAGGAGAAGCGCACGGTCACCTTCGGTCCGTCGTCGAGGCCAGGTTGGTGGATACGCCGCACGGACCAGCCCGAGCAGCTCGACACCTCGGTGGACATCGCCAATCTCTGGACAAGCGCGCGCAACCTTGTGCTGCGGTCCGGCTCGCCGCACAACTACCTGCGCATGGTCGAGCATATCATCGCCCTGCGCGCCGGACTCGGGGTCGACAACGTCGTGATATCGACCAACTCCGGCGATCCTCCGCTGTTCGACGATTCATCACTGCCGCTCGTGCAGGCAGTTGAACGCGCCGGCATTGTCGACACACCCGACCAGGCGACATACGTCACGGTGAAGGAGCCGCTGGCGTTCGGCGGTTCGCGCGGCGACTTCCTGCTGTTCCTGCCGGCGGAGAACGGACGCAAGGTGCTGCGGCTGGATGTCGCCATCGACTGGCGCACCATCATAGGTCGTCAGCGCATTGTCTTCGACGTCACGCCGGAGGTGTTCCGGTATGGATCGTATGCGCGCACGAACGCCACGCATCGCCAGTACCAGCTGGCTCGCGCGTTTGGATGGCTCTTCGCGGACACGCGCAACCTCGGCTACAACACCAACAACATCCTCATCCACGGAAGGCGGCGCTGGTATGGAACGCCCCGCTTCCAGCTGGAGGGCACGGAAAGGTTCCTCGAGCCTGTATGGCATCGTGCCACGCTCGATCTGCTGGCGGCACTGTCGCTTTTCGGCCCCGATAGGTTCGTCGGCACGGTGGTTTCGTTCAGATCCGGCCATACGCAGGATTGCGATGCAGTCCGCGCGCTCTATCGCCAGGACCTGCTTGTTCGGCTGTAGCGGTTTTGGGGATTTTGGGGGTTGACTCCGCCGAGTGCTTTTGGTATCATGTGCGCTCAAGGCGGGATGGCTCAATGGTAGAGCATCGGAATCATAATCCGCTGGTTGGGGGTTCGAATCCCTCTCCCGCCACCACCAATCAACCGCAGAAAGCCCCGTGTCTAGGTGAATTATGGACGCGTCCGTTATATTTTTGATTTCCTCTTGCATTGCTGTTATCCTCGCGCTCATCCTTGGGATCGCGCTTTTCAAGGCAAGGTTGCGCCTTGCAGAGTCTGAGGCGCATGCAAGGAGCCTGGATGAGATCGCCCGGGTGAAGGCCGATGAGCTGGCCGCCCAGCGCGAATCGCTGAAGTCTGAATTCGCCAAGCTGGCGGCCGATCTTCTGATGGACAGGCAGTCCGCGCTGTCCAAGGCCAACGAGTCCTCCGTCCGATCGCTCTTCTTCGACCTCAAGGCCAAGCTCGACAAGTACGAGAAGGAAGTGGAGGACTCCGCAAAGAGCAACGCGAACCTTGGTGTGGAGATGAAGGCCCATGTAGGCAGCCTGCAGCGG
The DNA here is from genome assembly GCA_017525225.1 of Kiritimatiellia bacterium. Taxonomy (GTDB): domain Bacteria; phylum Verrucomicrobiota; class Kiritimatiellia; order RFP12; family UBA1067; genus RGIG6720. The sequence goes on from JAFXTB010000059.1 coordinate 22,867, forward strand.
TTCGCCGACGAGGCAAGGGCCTTCACTGCCGCGCTGACCGGCGGCAACAAGATTCAGGGCAACAAGGGCGAGGAGATACTGGCCAGCCTGTTCGAGCGCAGCGGCCTTGTGGCAGGAACGCACTACGACCTGCAGGTCGGATGCCGGGACGAAGGCCGTCCGGATGCCTGCATATACGACATCCGCAACCACCATGCCATACTGATAGATTCGAAGATGAACATCAAGGACTATATCACGGCATGCGGTCTTCCGGACGACGCCGCGCACAGGTCCGAGAGGGAGAGGTGCCTCAAGGCGCATGTCGCAAGCATAAAGAGGCAGATCGACGATCTTGCGTCAAAGGACTATGCCAACACCGTTACACCGAAGGATGGCTACGAGAACCTGCCGCTGGTGGCGATGTTCTGTCCGTTCAACGCCGTTCTCGAGGCGGCGCTTGCGGTGGATCCCGCGCTTGTGCAGTACGCCTACGAGAAGGGGATAGTGATGGTCACCCCGCTCACGCTGTGGGGCTATCTGTGGCTTGTATCGTGGGGATGGCGCCAGCACGAGGTAGAGCGCAGGTATGACGAGATACAGGCCCTTGGCCGCGATGTCGTGACGGCTGTCGATCTGATGCTGGACGATCTTGAGACGATGGGCGCATCGCTTGACAAGGCGCGCTCGTCGTACGAAAGCCTGCACAGGCGCGCCACGGAGGAAGCTGGACGCATGTCCGTCCGCCGCGTGGCGAAGAAGCTTCTGGAGTACGGCGTGACGCCGAAGGGGAAGTTGAAGCTGCTGGATCGGGACGACCAGTCCGGACCGGGGTCTGAAAACGCGTCGTGACCGCAAATGGCGACTTGCCAGCGCGGGGAATATCCGCTATAATATCCGCCCGGTTGCGAATTGGCGGAAGCATGGGTCGAATCCGGCCCCTGGCTTCGCCTAAAAAGGAAAATCTTAGACATGAAGCGAGCGGATGTGGACAAGGTCCTTATCATAGGATCAGGCCCGATTGTGATCGGGCAGGCGTGTGAGTTCGACTATTCCGGTACCCAGGCCTGCAAGGCCCTTCGAGCGTGCGGCTACAAGGTCGTGCTGGTGAACTCCAACCCGGCCACC
>JAFXTB010000007.1 GCA_017525225.1 Kiritimatiellia bacterium
ACGCGAGATCCTCACCTCAGATGGGAATCCGTTCCAAAGTCGGCAAACGGGCACGGGCGAGTTAGCCCGTGCGCCAAAGGCAAGTTGTTTCAAATAGTTGTTTCCAAACATCAGAAGGCTCTGCGGTGAATTACGCAGATACGCCCGGGAGAAGGGAATTTCAAGGATATCACTTGTCTCGACGGGATGAAACTGCTATACTTTCAACCGCCATGAAGAAACCATACATTCCCACAATGCTAGCCGCGGCACTGGCGGCGGTTCAGCTGTCCGCCGCCCCGGTCCGCCCCCCGGTCAACTACGATGAATCGAAGATTCCGCCATATACGCTGGAGGATCCCCTTGAGTTCGTAGACGGCACGAAGCTCAAGTCGCCTGCGGACTGGCCTCGCCGCCGCGCCGAGATACTTGGCATATTCGCCCGCGAGATGTACGGCCAGCCGCCGCCCGCGCCGGAGGCCGTGGTCACCGAGGTCTGGGACGTAAAGGAAAACGCCCTCGCCGGATACTGCATCCGCAAGCAGGTGCGGATGTGGTTCCGGAAGGACAAATCCGGTCCATGTATCAACTGGATCGCATTCATCCCGCGCTACGCCAAGGGGCCGTCGCCCGTGATCCTTTTCCTGAACTACCGCGGAAACCACGAGCTGGTGCCGGATGCCGACATACCCGTCCAGCAGGCATGGGCCCAGAACGATCGCCGCCGCCACATCACGGAGAACAGGGCGTCGGAAAAGACCCGCGGCGCCATGTGCGACCCGAACTGTGCCAGCATCCTTCCGATCGGCATGCTGCTTGCGCGTGGCTACGCCGTGATGAGCGCGTGCTACTGCGAGGTGTCCCCGGATCCAGACTGGACCGAGAAGGACCCGGCGCACCAGCAGGATCCGTTCGCGTACACTGGAGTCTTCGATCTCTGGCCGAAGCGCGACGAGTCGCGTACCGACAACACGACCGCGCTTGGCGCGTGGGCCTGGGCGCTCTCCCGCGGTCTCGACTACGCCGAGACGGATCCGCTGCTCGACGCGAAGCGTAGCGTCGTGACGGGATGCTCCCGCCTCGGCAAGGCCGCGCTTCTCGCCGCCGCGCGCGACGAACGCTTCGCCGTGTGCGTGCCCAACCAGACCGGCGGTGGCGGTGCGCCGCTCGCCAAGCGGTACTACGGCGAGAACACCGCGACCGAGAACGTCATGTTCACGCACTGGTACTGCAAGGCGTACCGCAAGTACGCCGAGCGTCCGTGGGAGACGCTCACCTTCGACCAGCACCTCCTGCTCGCGTCGGTCGCGCCTCGCGCGCTGCTCATACAGGGATTCGATTCCAGCAAGTGGATGCATACGAAGGGCGAGTACCTCGCCTGCCGCGCCGCCGCGCCCGTGTGGAAGTTCCTCGGACGCGGCACCATGCCGGACGTGCCGTATCCCGACAACTACTCAACCGCCGCCATCGGTGAATCGTTCGGCTATGTGCGCCGTAGCGAAGAACACGGCATCGCCGCACACGACTGGATGTGGATGATGGATTTCGCGGATCGCGCGCTTGGCCGCCGCTGAGACGATGAAACCTGTCCCGCTGGCTTTCGCAGAAGACCGCCACGACGCGATATGGGGATATGAGCGCTGGCTGGTGTCGGTCCATCCATCCGCGCCGTCGGTGGTGCGGGGTGGTCCGTATGACGGTCGCCGCCTGGACGATCTGACGTCGGTTTTCGGAGCGGAGCTGCTGGGTACGCGTGCGCACGGACGCTTCCCGTTGCTTTTCAAGGAGATAGCCGCCCGTCTCGACCTGAGTGTTCAGGTGCATCCCAACGAGACGACCTGCCGCGCTACCGGCGGCGAACCCAAGACCGAGGCGTGGCATGTGCTGGCGGCGGAGCCGGGTGGTACGCTCTTCGCGGGACTGCGCCAGGGCGTCACTGCCGAAAGGTTCTCCGCGGCGATTGCCGAAGGCGGATGCGAGGACCTTCTGCAGAGGATTGCCGCCGTGCCCGGCGAGACTGTCTTCGTGCCGGGTGGACTGGTGCATTCCATCGGCGCCGGCGTGCGCCTGTTCGAGGTACAGCAGTCGAGCGACACCACATACCGTCTGTACGACTGGGGACGTACCGGCAAGGATGGACGGCCTCGGCCGCTCCATGTGCGCGAAGGGCTTACCGCCGCCGACCTGGCTGCACAGCCGGTGGTGGTGCATGGCGATTTCACGTGCCCCTTCTTCAGCATAAGACCGCTGACCCTGGATGAAGCGTTCGCCCTGTCGGCCGATCCCGGGTCGTTCCGTGTGCTGTTTGCCGCCAGCGGCAGGTTCTCGCTCGTGTCCGAAGGCTCGGCGATGATTGTCGAAGAAGGTGGTGCCGTGCTGATGCCGGCGGTCGTTTCGGCGGAGGTGGTCCCGGCCGTCCCTGGTGCGAGGCTGCTGCTGGCGTCCCTCGGATAGCGGACCAGGAAGGAAGGTGTAGCGAATGTCCGAAGGTCTGTTCAGGCTCAAGTCCGACTTCCAGCCAACCGGCGACCAGCCGGAGGCGATAGATGCGCTGGTGAAGGGTCTGGAGAAGGGTGCCAACCGGCTTGTGCTGCAGGGTGTCACAGGCTCCGGCAAGACATTCACCATGGCCAACATCATAGCCCGGTGGAACAGGCCCACGCTTATCCTCTCGCACAACAAGACGCTTGCCGCCCAGCTCTTCGCGGAGCTGAAGCAGTTCTTCCCCGAGAACGCCGTGGAGTACTTCATCTCCTACTACGACTACTACCAGCCCGAGGCGTACATCCCGCAGACCGACACCTACATCGAGAAGGACGCCTCCATAAACGAGGAGATAGAGCGCTACCGCCTTGCCGCCACAAACGCGCTGATAGCTCGCAGGGACGTAATAGTGGTGGCGTCCGTCAGCTGCATATACGGCCTTGGCGAATCTACCGAATACCGCAATCTCGCCGTGGGCTTCAAGGTGGGCGAGGCGATAGGGCGCGGCGCGCTCATCGACAGGCTCGTCGCCGCGCAGTACGTCCGCAACGACTTCGACCACACCCCCGGCACGTTCCGCGTGCGCGGGGATACCGTGGATATCTTCCCGGCGTACGCCACGGAAGGCGTGCGGGTGGAGTTCTTCGGCGACGAGATCGACGCCATACACGCCCTGTCCCTGCCGGATTTCCATCTGGGCGTGTCGATGCCGGCGTGCGTCGTCACCCCGGCCAAGCAGTTCGTGATGCCTCGGGACCGTATGGAGGCCGCGTACGCGCGCATCGAGGCGGAGCTGAAGGAACGGCTCGCATTCTTCGAGGCGGGGAAGAAGTACCTGGAGGCGCAGCGCCTGAGGGAGCGCACGGAATACGACATAGAGATGATGCGCCAGCTCGGCTACTGCAACGGCATCGAGAACTATTCGCGTCCGCTCACCGGCCGCCCGCCGGGTTCGCCGCCGGAATGCCTCATCGACTATTTCCCCGACGACTTCCTCACGATAATAGACGAGTCGCATGTGGCCGTGCCCCAGCTCAGGGCCATGTACAACGGCGACCAGGCACGCAAGCAGAAGCTGGTGGACTACGGCTTCCGGCTGCCGAGCGCCAAGGATAACCGTCCGCTCACTTTCGACGAGTTCGAACGCAAGGTGCATCAGGTGGTGTTCACCTCCGCCACGCCCGGCGACTACGAGTATTCGGTTTCATCGGTGGTGGCGGAACAGGTGATACGCCCGACCGGGCTTCTGGACCCGGTGATCGAGATGCGCCCGCTCAAGGGGCAGATCGACGATCTCATCGAGGAGGTGAAGAACGTCGCCGCCGCCGGCGACCGTGTGCTGGTGACCACCCTCACGAAGCGCAGCGCCGAGGACCTCACCGCCTACCTGCACGAGACCGGCATCAGGGTGGAGTATCTGCATTCGGACATCGACGCCCTGGAGCGCGTGGCGATCCTGGGCCGTCTTCGGAAGGGCGAGTTCGACTGCCTCGTGGGCATAAACCTTCTGCGCGAAGGGCTGGACTTCCCAGAGGTGGCGCTCGTAGCCATACTGGACGCCGACAAGGAGGGATTCCTGCGGTCGACGACTTCGCTCGTGCAGACGGCGGGGCGCACGGCGCGCCATGTGAAGGGGCGGGTGATACTCTATGCGGACCACCAGACAGACGCCATCCGCGACCTGCTGCGCATCACGAAGCGCCACCGCGACAGGCAGATCGCCTACAACAAGGCCCACGGCATCGTGCCGAAGAGCGTCAAGCGCGCGATCAACGAGTCGGTGTACGTATACTCCGAATCGTCGAAGAAGGGGCATGGCGGCGCGGCGGTGGCGCCCGAAGGACAGGATATGCAGGAGACCCTCGCCGAACTGCACCGCGAAATGCTCGAGGCGGCCGATGCGCTGGAGTTCGAGCGTGCAGCCTTCCTGCGCGACCAGATCGCGCAGATCAGGAAACGGCTCTAGCATGGTAGGGTCGCCTCGCCGAGGCGACCGCAGACGCAAGTTGCCTATTGACAAGATCGCAGGGATGAGGGTATAATTCAAGTGTTATTGCCGCCTTGGCAACCGTTGCAAGGGTGTCGCAAGAACAGGAGTGAATAGCATGCAGACAAACAAGACAGTCGTAGGCGCAATTTCCTTGCGCTATATGTTCGCCTTGGCTTTCGCCATTTCCGTACACTCGGTCGCCATCGGCGGCTATGGCGACCTGCCGGACACGTTCGATGCCTCTACTGGATATGTCACCCTCAACACGTCCGATACGGCGGGGAACGATGGGCATTCGTCGTTCTTCGATGGTACCAACTGGTCCGACACTCGGCCGCCGCATTCCGATACCAACTACTATGTCGCTAGCGGCAAGATGTTCGGGACGCCACGCCAGGCTGCGTACACCGAGGCTCAGCTTGCGGTTGATCCAACCGCGCTCACGTTCAAGGGGAACATCCTTGTCTGCGCAGGTGAGGTGCGTGGACAGTCCTACACGTATGAATTCGAGATTCCCGACTTGCGGATGCTGCCGGGCGCCAACTTCTACTGGGCGTCGCCTTGGCCCCAGGTGCTTGGCAAGGTGACCACATACGGCACATCCTCAACTCCTGTGAGATTCGACTACTACCTGTCCGGGGACGAGTATCTGCAGAACTTCGGCATGGATATGAAGTCCGACTCGTCCAGCTACCTTATCGTCAGGGCGCCACGCGCTGGGGACAGGGCATCGAAACTGGCCTATACGGGCTACATCGTGATGACTGGCGACCTTTCGGAATACTACGGGACTCTGAAGGCCAGCGCCCAGCTGCTCAGCGACGCCACCAACCACTACGCAAACTACGGATTCGGCCTGGCGGCTTCTGCTTCCAACGCCACGGTTGTACTTGAGAAGAAGGGCGGGATTCTTGCGATGGCGCCAGGCGGCGCCGAGGTCCGTCGCCTGTCCATCGATGGTGCCGAAACCCTCATACGCATGAAGTCCGAGAATCTCTCGCATGATGCGCCTAGACTGACCGTCGGCGAAGAACTGGCCCTCAACGGCCATAGTGTACGGCTCGAGCTTAGTGACTTCGTTCATAAGGGCAGTTCGCGGTATGAATTCCCGCATGCCAATCCGAACCCGGCAGAGGACGTGGCGCTCATCCGGCTTAAGCCTGCGACCGTCACGAACGGCGGGTTCGGCGAGGTGAACGAGATGTTCGCATGGGCGGATCCGATGGCGGCGGCGAAGTCCGAGTGGCGTCCCGATCCGGACGGCGGCATGACGCTGTGGCGGCTTTCATACGTCACCAACAATGTGGGCGATAGCGAAACGCGTTCCTGCATGACCAATGCGTTGACGACAGGCGGCAAGAACCAATGGAGCGATGGGATGAACCCAGCCGATCCCGATGCCGCGTCCAAGCGCTATTTCACAAGCTTCACCATACATGTACCGAAGGCGACGTCAACCACTCCCTTTTCTTTCGGCGGCGGATCTCTTACCATGTACAAATCCAGCTTGAACACGTATTCTGCTGGATATGGCTTCTACTGTTCCGAGCTTGTCCTGAGAGGGGCAAACTTCATGCTCTGCAACGCGAACATACAGAGTCCTACCAGGTTAAACGAGGATGATGGCGGCAAGTACAACTTCTACAGGTTCCAGGGGAAGATCCGGGTGCCGGCCGGCTACTCCAACACCTGCTATGTGTGGGGTACGCGCCAGGTCATGCGCGTAGAGGCCGAGGTCGAGGGCGGCGGCCGTCTCGTTTGCACCCCGTACAAATCGTCCAACTATATTAACGACAGCGCCTACTACGAGTTCACGGCGTTGAACACCAATTTCACCGGCAAGATATCTATGAGCATGGCGTACGATAGTACGAAGTACGCTTCGCAGGGCATCGTGGTCCCCAACTGGACGCAGCGTCCGCGGCTTTTCGTCTCCGACGAGAGGAACCTCGGCGGCCGGTGCGAGGAGTTTGTCTGGGATTCGCTTCTGCTCGAGCACTATTCGGACCTCTTCCCGCTCAACGACGTGACGTTCACAGATGGATGGAACCGCGGCATCGCCATCGGCGACATCGGGCGCATGAAGGTGCAGAGCGGCCTTACGCTTACGATACTGCGTCCGCTCAACGTGAACGGGCATTTCGTGAAGGAAGGGGACGGCACGCTCGCGCTCGGCGGCAGGCTTGCGTTCAACGGCGCCGCGCAGAGCGCCACGCCCACGGCCGGCAACAACCTTTTCACGATCATGGGCGGCTCGATCAAGCCGCTTTCCACCAACGCCTTCGATGGCCTCGCCATCACGTTCACCAACAACGCCTCGATCAAGCTCGATGCCACCACGGCGGCCGATGGCCTGCTGGACTACGGCATCGTCGACTTGAAGGAGACAACGTCCCCGATCACGCTTGCGGCGAACAAGGCGTCCATCCCCGTGACGGTTGCGCCGCCCGCCATCGCCACGCCGCATTTCGCCGTCGCCATCTGCACGATCGGCTCCGGTCCTGCTGCCGGTCTGCAGGAGTCTGTGTTCTCGGTCGCCCATGCGGCTCCATACCGCTTCCGCCGCGTGGAGAAGCGTTCGAACGCCGACGGTTCGGTGACCTACCTCGCGCATTTCTGCCGCAAGGGCCTTGTGGTCAGCATCAAGTAGGCGACCTAGCGGGGGACAGTCCCCCGCTGGTCCTCCTCGTTTGCGTATATTTTTCTCGCGCCCTCTTGCGTCCCACGGCACGATAGTGTATAATTTCACTGTTCCTTCGCAAGGGGAACGTTGTTTCTTGGCATATCGGCGGGCATCCAGCCGCCGGCCCGATCGCCACAGCGGGTCAAACCGCTGGAGAGCGACGAACAACTGCCGCGCGCACGTGTGTGCGCCTCCGGCAGAATGTACGTAGTTCGTAAACATGTTATTTTAGTTTAGAGGAAGGAGTACGACATGAGCATAACGATTGATCTTCCTCCTGCGATGGCACAGGAGGCGCGTGAATATGTAACCGTTCGAGGTACGACGCTTGAACGGATGTTCCTTGACTACCTTGCGTCGGAGCTGAAAAGAAGGCGTGAGGCTGACGCCGTCATGTCCAGATTAGACGAGTTGGCAAGGGGCACAAGCGCACGTCTTACAGGCGAAGCGTATAAGTTCAATCGTGCAGATGCATACGAACCGGAGACCGTTTACGCATGAAGTTCATCGACTCAAATGTCTTCGTATATTTTGCAGATGGAAGGAACCCGAAGAAACAAGCCATCGCGCGCACTGTGTTGGCAGACGCGATAGGTAACCGTCAGTATGTTATCTCATCGCAGGTACTGAACGAGTTTGCCAACGTGTCGCTGAAGAAGCTTGAAATGACGGAAGATGAAGTACGGAGATATGTTGAAGAGTTTCAACACATTCGTGTCGTGTTTCAGCAGAAGATGACACTTTTCCCCTGCCAATTCCAATTCTAATTTTCGCCTAATTTTTGCGGCATCTTGAAATTGGCACACAGAAATGATATCATGTTTACGCCTTGTCCTTAGAAGGTTGAGGCGGTTGATCTTTGATATCGGCGGATACGGCTTTTCGTGACGCGACTAGCGCGGCGAAGAGCGGCACCAAGTATCCGCCACCGGCCCGAAACCAAGGGAGGGCCGCGCCCCGTCGCGGCCAATTGGTCACGCGTCCCGCGTGACCGAAAATGGTAGGGCCCGCTCGCCGAGCGGGCCGCACCACCCCAGGCAGTAGGGCAGAACCCCGGAGTGTGATGGTTGATAAAACAGGTCTGACCTGTTTTATCAACGACACAAACCGATGAGGAGCAGGGGAACCCCGAAAGGCTCCTAGCAATTTTGCATAATACATAAAAACCACAAAGAGAAAGGAGAGTGATGGACGAACCGAACAAGTTGAAAGTTTACTGTGAGACCTCGTTTTGGAGCTATCTCACAGGTCGGCGGACTACTGACGAGAAAATCGCCAGCTGCCAAGCGTTGACCCTCAGATTGTGGGAAGACATCGCGCCTCGGTGTGAAATCTACATATCACAACATGTAAGGATTGAAGCTGCCGATGGTGATCCTGCATGTGCGATTCGGCGACAGCAGGCAATGGTAGATGCGCTTAATCTCGATGGGTATGTCGATGAGGTCCGTGAATTGGCCAAGGTATTGCTTGCGGCTCATGCCATACCAGAGACGGAACCGACCGATGCACTCCATATTGCGACAGCTACGATTTATCAGATGGATGTTTTGCTGACATGGAATTGCAGGCACATGGCGAACCCTGTTGCCTTGCCGAAGACGATTTCCACGATAGCCCGGGCTGGTTATCAGAGTCCAATTATTATCACACCAGAAGATTTCCTTAATCGGAAGGAGGAATTTGGCCTATGAAATACGAATGGGAGAAGATGACACCGCTTGAAGAGGTGTATGCGATTCGCAAACGCATTGCCGAGAAATTCGGATACAGTCTTGATGCAATCTTCGATGCAGGAATCAAGGAACAGCGCGAGGCGGAGGCACGTGGGGAGAAACTGCAATTTGCCAAGTTGCCGATTGCACGACCTTGTTTCGCGTGATTCACATGATTTCATGAGTCGCAATTTCCGCTTGTTTCCGTCGCCGCGATTTGTTATCATATCCCGCGTTCTTGACGAAAAAGGAACAGTTTCGATCTTTGACATTGGCGGATACGGCTTTTCGTGACGCGACTAGCGCGGCGAAGAGCGGCACCAAGTATCCGCCACCGGCCCGAAGCCAAGGGAGGGCCGCGCCCCGTCGCGGCCAATTGGTCACGCGTCCCGCGTGACCGAAAATGGTAGGGCCCGCTCGCCGAGCGGGCCGCACCACCCAAGGCAGTAAGGCAGAACCTCGGAACACGATGGTAGGGCGGTCGCCCCGCGACCGCCGCTCCAATCCGGGGAGTTGGGGAAGCCCGAAAGGCCCCCAGCACGTACGCAACAGCGTATTGTCGCTTTAGAGGTAAACTTCGCCAAAGTTCCAAAGTGTTATTGCGAGATACGAAGGTTGCGCTACGTGGGCAAGTCCCATGTGGCGTGTCTTTTCATCATGTTTTAACACGGGTGTTTGGCGACACCTCCTCTAAGGCGTGAGAATGTAAGGCACGCCACTCTTCTTTTCTGCGCCGAGGGTGTTGGGCCTTGGTAGGTAACTGGCGCGGGAGGAAGAAGAAAGAGTGGAAAACACGGATGAGATTCCGCCAGTGCGGCTTTACAAGTATTATTCTCCAGATGGCATAGAGAAAGTCTTGAGTGATAATACATTGCGATGGGCTCTCCCTTGCGAAGAAAACGATCCGTTTGAGGCTCTTGCAAAATGTTGGGACAAAGAAGCGGTCCGGGAGAACGCACGAGGCCTTCGTCCAGAAGATTGGATGTTTCTCGAGGGGATTTTTAGAGAGAAGGAGGCTCAAGAAAAAGTTTCGCATATCGCAGCTTTTGTCTCTTTTTCAAAAAGCGACAAAAGCATATTGATGTGGGCGCATTATGCAGCCAATCATACAGGCGCATGTCTAGAATTTGACAAGCACCAGATTCAGAGATTTAATTGCCTGAAAAAAGTCATGTATGCTAATCTAGGAGACGAACGAGAAGAATACCCGCTTTTGTATGGGGATCTTAAGGAGGATGACATAAGGTATCAAAAACGTGCAGAGGAATTCCTTTGCAAAAAGGCGGCAGAATGGTCCTATGAACAAGAATATCGACTGATTTTTCCGCCTATGTCCAAATACGTCGGATGTCGGAAAATAGGCGAGAAGTTCATTCTCACATCGGGAATCCCCCAAGGTGCAATAACAAAGTTGATTTTCGGATGCAATGTGCCTGTTTCAACAAGGATTACATGGGCAAAGATGTTACAGAGGAATCACCCTGATTGTAAATTTGGTGTTGTTGTTCCCGACAGAAAGAAATATGAGCTGATAGTAGAAGATCTTCTCATGGAAGCGATAGAGAATCCGTCATGTCAAAGATCACCCTGACTGTAATTTTATGAACCACCATTTTCAACGATAATAGAAAGGACAAGTAACAATGAACATCAAACGAACTATCGCCAGTATAACCATATTCGCTGCAGTTGGCATAGCGAGTGTCACTTGTGCCGCCACACCGACGATAACTGGTGTGACGGCACAACAGAGATACCCGTGGAACGGGAAGGTCGATATCTCGTACACGGTGACGGGCGACATTGCGGCGGAAGCGAAGCAGAGAGCGGTACTGACCTCATTGAGGGTGATGGCCATCGACATGGTTGCGAACACGACAAATATTGCGACGCAACTTTCCGGCGACACGGCGCTCACCGCAGGTACGCACAAGTTCGTGTGGGACATGAACGCCGAGGGGCTTACGTTCAAGTCGAGCAATGTGGTGTTCAACGTCGCGTGCGAGACAACGCCCGCGACATACTGTGTGATCGACCTCTCGGCAGGTGCGAGCGCTACAAGCTATCCAATCACGTATTTGGCCACGTCTCCGAGCGGTGGTTTCAATGTGGATGAATACAAGACGACCAAGCTTGTATTGCGGCGGCTTGAGGCTGGAACATTCATTATGGGTGATAATCAAGCAGATGAGTCTCTTCGTGTCACACTTACGAAACCGTTCTTCTGCGGACTTTTCGAGGTGACGCAGAAACAATATTCGCTCGTGACGGGGACGAATCCGTCGAATTTTTCCGGCGACAAGCTGCCCGTGGAGATGGTGAGTTACAACGCCATACGAGGCACTTCAGACGGTGCGAAATGGCCTTCGTCCTCCGCCGTGGATTCATCATCATTCATGGGTAAGTTACGCGCTCGCACGGGACTGGACTTCGATCTGCCCACGGAGGCTCAGTGGGAGTACGCCTGCCGTGCGGGGACGACGACGAAATACAGCTACGGCGATTCGGCGAATAAGAATTACATGTGGTACCATAACAATTCCTGTTCCCAAACGCAAGAGGTAGGTACGAAATCTCCAAATCCATGGGGACTCTACGATATGCATGGCAATGTGTTTGAGTTGTGCCTAGACTGGTACGCAAGTAGCCTGTCGGGAGGGACGGACCCCAAAGGTTCTTCCTCTGGGTCGAGTCGGGTGGAGCGCGGGGGCAGCTGGTACGACTACAACTCCATATGTACCTCGTCTCACCGGGGTGGCTATTACCCGTCGAACGGGCACGCCAGCATCGGCTTCCGCCTTGTCAGAACCCTGTCAAACCAATAACAAAAATCCGCCCGGTAGGGTGCCAAAACCGTGCGGCCTGCGCGGTAGCGTAACGGGACGCCCGCAATGGAGATTTCAAAGGAGAACTAGAATGAACAAAGTGATGATGATTGGTAGCATGGCGATGATCGCTATCGGTACGGCTTTATCTGCAAGTGGTGCAACGATGTGCTCTGGCGAGAGTGCGTCGGTGTTGCTTGACCTTGCAACTGGTGTTCGTACGGCAGCGACGAATGAGGTGATACGCTATTCGACGGCTTGGGTGGATGGTGCGACACCGGACGCAACGGCGGTAGTAGAGGTGAACGGAGAAACGTTGAACTCGGCAACTGGCAGCGGATATGTCGATTGGACGCCGTTGAGCAATGGTGTATATGTGTTGACACACAAGGTGATGTCGGGTAGTGAACAGATTGGTGAAACACTGGCAGAGACGTTCATTGCGGAAGGTCTGAATCCAGAGGCCCCGATATTTTCACCTGCGAGTGGTACGATATTCGAAACGTCACTTTCGGTGTCAATCATGTGTCCGACGGAAGGAACGGTGATTCATTATACGACAGATGGAAGCGAGCCGACTGTCAATAGTCCTGTGTATCGTCGTTTTCGTATCAGCGGTAAGACGACGGTTAAGGCGATAGCTGAAAAGTATGGGATGTTAAGCGATGTCGTGACCGCGGAGTATGCGCTTGGCCAGTGTGACGATCCTGTGATTACGCCTAGTAACGGTACGACATTTGAGTGGGCGGGAGAGCAGGTCTCGATCAATTGGCAAGGCGCGGATGGGGTGTTGCGATTCACGACTGACGGAAGTGACCCGACGAGCGAGAGTCCAGTTTACGAAGGGCCGTTCACGATAAACGATTCTACGGTTGTCAAGGCAAAGGCGTTTGGCGATCAGTTCTTTGATTCCGCTGTCGTGACGGCGAATATTACTCGCGTCTGGACGGATGTTGCGGTGCCGCAGATTGCGGCGACAAATTCGTTTACAGGCTCGAAAACCAAGGTTGTGATTTCGTGTGCGACGGAGAGGGCGGCTATTCGCTACACACTGGATGGAAGCACGCCAGATTCAAATTCGAATGAGTACACCGAACCAATATATGTGACGGACAGTTGTACGGTCAAGGCGTATGCTACGAAGTATGATTACCATGATTCCGCCATTGCGACGCAGGAGATCGTCAAGGTGTGGGGCATCGGCGATACGATGGGTAAGGCCGACCATGGCTTCACAACGGATGGAACTAGTGGTGTCGGCTGGGTACGGATTGAGGATGCTACCGCGCCGAACGGCGAGGCGATGAAGTCTGGAGCGATTACGCACGATCAATATTCTGTCCTTGAGACGAAGGTGACGGGACCGGGTACGCTAACGTTTTCGTGGCGGACCTCATGCGAGGATTCAGGCGGTGCATACGATTGGGATCATGCGGAGTTTGCCGTTGACGGCACGGCAATTCTGAAGCGCGACGGCATCAATTCGTGGACAAATGAGTCCGTCCGTATTGTTGGCGAAGGCGAGCATACTGTTACATGGACTTACACGAAGGATGATGTGGAAAGCGAAGGTGATGATGCCGCGTATGTCGCTGGCTATGGCTGGGTATCGGACTACACCGAGACGAAGACAACTGTCGTACCTGTGCCGTATGTCTGGTTGACGGCGCATGATCCGGATGTCGTGGACGAATATGAGTCATACGAGGCGTCGGCCAAAAGCAGTGCGGCAAACGGACGGAAGGTCTGGGAATGCTATGTGGTGGGCCTTGATCCGGAAAGCACAACGAACGACTTCAAGATCACATCCTTCCCGATGAAGGCGGATGGAACGCCGGACTTGGAGAACATCGTGTTCGACCCGCCGGAGGCGAGGTGGAACGTGTCTGGTGCACGGCCTGTCGTTAAGGGTGCCGCCACGCTCGACGGCGAATGGCAGACGGTGACAGAGGCGAACAAGGCGACGTTCAGGTTCTTCAAGGTGGTTGTTGAGCTGCCGTAGGCGGCGGTCGCGGGGCAATCGCATTATATCGCCTTTACCTGGCGGCAGATGCGGGTTGTCTTGTAGTCCGTGGTCTTGCCGCCGCGCGTGTAAACGGAGACGAGGTAATTGCCGCGTGCAACAGGAGCGTCGAACACGAATTCAAGATGGCCGTTCTCCATCTTCAGCATGCGCGCCCTGGCCACGCGGACGAGTCCCTGCTTCTTCGCGCGCCGTTCCAGCCATACGCCTTCGTCGTCGCGCGACGGGTCGAACGCAAGCCCCGCTCCCACCGCGCTGAGCACATGCCCGGCGGCGACGACGCTTGCCTTGTTTGCGTCCCTGTCCAGGATGCTGAATATCGTCGGTTGGCCGTCGGACACGGTGCGGTTCACCGCCCTCAACTTGTTCCTTGCACATTCCATCAGCGGACGCCGCGCTTTCACCGCCCCACGCACGTACAGCGAGTCGGCATCAGGGTCGGCATCACGGGTGGTGAGCGCTCCGGAAAGGCGCGGATAGAAGGACGCCAGCCTGAAGTTCAGCTGCCGCCCCTTGGCAACCGACTCCATGATGAACCATTCAAGGCTTGTCAGCATCGTTCGCGCCTGAATGGCGCCGATTGCCGCGCTTGCCGCCCATTGCGCGACAATGGCGTCTTCGTCCAATATGTCGGTAGGGGTCAAGTCGGCCTGGAACTTCCCTGCGCTGGAAGTCGATCGCGTCGTGGCCTCAATCTCTTTGCGCTCTGCCTTCATGTTGCTGTTCCTTTCTCTTTCTGCCCTTGTGGCAGGTTGCCGCCATTATAACACAACTTGCCGCCTCTATCATCAATAAAGGCGGCTACAATTTCAAGAAAGGCGGCAAATATGGGCGGTGCCCTGTGCGGGCATGATCGGCGGCCTGTACGGGAGAGGCCGAGAGCCTTGCGGCCCGTAGGCGGCGCGCGCAAGCGCACGCCCTACCGGGCGGGCACGCGGGGACGCGTACCCTACTGGGCGGCTGGGGCACAATGGCTTTAAGGGCAATTAAGGACTTTAAGGACGTTAGGACCTGGCTCGGTGTCAGTGCAGAGATTCCAAAGGTAGAATAAGTCGCGTCGCGGTGCCCACTTGTGGCAGTCGGGTGGCTTTGGTATAATATGTGCCATACGATTTAAGGAGCGAGCCCATTCCGGTGGCTGGCGAGGAGAAATGATGGCTACAACGACAAGACAGGTGGTGGCGCATGGATGAACGGGTTGAAACGATGCGCGAGTGGATCGCGCGGCTTAACGCCGCCGCGGACGCCTACTACAACGGTCGCGGCGAGCTGATGACCGACTACGAGTGGGACGCGCTCTTCGACAGGCTCAAGGCCCTCGAGGCCGAGACGGGCGTGGTGCTTCCGGATTCGCCCACCAGCCGTGTCTCTTCCGATGATGTCGCTGGGCAGAAGGAGCCCCACGAATTCCCGGCCCTCTCCCTGGCCAAGACGAAACAGGTTGCCGAGGTCGCGAAATGGGCGGAGGGGCGGCCCGTCTGGATCAGCTGGAAGCTCGACGGGCTCACGCTCGTCGTCACCTATGATGGCGGCCGACTGACGAAGGTGGTGACGCGCGGCGACGGTCACACGGGCACCAACATCACCCATCTCGCGCCGGGGATCGCCGGGCTGCCGCAGGAGGTAGGCGACAAGGGACATCTCGTGGTACGGGGCGAGGCCGTGATATCGTATGCCGACTTCAAGGCGTTCCTGGCCGAATCGCAGGAGGACTACGCGAATCCGCGTAATCTCGCCTCCGGGTCGCTGTCGCTCAAGGATACGGACGAGATCAAGGCCGTAGACGAGCTGCGCCGCCGGAAGCTGCGCTGGATCCCGTTCTCGCTCGTGGCGGCCAGCAGGACCTTCTCGTCCTGGGGCGCGCAGATGGACTGGCTGGGCGAAATCGGGCTCGATGGCGTTGAACGCGAACTCGTGCGAAGATCGTCCGAGGCCGATCTGCAGGCCGCCATAGACCGATGGACGCTGCGCGTGACGGACGGCGAGAACCCATATCCCGTGGACGGGTTAGTGGTCGTCTACGACGACGTGGCGTACGCGAAGACCGGCAGCGTGACCGGGCACCATGCCACGCGGGCGGGCCTTGCGTTCAAGTGGGCCGATGAATCTGCCGAGGCGACCCTCGAGCGGATAGAGTGGTCGTGCGCGGTTGCGTCGATATCGCCGGTGGCGGTGTTCACGCCGGTGCAGCTTGAGGGCACCACGGTCAGGAGGGCGTCGCTCTGCAACATCTCGGAGTGCGAGAGGCTCGGCATCGGCGGCGCCGGTACGAAGCTTTCCGTGATCAAGGCCAACAAGATAATCCCCAAGGTCGTGGCTGTGACGAAGAAGGAGGGGAGTCTCGACATTCCCTCCAGCTGCCCGGTGTGCGGCGCGCCGACCGTGGTGAGGGTATCCGAATCGGGCACGCGCACGCTTGGCTGCACGAATGGCGAGTGCGCGGCCCGAGAGCTGCGCAAGTTCATGCGGTTCGTATCCAAGGACGGCATGGACATCGACGGGCTCGCAGGCGAAACCCTGGCGAAGTTCGTCAACCGCGGCTGGATACGCACGTTTGGCGACATCTACCGGCTTGCGGCCCATCGTGACGAGATGTCTGCGATGGAGGGATTCGGCGCGAAGTCGGCCGAGAACATCCTGGACGCCATCGAATCCGCCCGTCGCCGCAAGGCCGTGAAGTTCCTTGTCGCGCTGTCGATTCCGCTCTGCGGACCGGACGTGGCCAAACGGCTTCTGGGCGTACATGCGGTGCGCGACCTGTTCGCGGCCGCCTGCGAGCCCGGCCAGCCGGACGACCTGTTCGCGGGGATCGATGGGATAGGTCCAGGCAAGTCGGCGGCGTTCGTGCAATGGTGTCGCGATCCTGCGCATCGGGCCGTGGTGGACGATCTTCTAGGCGAGATCGAGCTGGAGGAACACGCTGCCGCGCCGGCGACGGGATCATGCGCCGGATTGACGTTCGTGATCACCGGGGACGTTCACCATTTCGCCAACCGGGCGGCGTTCAAGGAGTTCGTCGAATCGGCGGGCGGCCGCGTAGCGGGGTCGGTATCGAAGGCCACGAACTACCTTGTGAACAACGACATCACATCCACGTCCGGCAAGAACAAGAAGGCGCGCGAACTCGGAATCCCCGTCATATCCGAGGATGAGTTCATCGAACGCTTCGGAGGCGGCAATTCCTGATGCCCCCCTTGGATTGCCATTTATAATTGTTTGCGATTGACAAAAACGCAGGGGGGGGGTATAATTTTCATGTTTAAGATTTTTCAAGGAAGAAGATCATGCTTGCCAGCATTCTGATTGCAGCGACCATCGCGGCAACGCCAACGGTCGATATTTTGGAGGCATCCCTAGCGGAACGGGATGCAGCGAACGATCGTTCCTGGAAGGAACTGGCGGATGCCGCAGCCTTCGCCGCCAAGAGGGATGCCTTTCGCGAGACTTTCCGGTACAAGACCGGCTTCCACGACATCGTCCGCACTCCCCTCAACGCGCGGACGGTGGGGCTCAAGGCATACGCCGGCTTCCGCATCGAGAAGGTGATCCTCGAAAGCGCGCCTGGTGTCTACATCGCGGCGCTTGTGTTCCTGCCGGACGAAGCGAAATACAAGCCGCCATACGCCGGCTTTATATTCATCCCCGGACATTCCGTCACAGGGAAGTCCGCGCCCAACTACCTCCACACATGCGAGCTGGGTGCGCGCAACGGCCTCGCCGCGATCGTCTACGATCCCCTTGGCCAGGGGGAGCGTTCGCAGGGCGCTGGACTCAAGACCTCGCACGAGCATGTACGCATCGGCGCGTATGCGTCGCTCGTGGGCGAGACAACGACAACCTACATGCTGAGGGATGCGGTGCGCGTGCTCGACTATCTCGCATCGCGGCGGGACATCGACGCCGAGCGCCTTGGCGCCAGCGGCTGCTCCGGCGGCGGCACGCTGTCCTCGTACCTGATGGCCGTGGATCCGAGGGTCAAGGCCGCCGCCCCTACGTGCTATCTTTCGTCCGCCCGCGAGCATCTGCTGGCCAATGGGCCCCAGGACGCCGAGCAGAACTTCTTCGACGAGCTTTCGTGGGGCTTCAACCACGCCGCGCTCATCTTCGCGGCCGGATGCCCTGTGCTGATCAACGCGGCCGTGGAGGACTTCTTCCAGATAGAAGGGGCCCGCTCGACCTATCGTCTGGTGAAGGATGTCGCCGGCCGCGCAGGACTGCCGCCAGACTGGCATGCGCTCGCCGAGGCTCCCGGGCCGCACGGCATGTCGAAGTTCCATCGTGAGGCGGCGGTCGGGTTCCTTCTCAGGCATTTCAAGGGCGAGTTCAGGCCTGTCATGGAGACGGAAACCACCGATTTCCAGCCGGCGGATTCCATCGTGACCCCCGACGGCGAGGTGTCGCATCTTGCCGGATTCAGGCCGGTATACGACGAGCTGTCCAAGAAGTTCGAAAAGTCGGGCGTCTCGGTGGAACAGGCTGCCGTCAACGCCCGGGAGCTGGTGCTGAAGGAGCTGGATGGAGAAGGGTGCTGCGAAGTCCTGCAGACGCTCAAGGGCGACATTGCGAAAGGCCGCTGCGCGACGCTTCGCCTGGGCGGCAAGGCGATGCCGGGGGAGGTGGCCGTGACGCTGTACGCGGATGCCGGGCGCTACATCCTGCGCGAGAAGCGCCGTGGCAAGCGCTCCTACTATGAACGGCGGCTGGACGACGAGGTGGTGGCGGTGGATTTCTACATCGCAGGCCGGTCGCTCGCCGCGTTCCGGGCCGCCGAACTGCTGAAGGTCGCGGAGGAGCTGGAACGGCGCACGGGCATGAAGCCCAGGCTCGTGGCCGAAGGCCGCTTCGCCACGCCTGCGAAATTCGCGATCGCGGCGAACCCGTCGGCGTTTGCCTCCGTGGAGTTCAAGGATGAGCCGCCGCCCTGGCGGAAGATGCTCCGTGATCGGGCATATCTTTCGTTCGCCGATTCCGGCGCGCTTTATTCAGGAAGGATGGGAAAATGAAAGTAAAGACTTCATTGCTCGGCGCCATTGCCGCGCTTGCCGCAGTTGTCGCGCAGGCGGAGGGGCCGGTGGTCGGATACATGCTGGATGTCTCGCGGAACAAGGTGCCGACGATGGCATCGCTGTATCGCATGGTGGATGTGCTCGCCGAACTCGGCTACAACCAGTTCCAGCTCTATACCGAGCACACATTCGCCTACCGTGACCATGCGGTAGTCTGGAACGACGCCTCGCCGATGACGGCCGAGGAGGTCCGTGCGCTCGACGCCTACTGCGCCGGGAAGGGCATCGATCTCGTACCTAACCAGAACTCGTTCGGACACCTCGAGAAATGGCTGGAGCATCCGAAGTACCGTTCGCTCGCCGAGGCGCCGGAGGGCGGGGTCAAGACTCCGTGGAAATCCACGATCGTTACGCCTCGGGCGCTCTGTCCGACGGATCGCAGGTCCCTGGAATTCGTCGCATCGCTCTACGACGAACTCCTGCCGAACTTTCGTTCGAAGCTGTTCAACGTCGGGTGCGACGAGGTATGGGAGCTTGAGAGCCAGGGCAGGGGACGCAGCTGGGAGGTCGTGAAGGAGAAGGGGCGGCAGCGCGTATGGCTCGACTACTTCCGCGAGATATGCCGCCTGGCGGAAGAGCGCGGCAGGACGCCGATGTTCTGGGACGACATGATCGTCCGTCGGCATCCGGAACTCATTCCCGAGCTGCCGGCCAACGCCATCGCGCTGGAGTGGGGCTACGAGATCAAGAAGGGCATCGATGCCGCGATCTTCGAGCGCGACTGCGCAAACCTCAGGAAGAACGGGCGGCGGTTCTATGTCTGCCCAGGGACTTCCGGATGGAATGCGATCACGGGCCGTCACTTCAACATGAAGACGAACGTCAACGAGGCTGTGAATGCCGGGCTCAAGCATGGCGCTGAGGGCTATCTGCTCTGCGACTGGGGCAATGGCGGCATGTGCCAGCCGTGGGTGACGGCCCTGCCGGCCCTCGTCTACATGCGCGCCAAGGTCGATGGACGTGAAATGACGGACGGCGAGATCGCCCAGGCCGTCGACCGCCTGACCGGCGCGAAGTGCGGCAAGGCGCTTCTCCGCTTCCAGGATCTCTACCGGCTGAGCGGCGAGCCCAATCCGAACAACCGCAACACGCTATACACGTTCATGTCCGATGGCGCGAATGGAAGGCGCCCCAGGGGACTGACGGATGCGGCGCTGGGCGCGGTGTTCGCCGAATACGAAGCGGCGAAGAAGGGTCTGGATCTGACCGGTGCGCCTGCGTGGGTTTCGGACGGATTTGCGACAATCGACCTCCTGATGGAGACTCTGCGCCTGCGGTGGGCCGGCGAGCACGACCGGATCGCGCGCGAGATTCCGCCGCGCTACCGCGAACTGTGGCTCCGGCACAACCGTCCGGGCGGTCTGGACGAAAGCGTAAAGCAGAATTTCAAGCCTGCACATGTCTGCGAGGTGCTCGTGTGCTTCGATACCGAGGACTACACGTGCGCCAAGAACGCGGATGGCATCGTCGAGCTGACGAAGATCTGCATCGAAGAGGGCGTCATTCCGCATCATCAGGTTGTTGGCGAAATGGCGAAGGCGCTTGTCGGGTGGAAGCGCGCGGATGTGATCGAATTGATGAAGCATGCGTTCATCGGCACCCAGACGCGATACCACACGCTGCATCCCGACATCCTCGAACTCTCGGATGGAGCCGACTATGCGGCGGCCTACCGGCGCGTGTGGGAGCAGGAGAAGGAGTGCGCGGACATCCTCAAGGATGTTTTCGGCGTGAAACGCCTGTGGGCGAGCTGCCCCCCAGGCAATTCCGAGTCGTATGTCGCCAACCGCGTCTATGCCGATCTCGGCATCACGTTCGATCTTGGCGCGGGATTCCTTGAACCGACCGGGGCCGATGTCTGGTTCGCCGGTCAGCGCAGGATCGCATACGGGCTCAATTTCGAGTGGCTCCAGCGCCAGAAGCGCCGCTATGACTGGGCGAAGGACGGCAAGCGCCTGCTGGATGAATGGGCCGGACAGGACCGGTTCTGCCTCAACTGCCATCCTAACAAGGTGTTCTCCACGGAGTTCTGGGACGGCATCAACTACCGGCGCGAGAACAAGGGCAAGTGGGGCGCGTGGATCCAGCCCAAGATGCGAGACCTGGACGAGGTGCGCGAGTACCTTGCCAACGTCCGCCGCGTCATGCGCGACATCAAGGAGGACCCGAGGTTCAGGTTCGTCACGATCCCCGAGATAGCGGCCACGCAGAAGCCGCGTGTCGCATTGACGCGGAAGGACATGGGGGCGATCCGCGCCGAATGGGCGGCCAAGGGAATGGGGCCGGTGCGTACACCGGCCAGCTGGAGCGTGGCGGACGTGTTCTGCGCGGCCGTGGCGATGCTGAAGGGCGAGAAGGAGTTCATGCCGGCGAACGCCTACGGTTTCCTCGAGATGCCGGTCTCGTCGCCCCGGCAGATGGATGTCACGCGCGCGGAGATCGTCGCGGCGGCGAAGGCGATGGATACGTCGTCCTTCCTCCCGGCGCGCATCGACCTCGACGGCGGAAAGACGATCGGCCCCCGCCAGTTCCTCTACGCGGCGCTCGAGTTCCTGGTCAGACCGGTCGATGTCTATACCGTCATCCCCGGCGACCAGCTCGGATCGTTCGCGCCGCTCAGGAAGCTCGAATTCCGGACGCACCGCAACACATGGCTGCACTGCCCGCCGCCGGTGTTCGAGGACGCATACGCCTCGGACCGTCTGCGCTGGCAGATATGGACGCTCAGGTACGAGTAGAAGGGGACCGCGGCCATGACACTGCTTTTCCTTGCAGCGCTCGCCTCCGCCTCGGCGGTCTGTCCTCTTCCCGGGGATTGGACGCTCGACACCGAGGTCAGCGACGAATTCGACGGCGAGAGCCTGGACAAGGGCAAGTGGTGGGACTATGCGCCGCACTGGCCGGGTCGCCCCGGCGTCTACCGTACCCTGGCGAAGAACGTATCGCAGAAGGACGGCGAACTGCTGCTTCTGACCGACAAGGTTCCAGAGGCGGAGATTCCGTACGAGGCTCGCATGGACGGCATGCAGGGGTATACGTGTGCGCTCGTAAAGAGCCGCAGGAAGGTCAGATACGGCTATTTCGAGGCACGCATCAAGGCGACTCCTGCGGCAGTGCGCAACGCCTTCTGGCTCTATGACCCGCTCAGCGACGACCTGAAGCGGAAATATTCCCCCGGCGACTTTTCCGAGGAGATCGACATCTGCGAGATCCTCGGCCGCCACCAGCCCGGCGACGCCAGCCAGGAGTACAGGACGTCGCATTTCACGCACCACTACATGACGCCGTACTACGAGGGGGTCTGCAACAACCAGGATGTCCCGCTCGGCGTCATGAAGAAGCTGGATTTCTGCCCTAGCGCGGAGTACCACACCTACGGGCTGCTCTGGACCGAACGCGAGCTCGTGTGGTACATCGACAATGTGGAGAGCGCCCGCATGCCCACGGCCAGCTACGGGAACGGTGGCTTCCGCCGCCCGCTGCACGTCGTATTCGATACGGAGGTCAACAACTGGTCGGGTGCCAAGGTGGCGGATCTGGACGCAAGGACCCTGCCCGCCGTGCAGCGGATCGACTGGTTCCGCCGTTGGGTACGCAAGTGAGTCAATTTCCGAAAACAAGACAATGAAGGAGCAACCAAGATGAGAACCGGAAAACTAGCGCCATGCATCCTTGCGGTGCTTGGATCATGCATGGCGGCGCATGCGGACATCCTTGTGGACTGGTCGCAGGTGGCAGGCCTTCGCACCTACACGAACGTTCACAACCAAACCGCCTGGGAAGGGACGCTTCCCGCCTCCGAGACTTCACCCTATCAGGGGATCACCGAACTCGGGGTTGGAGTGGCTACAAACAGCAATGCCCACATCTACTTCGCGGACGGGAGTGCCGAGAACAAGATGCTCTCCTATTGCGGCTACATCTGGAACGACTCGGAGACGACCGAGAACTGGACGTTCGCCTGCTGCATGGATGCACATTCGAAACTGTTCATCGACGGTACGCTCGTCATAAACCAGAACGTGCGTTATACAGGCAAGACGGCCACCATCGCCATCTCGCCAGGGGCGCATGCCTTCGAGCTCCGGTATCGCCGTGGTGGCGGAACCACGGGCGCGACGCAGAAGAACAGCATTACGAACTTTGACGACGAAGTGTTTTCCGGTGGCACGGGCGCTTCAGGCGGCGAGTGGGCCAACAAATTCGGCTTCGGCATAGACCGCCAGGGGCGCGGTTCGCACAAGTACAAGGACTACACGGCCCCGTTCGACTCTGGAAACGGCGCACTCTTCACCTGGACCACGAACTACAGCGGCATTGCGGCGCTCGACATGAAGAGCGGGACATATCGCTATGCCGCACCGGTGTACGACTATTCTGGAGTAGCCGGTCTCGCCGAATATACGAACCTATACAACGGGGCAGCGTGGACAGGTACCGATCCCGCGTACATTACCTCGCCGTGCCAGGGGATAACGTCGCTCTGCGTCCGCGTGGCATATGATGAAAACAACGGGGCTGCCTATTATGGAGATGGTATTCCGGACTACAAGATGGTGTCCTATTGCGGCTACATCTGGAACGACTCTGATTCGACCGAGAACTGGACGTTCGCCTGCTGCATGGACGCGCAGTCCAGGCTGTTCATCGACGGGAATCTCGTTGTCGACCAGTCTGTTCGCAAGACATGCAATTCTGCCACATACTCCATGACGCCAGGAGCCCATGCATTTGAATTCCGCTATAGGAAAAACGGGGGCTATTCCTGTGCAATACATAAGGCAATCATGGAGAAGTTCGACAGCGAGACATTCTCCAACTATGTCGGTGCCGATGATGGACTCTGGACAGCGAAGTTCGGCTTCGCGATCGACCGGCAGGGACGCGGCACGCACAAATACACGGACTACACGGCACCTGTCGATACTGGCGACGGGCTGCTTTTCTGCGTGTCGACGAATGTGGACGACGTCATACGCTTCGACCATCGCCCGGTATTCACCAACATGACGTTCGCGCCGAACACGACCTTGGACCTGAATGCCGGGCAGTTCACGATATCCGTGGAAAACATAGTGGGCCTTCCAATCGTCACGAACGGCAGCCTGAAGGTGACTGGCTCCTGGACGATTCCTTCCGCCGATGTCGCCGCCGGCGCCGTCCTGGAGGCCAGCGGGGCGTTCACGCTCGAGGACGGCGCGGTGCTTTCGGTAGCGGATGTTTCGGGACTTCCCGAGCAGACCGTCGTGATCTTGCGTGCTGCGGGCGGACTGACCTTGCCTGCGGGCGTTGATGGGCGCGCTTTGGTTCCGTCGAAAAAGTACATTCTGGAGCAGACGTCGCCAACGGAACTTTCGATCAAGTATGCTCCTAGGGGCCTTACGATCAACTTCAAGTAGGCAATGGTTATGAAAAGGCTTCTTGTTGCGGGGATCCCGTCGATTGCCGTCGCATCCCTGTCGCTCCTGGGACATGCGGCTGGGCCGGTTGTGGTGGACGTCCCGGCGGGAGCGCGACTGGACGCCGTCCGGGATCGTGTCCGCGCCATGCCGGCCGACCAACGCGCTCGCGGTGTCGAGATCCGGCTCGCGTGCGGGACGTACGAGCTTGGCGATGCGGGCTTGATGCTTGATACCCGCGACTCCGGAAGCGTTTCGGCGCCGGTCGTCTGGCGCGGATCGCCAGGCGGGGGTACGCGCTTCGTCGGTGGACGCGCGATCCCGACTGCGGCCTTCAAGCCGGATCCGTCGCGTCCAGGAGTATTCGTCGCCGACATCTCGGGCTGGCGGGCGGAGTGGCCGGCCAGACGGAACAAGGCGGACAAGTATGAATACCTTCCGTATCCAGTGCCGGAACTCTATGTGGACGGGCGGCGCATGCGCCCCGCCGGCTGGCCGAATGTGGTTGGTGGCGAACTTGATGGATGGGAGGATGGATGGACGACGTTCGATCGGGTAGTAGACCCCGGGACGAACAAGGTGGATTGCGGTACGTTCGCATACCATTCGCTTCGTCCCGACATGTGGGTGAACGAGAAATTCGCCTATCTGCTCGGCTTCTGGGGCTGTGAATGGCGAGCCGAGGAGATTCCGATCGAATCGATCGACACGAAGGCGAAGACGATTACGCTTGGCAGCTTCTCGCAGTATTCGCTCAAGGAGATAGTCGACTGGACAAACAGACCACGTCGCTGGCGTGTCATGAACGCACTCTGCGAACTTGACGCTCCTGGCGAGTGCTATGTCGACATTGAGAAGAGTAGGGTCTACGTCCTGCCGTCAAGGCCGCTCTCTGAAGCCGGGGAGATGCGTCTGTGCTGGCGCGATCCAGACCTGGTGTCGCTGGACCGGGTCGCCTGCGTGGAGATCCGCGATATCTCGTTCGGCCCTGCCTGGCGGAGTGCGATTGCCGGGACGGGAGTCACGAATGTTGTCATCAGCGGCGTATCGGTGCGCAATGTGCGACTGGGGGCCATAGTGCTTCATGGCGCCGACCATTGCCGCGTGTCGGATTGTGACATCGCCGACATAGGGGCAGGGGGTATAGAGGTCGTTGGCGGCGATCGGCGCAATCTCGTCCCCAGCGGGAACGTGATCGAGAACAACCTCGTCCACGATTGCGGCAAGATCAGGCTTACGCACACCTGGGCGATAATGACCGAAGGCGTCGGCGACATCGTGCGGCACAATGAACTCTGCAATTCGATCCACGAGCTCCTTTTCGTGGATGGCAACGATTGCCTGATCGAATACAACGTCATTTCGAACTGCGTCACTGGAACCGATGACTCCGGCGCGTACCACTGCGGGCGCAACATCTCCTGCAGAGGGAATGTGTTTCGATACAACCTGTTCTCGGACATCGGAAACCCAGAGTTCCGCGCGCAGACCGCGCTCTATCTCGACGACGGGCATTCGGGATGGACGATTGACAGCTGCGTGTTCCGCAATGTCCGTCGCAACACCGATTCCCGGGGATTCGGGGCGGTCCACTGCAACGGCGGGTATTCGAATGTCGTTCGCAACTGCGTGTTCGTCGATTGCGGCCGCGCACTCGGCTCGCGCTGGGTGTCGGACGAGATATGGAAGAGCTGGCTGAAGAGTCAGGCATGGCTTCGGCGCATAAAGGGCGCCGTCGATATTGAAAGCCCGGTCTACCAGACGCGCTATCCCGATCTCAAGGGTGTGATGCAGGGCTACCCGCGCAGCTACAGGTGGCAGGCTGCGGAGGACAATGTCTTCATCCGGTGCCGGGAGACGTTCAGTGGCGGGAACTGGGCTACGAACAAATGGAATGCGGTCGTCTCCGAACCGGCTTCGGCTGACATCAATGCCGTCTGCCGCAGGAGGATCCCGCACTTCAGGCCGATCCCCTTCGACAAGATTGGAAGGATTAAATGAACAGGGTTGCCATTTCATGTATCTCCGTCCTTGCCGTGTTCGCCGCCCATGCTGTCGACGCCACGGTGGAATGGGCCTTCAAGGATGCGATTTCGCTGGACGGCGCATGGGAGATGGCCTACAGCCCGTTCTTCCCGGAGGTGGACACATATCCGTCCTTCGAGGGGAAGCTCGTCCAGGAGGCGATTCCGGGGTATTGGGAGGACATGGTCCCCGCCTTTCGCGCGGCGGGCATCGCCGACGAGTTCCGGATCAATCCCGAGTACACCGAACGACGCCTTCCGCAGCGCGGCTGGTCTCCTGATACGCAGCTGCCGCAGATCTACGGAACATTCTACTACAGGCGGCACATCTCCCTTTCCCGTACGCGGGGTGCGAGCCTTGCCTTCGAGGGCGTGCGGAACCAGGTGCAGGTGTGGGTGAACGGGCGTTTTGTGGAATGCCGCCGCGGGTATTCAACGCCGTTCACGATCGAGATACCGGAAGGGTATCTGAGGGATGGCAGGAACGAGATCGTCCTTGCGGTCGCGAACAACCTCAATCTCGGCTATCTCGGCGCGGAGGTGCGAGGGTTGACGTCGCGGTCGATCTTCCGTGCGACCGGCGGAGTCAACGGCCATCTCGCGCTTGAATTCGTCGCGAGCGACATCGGCAACGTGGCGGTGACGACGGCGGACGACCTCATGTCGTTCACCATACACACGGGCGGGAAGGACCGGTGCAGGTACGAGATCGCCGATGGCGGGCGGATCGTGCGGAGCGGCGAAGGGGCTGGAGACATCCTCCTATCCTCGGAAGGCATGTCGTTCTGGTCACCGGAGTCGCCGAAGCTCTATACGCTACGGCTTTTTCGCGATGGCCGCCGCTATCAGCAGAGGTTCGGCCTCAGGCGCCTGGCGGCGAAGGGCGACAGGCTGTTCCTCAACGGACGCCCCGTCTTCCTGCGCGGGGTCACCGAGCATTGCTACTTCCCGAACACGGTGCATCTGCCAAGGGACGTTGAATACTACAGGATGGTGACGCGAAGACGCAAGGAGCTCGGTTTCAACTTTGTCAGGTTCCATACCTTCATACCGCCGGCGGAGTATCTTGATGCGGCGGACGAGGGGGGCATGATGATAGAGATCGAGTCGCCGAATTTCGTGACCGAGCGGGAGTACGCGGCGATCATCGCGTTCGCGCGGCGGCATCCTTCCGTCGTGATGTACTGCACCGGCAACGAGACGCGCATCGACAGGCTCGCCGAGGTATATCTGGAGGAGATAGCCGACATGGTCCATTCCAGGACGGACTCGCTCTTCTCCCCGATGAGTGCGCTCAAGGGCGTGTCCTATGGCGTATACGAGGCGGTGGAGCCGGTAGTGAAGAAGCCGCACCGGCACAACGAGGAACGGGCGGCGCGGCTTGCGCGGTACAGCGACGTGTTCAACGCCTTCTGCGACAACGCCACATCCTACAACTACATCGGGGGCAGGACGGCGGCGGAAATCGATTCCTGGTCGCCGTTCTATTGCCGCAAGCCGAGGCTTCTGCATGAGATCTGCATCGACGGGACGTATGCCGACCTGTCGCTTGAGGGGCTGTACCCGAAGGATTCCCCGATTCTCAGGACAGGCCTCTTCTCGGAGGTGCGGAGGGTGCTGTCGGAAAAGGGGCTCGTCTCCAGGGCCGGGACATACTTCACCAACTCCTGCGCCTGGGTGGCGCTCGGGCGGAAGTACGCCTTCGAAAAGGCGCGCGCCTGCAGGACCGTCGCCGGTTTCGACTTCCTCGGCGACATCAACACGCACTGGCATACCTTCGGGTATTCGGTGGGGATGATGGACGAGTTCTACCGCCTCAAGCCGCACGAGACGGTGAAGAATGTCCTCCGCTACAATTCCTCCGCCGTGCTGCTGGCCGACTTCGACGCCGATTTCGTGTTTCCCTCCCGTAAAGTCAGGAATACGTCGTTTTCAATCTCGAACTTCGCGAGGGATATGCACGGCGGCACGCTGACGGTCTCCCTGGAGGATGACGGAGGGCATGTGGTTTTCTCGCGACGCATCGATTCAGTCCCCGCGTCGTTGGGAGAAGTCACCAGGCTCGCCACGGTCGATATCGCATTTCCGGACGCAGCGATGCCGCAGAGGCTCCATCTGTCGGCACGTCTCGTAGCCGAAGGCGTCTCCGTGGAGAACCGCTGGGACTGCTATGTCTTTCCGAAGCCTGGCGAGGTGTCCGGCGGGGCGCAGGTTCGTGTCTGCACGGACATCTCGCGGGATGATCTCCTTTCGGCCATGTGGCGCGGCGAACGGGTGCTGCTGCTCGGCAAGGGGCCGTTCAAGACGTCGCCAATGACCTTCTGCACGGGGCGGCCGGGGCGGTGCGGCGGCAATTTCGCCACGGTAGTGAAGGCGGGGCATCCTGCACTTGAGGGATTCCCGCACGATGGATATTGCTCCTGGCAGTTCCGGCGGATGATGGAGGGTGCCTCGGCATTCCAGCTCGAGTCGGATGTTCCGTTCGACCCGATCATCGATGTCGCAAGTTCCGTCAAGCTCCCGATCCGCCAGGCTGCGCTGTTCGAGTACCGGGTCGGCGGCGGTCGGCTTCTTGCGTGCTCGTTCAATCTCCACGCGGACGATCCGGCGGGCGTCTATCTGTGCTCCTTGCTTTGTCGCTATGTCGCGTCCGGTGCGTTCGTACCTTCGGCTACGTTGACGGTCAACGATCTGGCCGCGCTCGTCGACACGCCGCAGGTGACGTCGAAACGCGATCCGAACCGAGCCATGAACCCCGGGGATCCGGCCCGCTACATCCGGATGGGAAAGGACCTAATGCCATGAGCCTAATAACCGTATCCTTCGCGGCCGCTTCGCTGTGCGCCGCCACGCTGCCGCCGTTCCCCTCCTTTTCGCCGCCGCGAGCGGTCACCGGAGGAGAACACGACCATTTCCTCGCCAACTACTTCGCAATCAACTGCTGGAGTCCAGACAATCGCTACATGCTGACCCTCGAGACGGACATCAAGAATACATTGCCGGATGGAAGGCCGTGCGTGCTCGGACTCGTGGATCTTGCGGACGGGAACCGGTTCATCCCCGTGACAACCACGCGGTGCTGGAACTTCCAGGAGGCGACGATGGCCCACTGGGTTCCGTGGGCGAAAGACACCTTCGTGTTCAACGACATCCGCGATGGCCGTTTCTGCGCGGTGATGATGAACTGGAAGACGCGCAGGGAGCGGGTGTTCCCCGGCTATCCGGTAAGCGCCGTATCCGAGGATGGGGCGTTCGCACTCTCCATCAACTATGCGCGGCTCTACTGCACGCGGCCTGACTATGGGTACGCCGGACGCGGGCAGGATCCACGGCTCGGCACGGTGTTCCCGGAGGATGACGGCATCTTTCGCCTGGACCTGCGCACCGGCGAGGCCCGGTTGATCGTCAGCTGCGCATCGGTACGGGACCAGGTGCCGCCCGTGACGGGTACGAACGGTCTCAGCTACCTCTGCCATACGGCCATCTCGAAGGACTTCCGGAGGATATTCTTCCTGTCGCGTTCGGTGGGTGAACCGAACGAGGGCGGGCGGAAGAAGAAAAGGGTGCGCTGGGAGACGACCGCCTTCACCGCAACCGTGGACGGGACGGACATCAGGCGGTGCTTCCCTGACGGATGGGGTGCATCGCATTTCAACTGGAAGCCGAACCTGTCCGTGCGCGATGCCGCGACGATGGTGGTGACATGCAACGTGAACGGCAACCGTCGCGTATGCTCGCATGTGGAATTCGTTGTAGGGGAGGAGGAAAAGGTCCGCAGGATCGGCGGAGCGGAAATGGACTTCGACGGACACTGCATCTACTCCCCCGACGGAAGATTCGTCAGCGGGGACGGCTACTGGGACAAGAACTATTTCCGCCACTGGAAGATCGTGCGTCTTGCGGACGATGCCGTCAGGGACCTTGGCTCGTACTTCATCCCGGAGATATACCGTCATACCTACTGTCGGTGCGACCTTCATCCGCGATGGCGCCCCGACGGACGCCAGATCGCCTTCAACTCGGTACACGAGGGGACTCGCCAGGTCTACGTGATGGATGTCACGGCAGGGAAATAGTGGACCGTTCTGCGTAACGCAATCGCGCGGGCGCATCCGCGAATCGTGCATTGTTTTGGATTTGCGTTGCCTTTGCGCGGGAAAAGGGGTATAATCAGACCATCCCCCGCCTGAATGGTTCGGGCGGGCGGAACAAGGAGAAACGAAAATGAAGAAACTGATGATTGCGTCGGGCGCGCTCTGCGCCGCGCTGCTTACCGGCTGCTGCTCGCAGGGTGGCCCGATCACCACGGTCGCCATCACCGGAGGCATCGTGCTGGATCATCGTGCCCCTGGCGCGTTCGATGTCGACAACTCCGTGAAGTGCGCCAAGTGCGGCACGGCCACGAGCAAGGGCATCGTCCTGTACACCACCGGCGACAGCTCCATCAAGGCGGCAATGGATGCCGGCGGCATCACCAAGATCCACCACATCGATTTCGAGACCAAGAACATCTTCAACGTCTACACCGAGACGTCGACGATCGTCTGGGGCGAATAGGCCATGTGGAAGATGGCGTTCATCGCCTCTCTCGCGGCGTCCGCGGCCTTGTCGGTCGCGGGCGCCGTAGATGTCGACGTGGTGATATACGGTTCCACGCCGGCCGCGATATCCGCCGCGGTGCAGTCGAGGCGCATGGGGCATAGCGCCGTGGTAGTGTCGCCGGAGACGCGGATAGGCGGGCTTACCACGGGCGGGCTCGGACAGACCGACATCGGCAACAAGTCGGCGTTCGGGGGCATAGCGCTTGAGTTCTACCGCGCCGTGGCCGTATACTATTCCGACCGTTCGCGCTGGACCCGCCAGTCGCCCGAGTCGTATTTCCCCGACGGCCAGTGCGCCGGCACGCGCAACAGGGAGACGATGTGGACGTTCGAACCGTCGGCCGCACTGTCGATACTCGAGGGCTGGGAGAGGCGCGACGGGCTGGACATACGCCGTGGCGAGCTGCTCGACCGCGAGAAGGGCGTAGTGAAGAATGATGGGCGCATAGCCGCCATCAGGACGCTTTCAGGAAATGAATATCGCGGCAAGGTGTTCGTGGACGCCACGTACGAGGGCGATCTCATGGCGGCGGCGGGAGTGTCGTACACGGTCGGGCGCGAGGCGAATTCCACATACGGCGAGACCTTGAACGGTAACCAGCCGGGACAGGCGAAGTTCCACCAACTCAATGCGGGCGTCGATCCGTACGTGGTGAAGGGCGATCCGTCGAGCGGGCTTCTGCCGGGCATCGAGCCGCCTGACCCATCCTTCAGGCCGGGCGATGGCGACCGGCGCGTGCAGGCGTACTGCTTCCGCATGTGCCTTACCGACGATCCGTCCAACATGATCCCGTTCGCGAAGCCGGCAGGCTACGACGAGCGTGAATACGAGCTTCTTTTCCGGCATCTGGCCATCGCGCCGCTGGATCGCGACGGGATGCCCTGGATAAACTCGAAGATGCCGAACCGCAAGACGGACACGAATAACCGCACGGGCTTCGCCACCGACTTCATCGGCAGGAACTGGCGGTGGCCGGAGGCCTCGTACGCCGAGCGCGAGAAGATCCGCGCGGAGCACCTCAGATACCAGCAGGGGTTGATGTGGACGCTCGCGAACCATCCGCGGGTACCGGCGACGATACGCGAGAGGGTCTCGAAGTGGGGAACCTGCAGGGACGAGTTCGCCGACGGCCTCGGCGACGGCTGGCAGACCCAGCTGTACGTGCGCGAGGGCAGGCGCATGGTGGGCGAATACGTGATGACGGAGGCCAACTGCCGCGGAACGGCCATCGCGCCGCGTCCAGTGGCGATGGGGGCCTACAACATGGACTCCCACCATGTCAGGAGGTATGTGGGCGAGGACGGCTTCGTGCACAATGAAGGCGATGTGGAGGTGGGTACCGACAAGCGCGGGCGGCGCTTCCCGCCATACCCGATAGACTATGGAGCCGTTGTGCCGAAGCGCGGGGAATGCGCCAACCTCGTGGTGCCGGTGTGCCTGTCCGCCTCGCACATCGCGTTCGGGTCCATCCGCATGGAACCGGTGTTCTTCGCGCTCGGGCAGGTGGCCGGCACGGCGGCCTCGCTGGCGTGCGAGGGCGCGTGTGCCGTGCAGGATGTCGACTACGCGAAACTGTCCAGCCGCCTCCTGGCCGACGGACAGGTGCTGCGCTGATCTGTTGGTGGATGAAAGAGGGGGATTGTCCACGCAAGCCCCGATATGGTATAATCTCCGCATGAATCCATTGGCAACAAGACTCAACAGGGCGCTGGGGCCCGCGGCGGCGTTCCTTTCGCGGGAAGGGCGGCGCATGTACTTTCCGTACGGCGGCATCCTCGGCCAGGGCGCCGAAGCCAAGGCCTGCGCCATCAACGCCACGGTGGGCATGGCGTTCGAGGAGGATGGTTCTCCGCTCGTGATGGACTGCTTCTCGGACCAGGTGAAGCTTGGCCGCAGGGCGTTCCTGTATGCGGGCTCGTTCGGTCTGCCGCAGCTGCGCGCGCGCTGGAAGGAGCTGCAGATCGCGAAGAATCCCTCCTTGAAGGGCGTGACGTACTCCAATCCCGTTGTCACCCATGCGCTGACGCACGGCATCCGCATAGTGGCGGAGCTGTTCGCAGACCCGTCGGACCGTCTTGTGGCGCCGGACCTCTACTGGGACAACTACGCGCTCATCTTCAGCGAGGCCGTCGGCACGCCGATGGAGACGTTCAACACATTTCGTCGTGGCGCGTTCGACGCGGCGGCGATGAAGGCCGCGCTCATGAAGCCGGGCGCGAAGAAGCTGCTCATCCTCAACTTCCCCAACAACCCTACCGGCTACACGGCCACGTTCGAGGACGCGCGCCGCATCGTGGCGGCGGTCAAGGCCGCGGCATCGGCGGGCAAGAGGATAGTCGTGGTGCTCGACGACGCCTATTTCGGCCTCGTGTACGAGAAGGGCATACATGCCGAATCGCTCTTCGCCGAGTTCGCGTCGCTCCATCGCAACGTGCTGGCAGTGAAGCTCGACGGCACCACCAAGGAGGACTACGCATGGGGGCTGCGCGTGGGCTTCATCTCCTTCGCCTTCAAGGGGGCGACGGCGGAGCAGCTCAAGGCGCTGGAAGACAAGGCCGCGGGCAACGTGCGCAGCGGCATATCCAACGCGTCGTCGCTCGGCCAGCACCTCGCGCTGGCGGCATACGCCGACAAGGGCTATGCGCGGCAGAAGCGGCAGAAGTACGATGTGCTCAGGCGCCGCTACATGGCCATCCGTCGGCTGCTGGCGGAAAACCCCGGATACGCGGAGTTCTTCGAGCCGATGCCGTTCAATAGCGGATACTTCATGTGCGTGAAGCCCAAGGGGGTCGACGCCGAGGAGGTGCGGCGGCACCTGGTGGCCAAGTATTCGACCGGTGTGATCGTCCTTTCCGGACTGGTCCGGCTGGCGTTCTCCACCGTGCCCGTGGCGAAGCTGCCCAGGCTTTTCGCCAACGTGGCCGCCGCCATCGCCGATCTGCAGAAGAAGAAAGAGAAGTAGGATACCGAAATGTCTACACTTACCTGGATGCCCGAGCTGAAGGGCCGTTCCCTGATGCGCATGACCTCGTTCACGGACGAGGAGATGCTGGATCTCATCAACCTTGCCGCCCAGCTCAAGGCGCGGCGCGCGGCCGGAATACGCGGCGACCTGCTGCACCGCAGGAACATCGCGCTCATCTTCGAGAAGAGCTCCACGCGTACGCGCAACTCCTCGATCATCGCCGCGCGCGACGAGGGCGGCGGCGCGGAATACCTCACCCGGCCGGACATACATTTCGGCAAGAAGGAGTCGGTAAAGGACACCGCGCGCGTCCTCGGCCGCATCTACGACGGCATCCTGTTCCGGGGATTCCGCCAGTCGACGGTGGAGGAGCTCGCGAAATGGTCCGGCGTGCCGGTGTGGAACGGACTTACCGACGACTACCATCCCACGCAGATCCTCGCCGACCTGCTGACCGTGAAGGAGGCGTTCGGTTCGCTCGATAACACGACGGTCGCATACGTGGGCGACGGACGCAACAACGTGGCGAACTCGCTCATGATGGGCTGCGCCAAGGCGGGCGTGAACTACGTGTGCTGCACGCCGAAGGAGCTATGGCCCGACGAGGAGAAGCTGGCCGAGGCATCCCAGGTGGCGCGCCGCAACGGAGTGGACGTGAAGGTGTTCGACGATCCGCAGAAGGGGGTCAAGGGCGCGAATGTGCTCTATACGGACGTGTGGGTATCCATGGGCGAGGAGGACAAGACCGCCGAGCGAATCAGGCTGCTCAGGCCGTACCAGGTCAACATGGACCTCATGGCCGCCACGGGCAACCTCGACGGCCGGCTCGTGTTCCTGCACTGCCTGCCGGCGTTCCACGATGCCAATACGGACGTGACGCGGGAGTGCGGCGCGCTGGAGGTTACGGACGAGGTGTTCGAATCGAAGTATTCGCGCGTGTTCGATGAGTCCGAGAACCGCATGCACACCATCAAGGCATTGTTCGTCAGCGCGCTCTGCGACCGTGCCGCGCTGTAGCTTGTACCCGCACGCAGCCATGTCGATGAGACCAATAGAATACCTGAAGAGCTTCAACTGGCTCGTCCTCGCCGGAATGGCAGTCCTGGCGCTGGCGCTGGGCGCGCTGAACAACCTGCGCGTGGACGACGAGAAGCGGGTGATGTGGCTTGGCGGCTCCATGGCCGCCGAAGACGATTCGGAGGATGAGCCATGAACGGGAGATGCGTCGCATCCGTGCTTGAACGGCTGTTCCGTCTCGGCATAGGGGGGCTGTTCGTCTATTCGGCCCTGGCCAAGATAGACGATCCTGGCGTCTTTGCCGACGCAGTCCGGCGCTACGAGATGCTGCCTGAATGGTCACTGGGTATGTTCGCCCTTGCGCTTCCGATGCTGGAGCTGATCGCCGGCGCGGCGCTCGTCCTCTCGCGATGGACGCGCGAGGCGGCGCTGGTGGTGGCCTGCATGCTCGCCATGTTCATCGTGGCGCTGGGCGTGGCGCTTGCGCGCGGGCTTGAGATCGACTGCGGGTGCTTCGGTGTGCCGTCCGTTGGCGGCCGGGCGGAGATGTACATCGCGCTCGTCCGCGACATCGTGCTGCTGGCGCCTGCGGTGTGGCTCACGTTCCGTGCCGACGGCTGGATATGGAGCCGCTCCTGCCGCTCCGGCGCGTGCGCGGCGCTGCTTTGCGCTGTGGCCATGCTTGCGGGCCAGGCGTCCGGCGAGGCGCCTGCCGCCTCGTTCCAGCCTGGCGAATGGAGTTCCGACTTCGATGGTGTGGTGGCGGCGGCCGAACGCGAGCGCCGTCCGATGCTCCTCGTGCTGGAGGGCGACGACTGCACCTACTGCAAGCGGCTTGCAAAGGCGCTTTCTGGCGAGGCGTTCCGGCTGTGGCGGCAGGACCGCGCGCCGCTGATGGTGAAGATCACCGACCGTTCGCCATCCTCCACCCCCGAACTGGTGAAGCGCGTACAGGATTTCATCGCGGCGGCCGCATCTACGAAAGAATATCCGCTCGTATGCGTCTATTGGCCGCGCGCCGGCGTCACAAACCGCGTCGCCTTCACTGGACGCCGCGGCCAGATGGGCGTGAAGAAAGGCAAACAGCCGCTGTCGGTGGAGGCGATGAAGGCGATCGACGGCGCCTGGCCGGACTATCTCGCATCCAGGCCGAAGCACAAGACGATCGCCGCATGCGTCGCGGCCGCCACGCGCAACGTATCCGTACGCGCGGATGGCGACGGCAAGGTATCGATGAAGCCGGCGCAGGGCATTCTCGTGGAAGGGGGGACGGTTGCGCTTTCGGCGAAGCCTGGCAAGGGCAGCGTGTTCGTTGGGTGGTGGCGGCCCGACGGCCGTGTGGCGGGCTGGGCGCCCAAGCTGGAGGTCGGCGGCGGAATGCCCGGCGGATGCTACGTGGCGCGATTCATGCCGAAGGACAAATGCCGCCCGCCGGCGCTGGAGACGCCTGCGTCCACGACTCTGTGCGTACGGGCCCGCGAGCGCTTCCGCTATGCGATTCGCGTGTCGCCCGAGACGCGTCCCGTGAAGTTCAAGCCTTCCGGGGTGTTCCCGTACTGGATACGCCTGAACGAGAACTCAGGAAGCCTTTCTGGGTGGCCGCCTTTCCCTGCGACGAACAACGTGTCGATCTCCGTGATAGGCTCGGACCCGGCTCAGACGGCAGTGCCAGTGTGCCTTACGCTGCACGCGGGGCCTGCGGTATGGGGTCAGCGCGGGGAGGATGACGGGAAGGAGAAGGATGCGCCGGCGGAAGATGCCGCCGACGGGACCGACTGAGATGAAGTGGGCGCTCTACAACCTTCTTTTCGCAGTCGTATACATTTCGCTGCTGCCGTCGTTCCTTCTTCGCATGAAGCGGCGCGGCGGCTATCGGGCGCGCATGGGCGACAGGTTCGGCCGCTATCCGAAGGACCTGGCATTCCCCGGCGATCCCGTGTGGATACACGCCGTTAGTGTCGGCGAGGTTGCCGTGGCCGGGCAGCTGATGCGCGCGCTCAGGGCGCGCGACCCCGGTGTGCGGTTCGTGTTCTCCACGACATCCTCCACCGGCTGGCGGCAGGCCGTGCGCGAGCTGGCAGATGGCGATGCGCTCATATACAATCCGCTCGACTTTGGCGCATGCGTGCGCCGGGCTCTGGACAGGGTCCGTCCGCGCGCAGTGATCCTCGTTGAGTCGGAGCTGTGGCCCAATTTCATCCGTGAGGCGCACAGGCGCGGAGTGCCGCTGTACCTGGTCAATGCAAGGGTGTCGGACCGAAGCGCACCCCGCTACCGCGCGGCCAGGTGGTGGTTCGGCGAAGTGCTGCGCTCCTTCGACACGATCTTCGCCCAGTCGGATGCGGACGCCCAGCGCCTCGTCGCCGCCGGGGCCGACGCCCGCACGGTGCAGGTTACAGGTTCGTTCAAGTTCGATGTCGCGCATCGCAACGAGGCGAAAGAGCGGGAACTCGCGGACTGGATAAGGCTTGGCGAGCATGGCGGCGAAGGCGAACTGCTGCCAGGGTTCGTGATGCCGGAGGCGACATCCCGCGCGCTTCCGCAGATCCTGCTCGGGGGATCCACGTGGCCCGGCGAGGACGAGGCCATGCTGCGCATCTACAGGCATGTGCTGCGGATGCGGCCGGACGTGCGGCTTGTGATAGTGCCGCGGCATTTTGAGAAGGCCGACGCCGTGGAGGCCAACATCCGCCGGGCTGGTTTCCCGTGCATCCGCCGTTCGCGCGGCGGACGGACGCCCCCCGCCCCCGGTTCGCCGCCCTCGCCAGCGGTCTATCTGGGCGACACGACCGGAGAGATGATGGGCTTCTTCGGCCTGGCGACGGTGGCGTTCGTGGGCAAGTCGCTCTACGCACGCGGTGCACAGAACATGATCGAGCCCTGCCTATGCGGCGTTCCCACGGTCGTCGGTCCGCACACCGAGAACTTCCGTCCCGTGATGAGCGACCTGCTGGCGGCCGGCGCGATACGCCAGGTCCGCGACGAGGACTGCCTCAGGCGCGAGATACTGCATCTTTTCCTCAACGATGCCGACCGCGTGGCGCTGGGGAACAGGGCGCAGGAGGCTGTAAGGCGGCGCTGCGGCGTAGTGGACCGCTGCGCGGCCGCGTTGCTGGACGCCTGGCGGGCGCGCGCGTCCGCCGCCCCCGGTACGTCCGCCGGGAGAAGGAAGAGGAAGATGTCCGCGCGCCTCAAGGTCGCGATCGCGCTGGCGCTCGTAGCCGCGTACGCGCTTGCGGGCTGGCTCTGCACGGCTCCGCTGCATCGCGCATGGGAAAGGCTTCTCAAGAATCCGACACGCCGCTATTCGCAGTTCATAGGCCTGTCGGCGGCATCGGTGGCGCTGCCCTGGTGCTTCGGCGAGATACGTACGGCCTACATCCGCCTTGCGACGCGCGACTATGGCTTCGCCGGCGGCGTTCCGGACGAGGTGACCACGGTCGATGGGCACGAGTACGCCTGCTACCGCGGCGTGGAGGAGTATGGCGGAGACGTGGTTGTGCGCGATGGCTGGCCGGTCGTCATGGGCGAGAAGTTCAAGTCATCTCGGCTGCTGGCGGATCTGATCCCGCTGGCAGAGGGCATGGCGTGCCCGGATGCGGTGGCATCCACCAACGCGCCGCCAGGAACGGCGGCCCTGCCTGCCCTGAGGATCGACGGGCGGTTGCTCTCGCTTGCGCGATTGAAGGGCATGCTTGGCGAATTCCGGGAACGCTTCGGCGCGTACAAGTTCTGGTGTATCGGCCGCTATGACTATCTGGTGACGCCTTCGTGCCGTGTGTCGGCGGACCGCCTGCTGGCCATCTTCGACGATCCGAAGAGCTTCGCGCGCTTCGCCGAGGCGGGCATCTATTCCGCAGCCGACCTGTACGCATGCTATGTAGGCACCGACTACGAGGTGGAGCCTGCCCTGGCCGGAGTTTCGGCGTACGGACCGCTGCGCGGCGCCATCACCGCGCCGCGTCTAGCGTTCTCGCCGCCGCCAGGCGGAGATCTCGTGCCGGTGCGCCCTGCCCTCGTTACCCCTATGGATGCGAGGCCGGTGGATGGACTAGAGCCCGGCACCCTCGACACGGACATCTTCGGCTCGCTAACCAACCGCATCGCGGCCGTGCAGGCAGCAAGGCGCCAGGCGCTGCGCGGGCTGGATGCCGCGGACATGGGCCTCGCCACCAATGCGCTCGACCACTGGGCCAGCGCGGCGAAGGTGAATCCGCGCGACCCGATACTCAGGAACATGGCCGACTCGCTGGATCTGGAAGGACGCCGCAGGCTGCGCGTCGGCGACGTGAACGGCGCGCTGAGATGCTACGAGAACCGCATAGTGGTATCGCCGCACGATGTCGCGGCCATACACAATTTCGGCGTGTGCCTCAAGCAGGGCGGCCACCCCGAGATGGCGGCGCGAATCTTCCTCAAGGCCGTGACGATGGATCCGCGTACGGACGAGCATCGCATCGAGTTCGTTGGATGCGCCGCGGCGTCAGGGCATCTCGACGCTGCCAGCAGGCAGATGGAGGTGCTTCTCGCGCGCCATCCGAAAGACCCCAAGCTCATGCTGCGCGCGGCCAGGCTGCTGGCGCTCGAGAAGAACCCTCTGCGCAACGAGACCAGGGCGGTCAGGCTGGCCGAAGAGGCGGCAACCCTCACGAAGTGGCGCAACCGCGCCGTCGTGCAGGGGCTGGCGGATGTCTACATCGAAACCGGGCGCGTGCTCATGGGCATGGGACTCAAGAAACGGATGAAGGAAATGGAGTTCGACGAATGAAAATGAAAAGGATAACATTGCTTCCGCTGGTACTGCTGGCCGGATGCTTCACGCTTTCGCAGAGCGAGTATCCGGCGCTCGGCATGTCCGAGGTGAAGGTCGGCACAAAGATCCAGCTGGAGGGCTTCCTGGCGGAAGTGCTCGAATATGCGCCCATGTACGCGGCCGGAGCGCTTCCGCCGGACAGGCACATCCCTCCAGGGATGCCCCCGCCGGACGATGTGTACGTGGCGTATGCGTACATGCCTACGCTGCGCAGCACCGACGCCTTCCTGCGCCGTGCGACGTCGAATCTGGAGAAGGCCGGCTGCGTGCTGCGTGCCTCGCCCGCCGAATACACGGTCTCAGGCACGTTCTACGGCCCGTATGAAGGCAAATGGACCGCGCTCAAGCGCGCCGGCGTGTTCCTTGGCTCGATCTGCTCGGCCCGTTTCGCGCAGCAGTCCTATACGGCGGAGCTCAAGATATACGATGCCTCCAGTGGAAAGATGGTGTTCAACCGCACGTACTCGCAGAACTACTACGCCAGCGGCTGGTCGCCCTTGCCGCTGCTTGGCATAATGGATTTTGATAAGGTGCAGGACGGGTACATCAAGAACTGGTGCCTGGCCGCGCTTACCGACCGCATAACGTCCGACACCGCCGATTTCCTGGCGCAGGCCAAGAAGTAAATGACCAGACCACAACCAAACCAAAACAGAGAGGAATGAAAAGATGAACAGACGCGATTTCATAGCGACAGGCATGCTTGGCGCCGCGGCCGCGATGGCCGGATGCCAGGGCCCCGCATGCGCAGGCAAGCGCTGCGCCGGCAGGAAGCCCTTGTTCCACGTGGCCATGGCTGGCTACACGTACAACAAGTTCTCGCTAGACCAGACGCTCGCAGACCTGCAGAAGTACGACGTGCACTACCTGTGCGTCAAGGACTTCCATCTGCCGTTCAACGCGAATTCCGCGCAGATCGCCGAGTTCAGGCGCAAGTGCGCCGACCACGGCGTCACGCCGTACGGTGTCGGGCCGATCTACATGGACACCACCGACGACGTGAAGCGATTCTTCGACTACGCCGCGGCGCTCGGCGTGGGCGTGCTTGTGGGAGTGCCCGGCGAGAAGGGGCCCGACGGCAAGAAGCGTTCCAGCCGCAAGATGTGCGAGGCCGCCTCCGCCCTGTGTCCGAAATACGGCATCAAGTTCGCCATCCACAACCACGGCGCCAATCCGAAGACCGGCGTGCCGACCCTCTACCCGACGATCCCCGCCACGTATGAGCTGATCAAGGATCTGGATCCGATGATGGGCTTCTGCATGGACGTCGCCTATACCTTCGCGGACGGATACGACCCCGCCGAGATCGTGCGGAAGTACGCCTCGCGCATATTCGACGGGCATCTGCGCAACATCTCCATCCCCGACAACGGTTCGTCCGGCACGACGGCCCACCGCGGCGTGATAGACTACCTGCCGTTCTTCCGCGCGCTGACCGACGCCGGGTACGACGGCTGCCTCGGACTCGAGCTGGCGAACGCGTTCCCGAACAATCCGCATTGGATTCCTGAGTCGCTCGGCTACTTCCGCGGACTGATCGCGGCTGTCTGACATCATGGCATGCGTATTCGACAGCCTTGACGAGCGCCTGCGCCGTGCCATCGCGGATGCAGGCTACGAGACGCCCACCCCCATCCAGGAGCAGGCGATCCCCCACCTGCTGGCGGGCCGCGACCTCATCGGCTGCGCGCAGACGGGTACAGGCAAGACGGCTGCGTTCCTGCTGCCGATCCTGCACCGTCTGCACAACACGCCGGCCAAGGGGCCCTGCTCCGAAAAGGGGGCGGGGCACCCCCGGGCGCTCGTCCTGTCGCCAACGCGCGAACTTGCCGCCCAGACGGCCCGTAACCTCGTGGACTACGCAAGGTACACGCGCACGCACTACGCCATCGTGTTCGGCGGGGTGTCGCAGTTCCTGCAGGTGAAGGACCTCCAGCGCGGCGCGGAGGTGGTCGTCGCCACGCCCGGCAGGCTCATGGACCTGATGCGGCAGGGAATCGCATATCTCGACCGCATCGAGGAGTTCGTCCTGGACGAGGCCGACCGTATGCTCGACATGGGGTTCTTCCCGGACATCAAGCGCATAATCTCCAAGCTGCCCTGCGAACGACACTCGATGTTCTTCTCCGCCACGCTCTCGCCCCAGATACTGCAGCTTGCCGGCGAGCTTGTGCGCGATCCCGTGCAGATAATGATCTCGCCGGACCATCCCACCGTCGACAAGATTGACCAGCGCGTGATGTGCGTGGAGAAGGGCAACAAGGACAACCTGCTTAAATACCTGCTGGATTCGCATCCCGAATGGGGCAAGGTGATGGTGTTCGCTCGCACGCGCCATGGCGCCGACCGCGTGGAGCGCAAGCTCCGGCGGACCGACAT
The DNA here is from genome assembly GCA_017525225.1 of Kiritimatiellia bacterium. Taxonomy (GTDB): domain Bacteria; phylum Verrucomicrobiota; class Kiritimatiellia; order RFP12; family UBA1067; genus RGIG6720. The sequence continues at coordinate 41,965 of JAFXTB010000007.1, forward strand.
GCGCGTGGCTGCCATACATTCCGACAAGACGCAGAACCAGCGTACCCGCGCCCTGGACGGCTTCCGCGACGGGCGCGTGCGCGTGCTGGTGGCCACCGATATCGCCTCGCGCGGCATCGATGTGCCGGAGGTCGACCTGGTCGTCAACATGGAGCTTCCAAACGAGACGGAGAGCTATGTGCATCGTATAGGGCGTACGGCGCGCGCTGGCGAGTCCGGCATCGCCATCTCGTTCGTGGCCCCGGAAGAGCGCGGCCTTCTGAAGGCAGTGGAGCGATTCATCCGCCAGCAGATCCCGATCGACCGCGATCATCCATACCATTCTGCCGCGGCCGAACAGCTCGCTGGGAAGAAGGGCCAGGGCGTCCCGCAGGCGCCATGGATAAGAAGGGCCCCTAAGGGCGATAAGGGCTTTAAGGGCGATAGGGGCTTTAAAGGCGATAGGCCCCCTAAGGGCTTTAAGGGCTTTAAGGGCGTTAAAGGCGTTAAAGGCCTTAAGGGCGTTAATGGTGATAGAGGCGATAATGGCGATAGAGGCGATAAGAAGGGCGGGAAGAAATTCAAGCATCCTGCCAACATGAACCGGAAGCGGCGGAACAGACCGAGCTTCAAGGGGCGTCGGCAACCTGATTTCGGCCAGAAGTGAGGATAGTCCATGGCCTTGTACTACTTCATTGTGTTTGCCCTGTTCGCGTTCTCACTTGGAGCATGCGTCGCCAGCTTCCTCAACGTATGCATCTGGCGGCTGCCGCGCGAGGAGAGCGTGGTGAGTCCGCCATCGCACTGTCCAAAATGCAACGCGCCCATACGCTGGTACCAGAACATCCCGATCATAAGCTGGTGCTGCCTGCGCGGCAGATGCGCCAACTGCCGCCAGCCGATCTCGCCACGCTACATGGTCGTTGAGATCCTGGGCGGGGTGTTCTTCCTGCTTGCGTACATGCAGTGGGCCATGCCGACCATCCTTGGGTATCTTCCGCCTTTCGGGATGGTACGTCTCTTCGATCCGTGGATGATGGCTGTGGAGGCGTTGGCTATAACGGGCCTCATACTCGGCTCCTTCATAGATCTCGACCACTTCTATCTGCCGGACCGTGTGACGATCGGCGGCATGGTCCTGGGCGTGCCGCTGAGCTTTCTGGTGCCGGAGATGCAGGGCCAGCCGGATCGCATCGGAGCGCTCTGCTGGTCGGTGGGGGGCATGGCCGGCGGCTTCCTGTTCCTGTGGGCGGTGGGCGCGGTGTTCTCGAGGCTCTTCCGCAAGGAGGCCCTGGGGTTCGGCGACGTCAAGCTCATCGGCGCGGTGGGCGCGTTCTTTGGTCCATGGGCGGTGCTGTTCACGATCATAATGTCTTCCGTGGTCGGTTCCGTGGCCGGCATCGCGCTCGTGGTGCGCGGTCGCGCGAAGCTGGGCGGCTTCACGGCCGTGCCGTACGGGCCTTTCCTGGCGCTTGGCGCGCTCGTATGGATGTACTGGGGTCCGGCCATCTTTGACTGGTATCTGAGGCTTCTGCGGCTGAACGGCTAGTTCGCGGGCTTCCGGGATTTTTTCCGTTTTTTCTCGCGCCCCTTCCGCGTGCGCCGCTTTTGTGGTACAATATGCAGCCCATGCAGAATACAGACACAGCCATCGCGAAGGCGGCGGTGCTTACCGAGGCATTGCCGTACATTCAGGATTTCGCCGGTTCGACCGTCCTTGTGAAGGTCGGCGGATCGGTCATGGAGTCCGAGTCCGACCTGGTGTCGCTGCTTGGGGACATCGCGTTCATGGATGCGGTGGGCATGAAGGTGGTCATAGTGCATGGCGGCGGAAAGGCGATCTCGCGTGCGCTCAGGGAGAGCGGCCTCGAGCCGCGCTTCGTGGACGGCCTGCGCGTGACGGACGAGCCTTCCATGGAGATCGTGCGCCGCACGCTCAACAACGTCGTCAATGCCGACATCGTGCGCAAGCTGCAGGCGCTGCGGACGAACGCGCGGCCCGTGCATGGCAACTGGATGTTTACCGCCGAGAAGATAGTCTCGCCGGACCGCGGCTACGTGGGCGAGCCGGTCGGGGTGGATGTGCGCATAGTCTCCGAGATGATGGATGCGGGCATAGTGCCCGTGGTGACGCCTCTCGGCACGGGGCGCGACGGCCATCTCTACAACGTCAACGCCGACAGCGCCGCCGCCGCGCTCGCGAAGGCGCTGAAGGTGCGCAAGTTCGCCGTGGTGTCGGACGTGCCCGGCCTCATGCGCGACCCTTCCGATCCGAAGACGCTCCTGCCTACGCTGCGCCTCTCCAGCGTGGCGAAGCTCAAGGAGGAGGGGATCATCTCCGGCGGGATGCTGCCGAAGATAGAGGGCTGCGAGGACGCGATCCGCGCCGGCGTGAAGAAGGTCCATCTCGTGGATGGACGCATGGCACATTCGCTTTTGCTGGAAATATTCACCCGTGAAGGGGTGGGAACGGAGATCATCGATGAACAATGAGCTGATGGAAGACTACAAGAGGTACATCATGCCTACGTATGCGCCCACGGTGGCGGTTGCGAAGGCGAAGGGTTCGCGCGTCTACGACGACAAGGGCAAGCAGTACTACGATTTCACGTCTGGCATAGGCGTGCACAACGTCGGCCACTGCACTGACGGCGTGGTGAAGGCAGTGCAGGAACAGGTGGCGAAGCTCGGCCACTGCTCCAACCTCTTCGTCAATGCGCCGCAGGTGGCCCTGGCGAAGCGCCTGGTGGAGATATCGGGGCTTGGCGGCAAGGTGTTCTTCTGCAATTCCGGCGCCGAGGCCAACGAGGCCGCCATCAAGCTGGCGCGCAAGTGGGGCGCCGCGAACGGCGGACGCTACGAGGTGGTGACGATGCGCAACGGCTTCCACGGCCGCACGCTCGCCACGGTCACGGCGACCGGCCAGAGCTGGTGCCAGAAGGACTTCGACCCGCTGATGCCGGGGTTCGCCTATGCCGACTTCAACGATCTCGAATCCGTGAAGGCGGCGGTGACGGAGAAGACGGTCGCCATCATGCTCGAGGCCGTGCAGGGCGAGGGCGGCGTGACGCCGGCGACCGAGGAGTTCATGGCTGGCGTGCGGGCGCTCTGCGACGAGCGCAACCTCCTGATGATCTGCGACGAGGTGCAGTGCGGCATGGGCCGTACCGGCAAATGGTGGGGCTGGCAGCATTACTCCGTCAAGCCGGACCTCTTCACGGTCGCGAAGTCCATCGCCGACGGCGTGCCGATGGGCGTGCTGGTGTCGAACGCGAAGCTGGCGGATGTTTTCACCCCGTCCAGCCACGCCTCCACGTTCGGCGGCAATCCGCTCGCATCGGCGGCGGCGCTGGCCGTCATCAAGATCATCGAGGACGAGAAGCTGCTTGATGCGGCGACTAGGAAGGGCGAGCTGCTGCAGTCCGCACTGCGCGCGTTCGCCGACAAGTACGACCAGATCCTCGACGTACGCGGCCTGGGCCTCATGGTGGGCATGGTCGTGGATGGAGACCCCAAGGTGGTCGTCGAGAAGTTCCGCGACTACGGGCTGCTGGTGCTCACCGCTGGCGGCAACGTGGTGCGCTTCCTGCCGACGCTTTCAATGTCCGACAAGCATCTCGAGGAGGCCGTGGAGATGATGGGCGACGCGCTCGAAGAGCTCTATGGCGAAGCTCCTCAGGAGGAGGCCTGAGTCCATGGCTGAAGACAAGGGAAGGAACGCCGCGACGGCGGTGGATGCGGACGACGATGGCGAGGACGATGTGCGCCTGCGTCCCCGCAAGGCGCCGGCGGCGAAGCTGACGCTTTTGTCCGCCGAGCTGCTGAAGGCGTCGGCGGCCGCTCTTGACGCGGTACGCTCCAGGCGCCCGCTCGTGGCCTGCATCACCAACGTCCTTTCCGCAACGCGTGTCGCCGACGGAATGCTTGCGCTTGGCGCATCGCCCATCATGGTGCAGGATTCCGGCGAGGCCACGGCGCTTGCCGCTCGGTGCGACGCGCTTCTCGCCAACGTCGGGACGATCGACCGTACGCAGGCCGAGGCGCTTCGCGCCGCGGTCGCGCGCGCCAACATGTCGTCCCATCCATGGGTTCTCGATCCCGCAGGCGTGGGATCGCTCGCGTTGCGCACGTATCTCGCCAGGGAGCTGATGCGCAGGTTCCCGGCGGTGATACGCGGCAACGCCTCGGAGATACTCGTGCTTGCGGGCGTGGTCGGCGCCGAGGAGGGCGGTCGCGGCCTCGATGCCACCGTGCCGGCCGATGATGCCGTGCGCGACGCGCAGAGGCTTTCGCAGGTGACGCATGCGGCGGTGGTCGTTTCCGGTGCATCCGATTTCATCTGCGTGGAGAACGCGCCAGTCGTGGCGGTGCGCAACGGCACGCCCATGCTTTCCAGAATCGCCGGATCCGGATGCCTGCAGGGCGCGCTGGCCGCGGCCTTTCTGGGCGTCCTGGGCGGGCAGGAGCGTCTCAACGCGGCCGTGGCGGCGGCCCTTGTGCTGGCGTTCGCCGGCGAGCGCGCGGCATCCAAGGCCAAGACCGTCGGCTCGTTCGCCGCGGCGCTCCTCGATTCGCTGGATTCGCTCAAGGGCTCCGAACTGGCGAAGGGCGGCAAGATCGACATCCTAAAGTAGTCCGAGAAAAGCAAATCTACCAGCTTGTATGAATGTTCACAAATCTCAATTGTCACAATTGTTCACGAATCACAAATATCAATTATTTGTATTTGTGGCAATGGAGGCATTTGTGAACAATTGTCATTTGTGAACAATTAACCACCAACTACCAACAAACCAACTACCAACCAACCTATGAAACTCGAAGACCTAAAGGGCAAGACCGTCGGCGTATGCGTGTCCGGCGGACTGGATTCAAAGACAATCTGCTGCGTCCTCCTGGACGCAGGCGTCAAGGTGAAGGCGTTCAGCGCGAACGTAGGCCAGCCGGACGAGAAGGACATCAACGACATCAAGAAGCGCATGGCCCCTACCGGCGTGCAGACGACCATCGTGGACGTCACGAAGGAAATGGCCGAGATATGCTTTGAGACGGTCAAGTGCCAGGCCATGTACGATGGCGGATACTGGAATTCCACGGGCATCGCCCGCGCCGTGACGGTGCAGGCGCTCCTCCCCGCGATGAAGAAGGCCGGGTGCGTGGCGCTCGTCCACGGCGCGACCGGACGCGGTAACGACCAGATGCGCTTCGAGCGCTACACGAACGTGCTCGATCCGAAGTTCGGCGTGTACGCCCCCTGGCGTGACGCCGAGCTGCTCAAGCGCTTCCCCGGCCGCACGCAGATGGTGGAGTTCCTCGCCAAGCGCGGCATCGTCGCCTTCGTCGGCACGAAGAAGAAGTATTCGACCGATGCGAACCTCGCCGGCCTCTCGCACGAGGCGGAGGATCTGGAGTCGATGGAGACCTCCATGCGCATCGTCAAGCCCACGATGGGCGTGTGGCCAGAGAAGGCCCCGAACAAGGTCGAGAAGGTCACACTCTCCTTCGTGAAGGGACGCTGCGTGGCCGTGAACGGCAAGAAGATGACGCCCTACGAGGTCATGCTCGAGGCGAACAAGATCGGCGGACGCAACGGCATCGGCATGAAGCACGCGCTCGAGAACCGCATCATCGGCACGAAGAGCCGCGGCGTCTATGAGGCCCCGGGCATGGAGGTGCTGAGCTGGGGGCTCAAGTACATCTACGAGGGCGTGATGGACCGCCGTTCCACGCTCCTGTTCCAGCAGCTTTCGAAGCTGGTGAGCGACCAGATCTACGATGGACGCTGGTTCGACCCCGCAACTCGCGCCGCCCGCGCCGCGATACAGGTCTGGGCGGACAAGGCAACCGCCGACGTGACGCTCGGCCTCTACAAGGGCAACATCTTCTTCGAGTCGCTCAAGGGGTTGAAGGCTACGATCTACAACGAGGCGGACAGTTCGATGGAGGCTTCCAACGGCCTCAATCCCCACAGTTCGCAGGGTTTCGCGGAGATTCAGTCCGTAGAGGCCAAGATGCTCGCGAAGTCCGGCCAGATCGTCGTGCGCTGAGGCCGACGTTCTTGATCCTCGCTCAACGCCGACGCCTCTCAGGCGTCGGCGTTTGCGCATAGCGTACCGTCCTGCGCGGAGATGATGCGCAGCTGGACGAGCCTCCGGCGCGGTAGGCCGGTCGGTACGACGCACCGAAGATAGCGGTCGGTCCAGCCGCTACCACCTTTCTCGATGCAGACGACGGCTTTCCGCCCTATGAACGAATCGGCGAGGATGTTTCGGTTGCGGTGGCCTATCTCCTGCAGCTCCTTGGCCCGTGCCTTGCGCTTTTGCATGGGGACAGTCCCCACAAAGGTCGCAGCGGGCGTACCTGGCCGTTCGGAATACGGAAACACGTGAATGTTGGTGAAAATCGGCAGATCTTCAGTCTGGCGAGATAGAAACTCGGCTGTCATAGCATGGTCCGCGTCTGTCTCGCCCGGAAAGCCGGCGATGACATCGGCGCCAAAGGTGAAATCAGGTGCGATGCGCTGACGGCATTGCAGACAGAATTCGGCAACCTCTTCGGCCGAATATGGACGGTTCATAAGCCGTAGGACGCGATTTGATGCAGATTGCAGCGAAAGATGCAGGTGTCTGCAGATGTTGCCGTGGGCGGCGAACGTCTCAAGAACGGCCTCGTCGCATAGACCCGGTTCGATCGAGCCGATGCGGACGCGGTGGATGGTACCGGGCGCGATGGCTGGTTCGCCGGTGGAGCCGTCTGGCGGAGGAAGCACCGCAAGCGCGGCGAGAAGATCCGCAAAGGAGCGCCCACCATCGCGATAGAGCGCGAGGTTGCATCCGGTGACTACGATCTCGCGAAATCCAGCCGCAAGACAGGTGCGGGCGCGGTCCAGGACAAGGTCGAACGGGACGGACACGGGCGGCCCTCGAAATTGCGGGACGATGCAATAGGTACATTTACCGCTGCATCCATCTTGAATCTTCAGGAAGGCTCGCGAACCTTTAAGGCCTTTAAGGGCGTTAAGGCCGTTAAAGCCGTTAATGGCGTTAAGACGGTCAAGGGGGGCGGCTGCGGGAAGACAGCCAGTGGGGATGATTTCCGATGCCGGATAGCGGCTTCTGAGGCGCGCAAGCTCCTTCTCGCAGTCGTGCTGCGCCTTTGCCGTCACGCTGCAGCCACGCACGACTATGAAGTCCGGAGGGGGAACGGCATCGACAGGCACGACATCGTGTCCGGCGACCGACACGGCGGCCTCCATCTCCAGCGCCTCGGCGCGGTTCAGGCGGCATCCGAAAGTGACGAACGCATACCGCATCTGCGCGCTATCCCACCAGGCCGGACATCACCAGCACGAGGTTGACCAGATTGAACAGGAAGTGCGCCGCTATCGGCGCGAGGATCGTTCCCGTGCGCTGGTAGAGCCAGGCGAACGCAATGCCGAGGAACCAGAGCGGCATCATCGTGGCGGCGTTTACGTGGATTAGCGCGAAGACGAACCCCGACACAGCCATTGCCGCCCATGGCGGCATCGAACGGGCGAATCCTCGGAACATGATGCCGCGGAAGAGAGGCTCTTCCAGCAGCGGCGCCTCGAAAAGCGCAAAGGCCATCAGCATGATGCGGATGGAAAGGGGATAGGTGCCAGGCTGCAGCCATTTCACCAGATCCTGTCCGGCAGGTTCGATGCTGAAAACCTTCTGCAGCAGTTCGGTGGAGATCCATTCCAGTGCGAATGCGGCCAGTATGATCGGGACGAATGCCAATACGGTAAATTTAAGGGCCTTAAGGATCTTCGGGGCCTTAGGGGCATTGTTACCATCGGCCGGATGCTTGACAAACAGCGTGCTGACCCACAGCACCAGCAGCAGCGAGCCGAAGAGCATCGCCTGGAATCCGATCAGCTGAAGGAGCGTGGATGTAGGCGGCGGCTGGGCGAAGCCTCCATGCAGGAAGTAGTGCCAGAAGTTCTGCCACACGGCAGCTACCAGCACGATGGCCGCCGCCACCGCGTGCAGCATGCCGTAGCGGCTCCGTGCCTGGAATGCTCTGCCTGGATCGTCCATGCGGGCGTCAGTGCGCGGCGGCTTCGCCCTCGTTCGTGCCGCGGATCTTGATATGGAGTTCGCGCAGCTGCTGCTCCGTGACGAAGTTCGGCGCGTTCATCATGAGGTCCTGCGCCTTCTGGTTCATCGGGAAGGCGATCACCTCGCGGATATTCGCCGTGTCGGCGAGCAGCATCACCATGCGGTCCACGCCGGGCGCGATGCCACCGTGCGGCGGCGCGCCGAACTGGAACGCGCTATGGAGCGCGCCGAACTTCTGCTCCACCACGTCCTTGCTGTATCCGGCGATCTCGAACGCCTTGTACATCACCTCGGGCAGATGGTTCCGGATCGCGCCGGAGGAAAGCTCTATGCCGTTGCATACGACGTCGTACTGGTAGGCGACGATGTCCAGGGGCGGCATCTCCTCCAGCGCCTTCAGGCCGCCTTGCGGCATGGAGAACGGGTTGTGCGAGAAGATGATCTTGCCGGTCTCCGGGTCCTTCTCGAAGAACGGGAAGTCGACGATCCAGCAGAACTTGTAGCAGTCGTGCTCGCGGACGTCGTTCGTGAGGTTGTCGGCGATGTTGGTCCTGACGAGACCGGAGAGGCGGTGGCACTCGTCCACGTCGGCGGCCATGAAGAAGAGGCAGTCGCCAGGCTCCATCTTCGCGAGCGCCTTCATCTCATCGAGCTGCTCGGGGGTGAGGAACTTGGCTATCGGGCCCTTCAGCTCGCCTTCCTTCGTCCAGGAGATGTAGCCGAGGCCCTTGCCGCCGTTCTCCTTCACGAACGCCTCGCGCTTGTCGAACCATGCGCGCGCCTCTACGCCGACGATGCCCTTGACGAGCAGGCCCTTGACGAGACCGCCGTTCTCCACGCAGGCGGCGAACGCCTTGAAGCTCGCCCGCCGGAAGAAGTCCGACATGTCGATCCACTTGAGCGGGTTGCGGAGGTCGGGCTTGTCGGAACCATAGACCATCATTGCGTCGCGGTACTTGATGCGCGGCCACGGTGCCTCGTTGCAGGTCCAGGAGGAGAACTTCCGGAAGGTGGCGGAGACGACATCCTCCACGACCGCGAAGATCTCGTCCTGCGTGGCGTAGGACATCTCGATGTCGAGCTGGTAGAACTCGCCGGGCGAGCGGTCGGCGCGGGCGGCCTCGTCGCGGAAGCA
>JAFXTB010000060.1 GCA_017525225.1 Kiritimatiellia bacterium
AAGGGCGCGCGTGAAGGCCCGCGCGTCAAAATCATGCCGGCGGGGTGCCTGCAAACTGCGGGTCGGGCGAGCAGGTCGGCATAGGCCTCGGTATCAACCGCGCTACGCGCAAGCGGCTCAACGGTTTAGAATCGCACCCATGCATGATGCCTATTTGAATTTACAATTGCAATTACATGCCACGGTGTGGTATAATGCGTAGCATGAAAACGCAGATACTACGCCATTTCCTGGCGTTGTCCGTCATATCCGCATGTTGCGTCAGCGTTGTTCGCGCAGACGAGGGCATCTTTTCGTTCTCCGCCGGGGATACCGGCAAGGCATCTGTTGAAAAAGACTGCCGCGTAGAGGGTGTTAGGATCGACATCGGAATGCCGGGAAACAAGGTCAACAACGGCCAGCTGCACATAGCAGGTCCCGGCAAAATCACCGTGGGTGCGGGCGGCATACGCGATGTCACGAAGGCGGGCCGCTACTGCGTGTTCCGCTGCCCGATCGCCTTTGCGGCAGACCAGACGATAGACTGCTCCGGCCGCGAGCAGATGTATTTCTACGGCAGGCTCTCCGACGCCGACCCAGACCATCCGGCCAGGCTGCTGAAGACCGGTCCGCGCGACCTGTACGTAGGCGAGGGCGCGGGCGGTTCGCCGCTTAGCGCGCCCATTCGCGTCGACAACGGCTCCATCTGCTTCCATGCGACGAACTCGCTCGGCACGGCCGGCGGCATCGAGGTGGTGGACAAGGGCCGGCTCTGGTACGGCGGTGGCGTGAACGGTCGCGATGTCGTGTTCGGCAGGTCGTGCACAGCGCCGGTACAGCTCTTCGCGGGCGTGTGGGGGAAGACGTCGCGTCAGTCGGGCAAGGTCGAATTCCAGAACCAGAAGCCGTCGATCAAGGTATCGAAGGGGCATGACATGACTTTCGCGGACGATGTCTCCTTCACGCCTGGCGCGGCGATTTCCATCGTGATCGAGGGCGGGTCTACGATGCATGCCCTCGGCAAGTGGTCCGGCCGGGGGGCGGCGATCTCCGTCAGCGGCAGCGGCACGCTCTCGCTTGACCGCTGCGGCGTATTCGACGACGGCGCCATGTCGCTGCGTCTCCTCGGCGGAACCATTGAGCTTAACGGCACCACGCAGCGCGTCGCCTCGCTCGACGTCGCGTTCGGCGCGAAGGTCATGGGGCCGGGCGTCGTGGCCACTGCGGCCGGCATGGTCGCGCTGCCGGTCGACGGCATGATCGGCGGCGAGAACCCGGCGCCGCCGGCCGTCGAGGCGTCCACCCCCGGTTCAGGCCCGATCGACGTGGGGGACAGGCTGCAGCTTCTCTGGGACGACCATCTCGTCGACGCCGCGAAGACAACGGCCACCCGCCTCATGCACACGCCGCGCTTCGCGGAGACGGCGTACGTGTTCGACCATCCATGGGAGGGCGACTGCTGCTTCTACCAGGTGCTCGTGAAGGACGAGGGGCTTCTGCGCATATACTACAAGGCCCCGGCGAGTGGACTCTGCGCCATCCATTCTCCGGGCGTATTCAAGCCCAAGAAGATCAGCTCGCCATGCTGCTACATCGAAAGCCGCGACGGCGGCCTCACGTGGACAGCGCCAGACCTCGGCCTCGTGGAGCTGTGCGGCGGGTCGAAGCACAACAACTGCTTCCTCGACGAGAGCCGCGACAACTTCTTCGTGATGAAGGACACGAACCCCGCCTGTCCGCCCGAGGAACGCTACAAGGGAGTGTCCATGTGGGGCGCGTTCAACAAGAACGGTACGCCCGACTTCTCCAAGGGCAGGCCCGGTCTCTGGTGCTACGTGTCGCCGGACGGTACGCACTTCAAGCGTTCACACCTCATGACGAGCAAGGGCGCGTTCGACAGCATCAACACGGCGTGGTGGGACGCCGGGCGTGGGGAATACCATGCGTTCGTGCGCGGCTACCACCGTGTGGCTGTCGAGCGGAACAACGACTGTGGCGTGCGCGACATCATGCACATGACGTCCAAGGACTTCCGCGAGTGGACGGTGCCGAAGCGGCTGGACTTCGGTCCCGATGCCGAGGACTACCCGCTCTATACGAACGTCATACAGCCGTACTACCGCGACCCATCGATATACATCGGGTTCCCGTCGCGGTACGTAGAGCGCAAGAAGTGGAGCGACAGCTACGACAAGCTCTGCGCCCCCGACAAGCGCAAGTACCGCATGGCCGGCGGCAGGAACCCGCGCGGCGGCCTCACGCTGTGGGATACGATCTTCTGCTTCTCGCGCGACGCGCAGCGCTTCGAACGCTTCGACGAGGCGATGTTCCGTCCAGGCCCCGAGCATCCGTGCCAGAACTGGGCTTATGGCGACACTATGGTGGCGGTGGGGCTTCTCGAGACCCCCGCCCGCTTCGGGACCGATCCCGAAATCTCCATGTTCCTCGTGGAAGGCGCGCACCTGGGGGTGCCAAACAAGCTGAACCGCTACGTGATCCGCCTCGACGGATTCGTCTCGCGCCACGCCACGTACGCGGAGCAGAGGCTCGTCACCAAGCCCATCGTGTTCAGCGGCAAGGAGCTTACGCTCAACTTCTCCACCTCCGCGCGCGGGCGCATCTTCCTCGCCGTGCGCGACGGCGCGGGCCGCGTGCTCAGGTCCGCCGAGATATTCGGCGACAAGGTGGATCGCGTGGTGGGCTTCGAAGGCGGGTCGCTCGCGGACTTCGCGGGCCGCCCGGTGACGCTTGAGTTCCGCATGAGCGATGCGGACATCTACTCGTTCAGGTTCAGATAGAAAGGAAAAGACGATGATAGGCATGTTCCACATCCAAGGTCGGGTGGCAGTTCTCGCCACGACGCTCGCGTTCGCTGCGGCGGCCGGCACGGCGACATTCACCACTACCGGTTCAAACGACAATATCTCCGATGCCGCCCACTGGGGCGGCACGCTTCCCGACCTGACGGGCGGCACGCTGGACGCGACGGTGAGATTGGGGCACAATCTGACGCTTGACCAGGACATCTTCGTTCACTCGCTGGACGCCTCCACCACTTCAGGCAACCGGACGATTAACGTTGGGAAGATAAAGCTAGGCGAGGGCGGGATCAAGTTCTCAAAAGCCGGTGGAGGCTACGTCGTGGTCTACTCACCCGTCGAATTCTCGACGGATTGCGAGATCTACTGCAAGGACTCACAGCACTACTTCTACGGGCAGCTTACCGCCACAGATCCCGCGAATCCTCCTACGCTCACGAAGAAGGGGCCAACAAACCTCTATGCGGGACTCGGTTCGGCCAATTCCCCGTTCTCAGGGACGATCGTGGTCGAGCAGGGTGGACTCATGAACCTCGCCACGGAGTCCTTCGGGGCGAGCGGCGACATAATCCTGAAGAATGCAGGCGTAATGTGTTTCAGCAGCGCCAGCGGCCATTCCGCATCGAAGAGTTCGCGTCCGCTGGTCGTGGACGCCAGCTCGACCGCAAACTATCCCCTCGGCCTCACAGACTTCGTCAGGAGCGTCGGCGAGCAGAAGGGGCCGATCACGGTGCATACAAACGGCTTTGGCGTCACGGTGGTCAAGAGCGGCATGTTCACGGTGTCCGGCGGACTTACGAACACGGTAGAGAGAAGCGGCTACCTGAAGCTGAACCTCGCAGAACGAAACACCGCGGCTGACAGCCAGACCACGCTGAAGATATCGGGCAAGCCCTGGATCGCGCCCTATCTTACCATGTATCCCGTTTCCTGCGCCGCAGATACGCTCCTCGTGCTGGCGGCGCCGGGCAACAGGTTCGCCTCCATCGGCGGGAATGACGCCGGCCATCGCTGGCTGAACGTATCCATCCGCTGCGATGTGGACGGTGCGCTTGACGACGATGCGCTGACGGTCAACCTCGGCGAAAACATGGAGTTCGACCTCAACGGTACCGTGCAGCGCATAGGAACTCTCATCTCCTCCTTCGCCCAGGGTACTCCCGTCATAAAGAATTCCGCCGCGAATCTTGCCACGCTACATGTGACGCAGGCCGCGGGCGCCGGTGCGCAGACCGTCGTGATCCAGGGCCCGATCACCCTTTACAAGCATGGCGCGGGCGACCTTGAACTGACCCAGGAGAATGTGGCCGAAGGCGACATCGTCGTGACGCAGGGGGGAATATCGTTCACATCCGCCGCGTCGTGGCGCGGCTGCGGCATCCTTACGCTTGGACCCGACGCCTCATGCACCGTCGCCTCGGGTTCCACGTTTGCAGACACATTGCAGGTTCGCCTGGACCAGTCCGCGACGTTCGCCTTCGCCGACGGCTGCTGCGCCACGCAGAAGGTGGGTGCGCTCTCGATAGACGGCACATGGATGCCGGCGGGGCTCTATTCCGCCGCAGCCTTGCCGGATGTCACGCAGGATGCGACGCACTTCTCGGGTGACGGAGTCCTTGAGGTGACGCATTCCTCGGTACTTGATACGGATGGCTACACGCTCGTCATCGACAGCTCGGCCGTGATCGACGCCGATTCGCTCGTGGGCAATTTCACGAATGTCGAGATCACCGCGACTGGACGGCTTGAGCTGAGGGATCTCCACTACTTCGCCGATCGCGGCATCGCCTTCACCGTCGCCGAGGGCGGTGTTCTCGTGCTACCGGAAGGCATCTCCTTCTTGGCGTCGTCGTTCAACTACGCCGGAGCCAGCCTCGTCGGCTCGCTCACCGGTGGCGACAATCCCTCGCCTGGAGCGTACGTGCCCGTGCAGGGGATCTCTGGAACGGGATACATCTACGTGGCGGGGGTGCCTATCGTCGGTACCGAGGTGGTGTGGAAGGGCGAAGGGAGCGACGACCTGATGACGACGCCGGGGAACTGGCAGGGCGACGAACGGCCGGACCTCACCAACGGCACGACGATAGCTTCGTTCGCGACGGCCGGCGCCCAGGCGCTGGTCCCCGGCGCGCAATATCTGAACGGAATGAGATTCACCACATCGGTAGCATTCGAGATCAATTCCGCCTATTCCTCGCCGTCGGACCTGCTCCGGCTGGGCGCGGGCGGCGTGACGGTAGATTCCTCCGCAGGAACGGGAGTGTTCTACGTCCATGTGCCGCTCTATCTTGAAAACAGCCAGACCTGGTCGGTTCCGGACGGCCGCAAGTTCGCCATTGACAAGAAGCTCATGTCCGACCCGAACTCGCACCACACGCTCACCATCGATGGCTGTGGCGGCGCAGGATATGCGTATCTCAACGGGGCGGACGGCGAGTTCTACGGCGACATCATCGTGAAGAATCAAGCCTTGCTGTGGCTAGGCGGACGGAACCCGACAGGATCGAACGGCGTGATCAGGGTCGACACAAGCGGCGGCATCCGGGTGCAGACGGCATTCGGCAGGCCGTGCGAAGTGTTCAAGCCCATAGAGGTGGTCTCGGTGCCGGGCAATCCCTACGTGCCGATTGCTACCTCAGTCCGCAATGGCGATGCGTTCATACGCGCCCCCGTCACATACAAGGATACCGGCGAGACCAAGATGTTCATTGTCGGCGAGGGTGCCCATCTGCATCTCGCAGGCGGCGTGAGCGGCAATACCGGCATTCGCCTCGCTCTTACCGGGGCCAATGCATCGGCGGGGCGGCGCTCCGAGCTGATAATCACCAACAAGCCCTGGATATCCTCCAACCAGATAAGGGCTTCGGAAGGCACTGTCACGTCAGACGGCGACTACGGCGACGTGGTGTTCGCAGTGCAGAGCAACTCCTTCCTGCGTCTTGGAGGCCAGAACTTCAATTCCCAGAGCATGACCTTCTGGAACACCGCCAACATCCGTTGCAAGGTGGACTGGGCGTTCGACAAGAGCGACATGCCCCTCTATATCGGCAACAACTCGTACCTGGACATGGAAGGAACGTCCCAGCGCATCGGCGGACTCTATCTGCGCCATTCCGGCGGCAGGGTGGTATACATCACGAACTCCGTGGCGCGGGCGGCGACGCTCTACATCAACCAGACGGAGGAGGCCAACTGGAAGCAGATGGGCACGGTATCGGGCAACATCAACCTAGTGATGGACGGCACGAAGGCGATGGGGGTGACGAACGACTGGACCGCCGTGGGCAATGTGACGCTCCGCGGCGGCGGAATCAACTTCTCGGATACGGGCTCCTGGCGCGGCGCCACGAACATCGTGGTCTCCGGCGCCTCGACGCATCTTTCCATCGCGGCCGCGAATACATTGCACAAGAAGGCGGCGCTTTCGCTGGACGGCGGGGCGCTTGTGACCATCGCCGCCGGCGTGACCCAGCGCGTGGGATCGCTCTTCGTGAACGGGGTGGAGCGCGGGAACGGACGCTATACCGCCGCAAGTGCTCCGGACGTCGTGTCGGGCGATGGTGAACTCTGGGTGCGTGGCCAGGCCGGCACCACTATCATCATGCGCTAGACGCATACGGAAGGTGGGGATATGGTGGACAAGGTCAAACGCTACGCGCTATATCTGCTGGTGATCGCCGGATGCGGCGGGTTGCTGTTCGATTTCGGCGGCACGATAATAGGTCCCGCGCTGCCGTACATCGGCCCTGTAGACGAGAACCCCGGTTCGCTCGGGCTGTTCACGACGGCGCAGGTGTCGCACCTTTCAAGCGCGGTCGTCATGTGTGCGGCCATCGCGTGCCTCGCGGCGGGTTGGCTCACCGAGAAGTTCGGGCGCAAGATGATGATGCTCGCCTCGGCGGCGGTGGCCGCGCTCGCGTGCCTGCCGATATGCCTCTTCGAGGGGAACTATCCGATGTTCTTCGTCGGGCGCGCGATGCAGGGCGTGGCGGCGGGGGTCATAGGCGTGGTGGTGCCGATGTATCTCGCCGAGTGCCTTGACGCGAACAGCCGCGGCAAGGGGGCGGGGATGTTCCAGCTCCTCGATTTCATAGGCATCACGTTCTGCTCGATCGTGGGACTCGTCGTGGTGCATGCGATAGGCGCCGCGGACGATGCCGCCGTCTCCGCCGCCCGGAAATCGCTCGCATGGAAGACGATCTTCTGGTCGAGCGCGGTTCCGGCCGTCCTCTTCTTCCTCGGTGCGCTCGGCCTCAAGGAATCCCCGCGCTGGCTGTACAGACGCGGACGCAAGGACGAGGCGCTGGAGGCGCTCGCCGCGAACAACGGCGAGGCGAAGGCCAAGGAGATCCTGTCCGAGATGGTCGCGGCCGACGAGGCCGAGGCGGCGGAGAAGGCGGCGCTCAAGGCGGCCGCGAAGGGCGATTCCATCTTCCAGCGCAAGTACGTGCTGCCGTTCTCGATCTCGCTCGCCGTTCTCATCTGCAACCAGGCGATCGGGTTCAACGCGATCCAGTATTTCTCGATTCCGATGTTCATGAAGGCGGGGCTTTCCCAGGCCACGGCCAACGCGGCCAACTTCATCGTGTGGCTCGTTCCGATCCCGATCACCGCGCTTGCCCTGTGGCTTGTCGACAGGAGTGGACGCAAGACGCTTCTCAAGATCGGCACGATGGGCATGGTCATAGCGCTGGCGGGCGTCGCGACGATGTTCCTTTTCATCGAACGCGGAATGACGGGAGCCGTAGCTGGCTGGACGACCGTCGCGGGGATTGCGCTTTTCGTCGCATCCTTCTCGATAGGCCCGGGGGTGGTGGTGTGGCTCGCCCTCTCCGAGCTCATGCCTGGGCGCATACGCGCGAACGGGATGGCCATAGCGCTTTTCGTGAACCAGATGGTCGCCTTCGCCATCGCCGATGCCTTCCTGCCCTGGCAGAAGGCGTGCGGGTACTCGGTGGTGTTCTACTGCCTCGCGTTTGCGGCGTTCCTCTACTTCCTGACGGCGGCGTTCCTCCTGCCCGAGACGAAGGGCCGTACGCTCGAGGAGATCGAGGAATACTTCAAGACCGGACGGCCGTAATCCGGGCGCATCTGCGTAATTCACCGCAGAGCCTTCTGATGTTTGGAAACAACTATTTGAAACAACTTGCCTTTGGCGCACGGGCTAACTCGCCCGTGCCCGTTTGCCGACTTTGGAACGGATTCCCATCTGAGGTGAGGA
>JAFXTB010000061.1 GCA_017525225.1 Kiritimatiellia bacterium
ATGGATTATAGAATGCAGGCGGACGACAGTGCCGACACTGCGCATAGGAGAAAGACATGCATCAAGCAACCCGGGCGGGAAATGTGGAAATCGCCAAAGCGATTTTGCCTATTGACATCTGTTCTCATAGGAGATGCGCCCTTGCCCTCGTCACTTAAGGCGAAGAACTTGCTCCGCTTCTCGAATATCCCAACTTGGGTCAAGATGGCAATATGATACCATGTTCCGGCACATATGGCAAGTGGTACGCGAAAAAAAGGGAAAAAATACGGAATGTTCAAAAAAACTCGGTCATTGCGATATGGCGCGGAGGCGGTCGGCGAATTTGGCGAGATAGCGCGATTTCGCCTCGGTTGACATCATGGATTCGACGACCATCCGCTCTACCATGTCCCTGCGAGCAATAAACTTCTCCGCAAGATCGCGTACTTCGCTTTCAGCCACCCCGAATGCGACACCCAGTTCGATGAAGTCCGCCGATGAATAGAAGCCGAGGATTTCATAAGCTGGAGTGAAACGTCCATCTGCGAAGAAATCCAGTCCTGTCGCAGTAGGTTCGTTCGGAAAATGCACCGCCGTATTCAGCAGATCATACGCCGGCGTAAGTATGTAGTCACCCTGCCCGCTCCTGTAAAGCGAAAAGTTCTTGAGGTGCGCGTCGCCATTGGCGAACACGTAGTTGAAGAGGATCAGGAAGAACACCTTTGGATTCTCGACCGCCCACGCGGGACAGAATCTGCGCATCAACCCGGCCAGTTCCTCATAGCTTGAATCGTATTTGTAGTTTTCCCCATGCGTCTCGGATGTCCGTCCCGCAAGCTGGCAGAAATCCTCCTGCTGCACGCTGACGCCATGGTGCCGGTCGAAACGCCGCGTAAGGTATGCATATTCGCCATCCTTCATCTCCACAAGTTCATGTTCCGCCGTCTTTATTCCAAACACCTTCTCCGCGATGTCCATGGTGACGGCCTCGTTCGCGGGAATGTCCGCCGCAAGTTCCGCGTATGTATTGCGGGGAACGGGCTTGAGAATATAGTCGCCACCAGATTCGACGACGGCGAAACCACCGCGCACGCGTTTCAGTTGAACCTTGTCCTGCACGCCGGATATGGATGCGCGTCGCGTTTTCGCCCTGTTCCCGGCAAGATTCAGGTCGGACACGGAAAAATCAAGCCTTAACATACACCGCTCCTATCGCGCCGTATGCGCTAGTCTCAAGAAGCCTCGTGAAATGGTCGTTCGCGTCGATGTGGAGTTCGCGACACTGACGTTCCTTCTGCGGTCCCTCGGCGAGCAACCCGAAGAAAAACGAGAAAAGCGTCTTCGACCGGTACTCGCGCTGCGTCTTCGGAAGCGTCGCGGATATGTCAGGCATCGAAGAATCGGCGAAATAAAGCGGATCGTAGCGGAAAAGATATCCTTCGTCATCCTTGACAAGCTCACCCGCCGGAATATCGCGATAATATACAATCCCGCGTTTCATACGCCAACCACCACCTTGAATCCGACAATGTCCGTCACCTTGAGAAGCGTGTCAAGCGTAACATTCCCCTCGCCCGTCTCTAGATTGGAAAGGGTATGAACCGAGATGCCGCTCAACTTCGCAAGTCTGGCTTGCGTTATGTCAAGCGTATCACGCCTCTCGGCAATTGCCTTTCCTATCTCCGCTTTGTTCATTAGAATGAATAATACTCCTTTTTGGGACAACTTGCAAGAATAAAAAGCAGTAAATATTCACTATGATGAATCGCTGTTCGAATTTGCGATTGGCTCCATGATTCGATTTCTCAAGCGTCGCGAGAGTAACCGCACCCACGCTCAAGCGGTGCCGAGGGGGCAGTCGGAGCAGTCCGGGCGGGAAGCGAGGCAGTATGCGCGATGGATGTGGACGAGTCCCTGGATGAGAAGCCCGCTACGAACGTTTCGGGCACGGCATCCTTACTTCGCGCGCGGACGCATCCGGAGCATGCGGCAGGCGCATACGGCCGCGCCGAAGCCGTTGTCGATGTTCACTACCGAAAGACCTTCCGCGCACGAGTTCAGCATCGACAGTAGCGGCGCAAGGCCTCCCGCCCCGGCGCCATAGCCTACGGATGTCGGCACGGCCACGACGGGTGCACCCACGAGCCCGGCTATGACGCTGCCAAGGGCGCCCTCCATCCCGGCGACGGCTATCACCACGTCGGCCCGGCGGATGTCGTCCAGCCTGCCCAGAAGCCGGTGCAGTCCCGCGATGCCCACGTCATAGAGGCGAAGGGCCTCTGCACCGAAGAACTCGACCGTCCTTGCCGCCTCCTCGGCGATCGGGATGTCCGCCGTACCCCCGGTACACACGGCCACAAGCCCCTTGATCCTACGGTTCGGCCGCCCCTTCAAGACTATCGTTCGCGAGACGGGGTCCCAGGTGCAGGCAACTCCGGCCGCGGCGAGGTAATCAGCCTGCTCCGCGGTACACCGCGTCGCCAGCGCGCTCTGGCGGGCGGCCTTGAATGCGAGGAAGATGCGTCTGAGCTGCTCGGGGGTCTTGCCTTCGCCGAAGACCGTCTCCCCGAAGCCGGTGCGGGCCTTGCGGTCGAAGTCGAGCCTCGCGAACGAGCTTATGTCGCAATCAGGCATGGGTCGCTGTCCCCTGCGGCGCAATGCCTCAACCCTGGAATCGCTCCCTGTTGATCCAGAGTCCCAGGGCCGGGTTCGGTATGAAGTAGATCTCCTCGCCGTCCACGGTGTTGTAGCCGTACTGCAGCTTGCCGGGGTCGTACTTCGCCACCATTTCGTCATAGTCCGCCGCCTTGAATCCGACACCCTCCACCTCCTCCTTCGTGATGTTCTTCACGCAGTAGGTGATGGAGAAACGGCCGTCCGAGGAACCGTGGATCAGGTGCGCGGCGGCGCCCATGTTGGCGCGCAGATCGTCGGCATCCGGGCGTTTGAACACCTCTAGCGTATGGAGGCGGCCGCGGTAGCCGTACTTGCGGATGAGCGCGTCCACCGCCTTGTCCTCGCCGAACTGGTGCACGCCGGGCGCCAGCACTATCAGCTCGCCGCCGTCGGCCATGGCCATGCGCGTGCGGTAGATGGACTTGTTGCCGAGCCATGTGGACGTGAACTCGGACGGATCCAGGTACACCACGCACTTCCTGATGCCGTGCTCCACATAGTCGATGTTCTTCTGCTGCGCGAGCTTGACGGCTTCGGTCAGGCAGTTGCGCCCTTCGCCGATGAAAAGGCCGTGCGAGCGGATCTTGCCGCCGGGGGCGGTGTTGACAGTGAGCACCCAGAGTATCGGGCGCTGCGCCACGAAATGGTCGAACGCATAGTCGAAGAGCCGCCTCACCGGCGTATGGTCCCGGCCCATGGCCTTCTCCATGCCGCAGACCGCGCCTATCATGTGCGACTTGTTGATCATGTCCGCCCCGCCGCATCCCACGAACAGGTTCTTGGCGTGGTTGGCCATGCCGATCACCTCGTGCGGCACGACCTGTCCGGGCGAGATGATGAGATCGTAGCGTTCGTCCATGATCCGGCGGTTGACCTCCACCGCAACGGGATCGGTCCAGAGCCCTTCGGATATGTCCTTCACCGCGTCCGCCGGCACCTCGCCGAGCTTGACGACGTCCGTGCGCCAGTTGTGCACGATCATCCGGTCGTAGGGGATGTCGCCGAACATGGTCTTCCACTGCGACTCCGACACGGGCACGTGCGTCCCCAGCGCAGGCATGACGTCCACGTTCACCCCCCGCGCCGTCAGCAGCCGCCAGTATGTCTGCGTGATGAAGCCGGCGTTGGAGTGGTAGCGCGTGAAGTCAGGGGGGATCACCAGCACGTTGCGCAGCGTGCGGCCTTCGAGCGACTTCTCGAGCAGCGCGGCGATCTCCTCGTTGGAGAGGCCCTGCTCGCCTTCGGCGGTCTTGAATATGTCCATTGCTTTCCTTTCGGGTTCGTGTGGGTAGATTATACCAAAATCTTCGGCGCGGGGCATCTACCTCTTGCCGCCGGCGAGGGTCTCGGCGATGTTGAGGTAGTAGGCGCGCACGCGCTCGTAGGCGTTGATGATGTCAAGCTCCACCAGCACGCGCATCGGCGAATTGGGATCGTCCGGCCCTACGCGCCCCAGCTGCGTCCGGCGGCATTCGCGCACGAAGTCGTGGATCTCGCTCGACTCTGCCTGCACCTGCTCGATGTCTATCGCGGGCCTTGGGGAGACGAGCCAGGGCGACACCTTGCCGGCGAACGCCGCCACGCGGTCGTGCACCTTGAGCAGCACGGCGCGCGAGACGTCGGAGAACTCCTGTCCGTTGGACCGCAGCCTGCGCGTCACCTTCAGGATCGTGGCGGCCTCGTCGGACACGGACTCCAGCTCGTCGGTGAGGCGCAGCAGGCGCCGCGAGCGCTCCGCCACGTCCGCAGGCAGCCGCTTGACCATCACCTGCCCCAGGAACTCCGTCACTTCGCGCTGCACGTTGTCGAGGATGTCCTCCCGGTGGAGGATGTGCCTTTCGTCGTCCTCGTCGGCCTCGCCGGTCAGCACGCGCCGCGCGCACCCGAGAAGGTCGAGGTTGCTGTCGCGCATGAACTGCACCTCGACCAGCGCCTGGTCGCAGGCGATGACCGGCGACAGGTGCACGCCCAGCTTGAGCGTGCTCAGATGCGGCTGTTCGCCGGTGGAGGGGACCATCAGCTCGATGAGTCGCGCGAAGGGCTTCACGAAAGGGAAGGTCAGCACGCCCCGCAGAACGGAGAACACGGTGTCCGTGACCGCGATGGGCGCCATTATGCCCAGCAGCATCGGGCCCTTGGCCGTATCGGTGACGGCGTTCCAGTTCGGGAAGAGCGCCTTGCCCATGGGCACGAGCGCCGGCAGCACGAATGGCAGGAACACCAGCGAGCCGACGACGTTCGACAACGTGTGCGCAAGGGCGGTGCGCCGGGCCTCGGCCGAGCCGCCGATGGCCGCCAGCCAGGCGGTCATCGTGGTGCCGACGTTCGCACCCAGCAGCACGGAGATCGCCATCTCGTAGGTGATGAGCTGCTGCGCCGCAAGCGTCATGGCTATGGCGATGGAGGCTGCGGAACTCTGGATGACCGCCGTGAAGAGCGCCGCCACCAACGCCACCAGCGCAACCTCGCCTAGATTCGTGGCGCCCATCCTGGTGAATGCCGCCTGGATGTCGGGGTTGTGGCGGATGGGGGTGACGCCCTTGGCCATGAAGTAGAGGCCGAGGAACACCAGCCCCAGGCCCAGCACGGCCAGCCCGAGGTTGTGGAGCCGCTCGCTGCGCAGGAAGAAGTAGAGTATGCCGCCAAGCGAAAGGCCTATCAGCCCGAGTATCTCCGGCGAAGGCGCGAAGGCGACGATCCATACGGTACCCGTCGTGCCGATGTTGGCGCCGATGATCACGTTGATCGCCTGCTGCAGCGTCATCATGCCGGACGACACGAAGCCGACCAGCATCACCGTTATGATCGAGGACGACTGTACGATCAGCGTGGAGACTATGCCCGTCCCCACGCCCGCCATCCGGTGCGTCGTGGCCAGCCCCATGAACTTGCGGAGGCTCCGGCCTCCTACCGCCTGAAGACCTTCTGAAAGGTGCTTCATGCCCAGCAGGAACACGCCGAGGCCTCCGGCCACGGTCACTAGGACGGTGAGTATCTCCTTCATGGAGGGCGTCACCCCACGAGGTGTGCGCCATCGGAGGGCTTGACAAGCCTGCAGGTCGGTTCGTCGCCGTAGACCTTGCGGTACGCCTGCGTGATCGCGGCGGCGATCCCGTCGGCCGCATCAGGCTTCACCAGCAGGCAGCAGCTGCCGCCGAATCCGCCGCCCGAGAGGCGGGCGCCCAGCACGTCCGGCAGGGTCTTGGCGATGTCGACGATGGTATCGAGCTCCGGACAGGAGTTCTCGAACCATTTGCGCGAGGATTCGTGCGAGTCGAACATGAGCGCGCCGAATCCCGCGAGATCACCCTTCTCCAGAAGGCTCGCACCCAGCAGCACGCGCTCGTCCTCGCCGATCGGATGCACCGCGCGCTTCGCGATCGTCTCGGGGAGCCCGCCTCCGTAGAGGATCCATTCCGCGCAGGATACGTCGCGCAGATGCGTAACGGGATGCTTGAGCACCCCCGCGAAGAACTTCGCCGCCTCCTCGCACGCCTGGCGGCGGCTGGCGTACGCGCCATCCACCAGCTCGTGCTTGGCGTTGGACTTCACCATCATGAATGCCACGGAACCGCCCATGTCCACGGTCTCGAAGCGGCAGTAGCGGAAGTCGCTCTTCACGAGCGCGCCTGCCTTGCCGTAGAGCGACGACGCCTGGTCGAGCAGGCCGCAGGGGCAGCCGGCGAAGGTGTGCTCCGCCTTCTGGCCGATCTTCGCAAGCGTGGTGGCATCCTTCTCCACACCGTATATCTTCGCGAGCGCGAGCACCGTGGCCATCTCAAGGGCCGCCGAGGACGAAAGACCGGCGCCGAGCGGGATGTTGCCCTCGAACACGGCGTTGAAGCCGCGCCCGGCCTTCGCAGGTTCGCCGTCGAAGAGCCAGTTGAACGTGCCGGAGACGTAGTTCTGCCAGGAATCCTCCTTCTGCGGCCTGACGTCGGCAATGTCGAACGAAACCTCCCTGTCGAGGTTCCCCGCGACGATCGTGCATAGCGTGCCCTCTGCCGGCGAAGCGGCGAAGAACGTACCCTGGTCGATGGCCGCCGAGAAGACGAAGCCCTCGTTGTAGTCGGTGTGGTTGCCCAGCACCTCGATGCGCCCTGGCGCGTACGCCGTGGCTGCGGGGCGGGAGCCAAAGCGCTTCTCGAACTTCGAGACTACCGAATCGTATACTTCCTGGTTCTGCATGTCAACAATCCTTTCATGTGCCTGCGTGGTGAGGATTATGGACTATTTGCCGCCGAATGTCAAGCGTACAAAGCCGCAGACATGGCAATGGGCCGAACGCCCCCTCGGCATCGCCATGGGTGAAACAAGGCCTGACGCCATCACCATAGCACATAACGTGCCAAACCACGATTCCTTACATATTTTCAACCCGTACCCCCTTCCTCACCAACATTTCCACACCTTTCAACCAATAAATAATGATAGTTCCTATCCAAAAGTATACAATGCGGCCATTACAACCCGTACCCCCTGACCCCAGGACTGATTGATAAAACAGGTGACCCGTTTTATCACCCAGGATGTCACCTGATCTCGACGACGGTCGGCGGGGCGAAGTAGCGGATCTCAAGGGTGGGATCACCTGAACCGTATGGCGATGGCATCGGAGGTAGTGCGGACGTCGAACGATTCGCCGTGGCTGTCGAGGCCGCGTCCGGTAAGGCGTATGAGATCGCATCGGCGAACATTCAGCCATTCCGGCGGAGAGGCGGTAAGTACGGGAAATAGCGGCTGGCCGTCCGCCACCGCTTCAAGGCGGCGCGGCTGGCC
>JAFXTB010000062.1 GCA_017525225.1 Kiritimatiellia bacterium
GGTGTTATGCGCGAACGCGGCGGAGGGGTTCGTCTTCATGATCATCGCGTACTGCTTCTGCGTCACCTCGAAGACGCCGATGTAGAACGGCTTGGTTATCTTGAAGGACTTGCCCGGCAGATACTCGAACGATCCGGGAGCGATCTTGCGCAAGGCAATCTTCTTCGTCCTGTATTCATCGCTCCATCCGTTCTTCGGCGCCTCATCAAGATAAGTTATAGCCCTTTTGCCGGTCTTCGACAGATCGACAATCATATACAAACCCTTCTCCCTCTGCTCCTTCTTGGTCGCGTCAGGGGTGGGGATCATGGATGACGTCTTTCGCGTCGTACCTGCAAAGGCAACAGCCATTGCCATAATCATCATCGTAAAGATGGAAAACTTCCAAGTTGTTTTCATGTTATTCGACCTTTCTTGTTTTTTCATTTTTTACTCCTTGCGAACGCTTCCTGCGTTCACTGACACTATACGCACGGCACAGCCAAATCTCCCGCGTGAAAATCAGATTTTTCTCGGATGATTTTCATGTCCTCATTCCATCAAGTCCTCAATGGTGCAGGCAAGCGGTCGGGCTAGGGAAGCAAGCGTTGCAGCGCGGCGATTTCAGATTTAGACCATGTTCCGCAAGTACGGACGATTGATCAGTACACCACTTTCCGCTTGACTTCGTCTTCCTTCACACGAGGACGGATGGTGAAGTAGTTGACGCCGGATTTCTTGTACTCGCTGATTCGCGCCTTGTCCGCAGCCTTTCCCAGTTCCTGGTGCTCAAAACGCTTGTCCTCGACCAGTTCGCTCGTCATAAAGCTGATGTCGATATTGGCATCGCTCCCCTCGGCCGTCCGCTGGGACTTCCATTGCACTGCAATCTCGACATCCATCCCCTTCCCGATCCTGAACTTCTTCAGGGCGAGCATATCGGCCGGGACATCTGCGCGGCGTTCGACCGCGCCGTATTCCTCCTTCATCCAGTCAGTAATCTCCCTGACCATCTTGTTCGCCTTCGATACATCTCCAACGCAAAGGTCTCCATGCATCCGGATGGCATCAACCTGCCTGGTCGAGGGAAGTACTGAATACATTACCTTTGTACAATAGAACTCAGGCTCGTCAAGACGCCTATACCAATCAAGTGTCACTTCATCAATCTTGTGCTGATCCGTACCATCAATTCTTTTCCGATGAGCCAAGAATAAAGCGCGCTTCAATTCATCGCCTATCGCCACGCCCCCAATGCCAACATTCGTATATTCCTTCGGGAACTTGAGCGTCGGCTTACCATCTTTGTTCATCAGGACAAAGCCGTTCTCAAGCTTGCCTCTTCCATCTTTCGCGATCTCCGCCACATCTTCTGTCAGTTTGTTCAGCGCATTCGTGAACGGAGTGTAAATCGGATTATCTACAAATTTCGGAATCTTGATCTCCTTCACCACCTTTGCCGTCGTCGTCTTCTTGACGGCAGACGAATGCCTGTTCGTCGACTTGTACTCAGGAACCGTGCCGCGCTTGGAAATGCGTTTGGCGATTTGCGCCACCTTCTTCTGGTCGGCTACCGTGCCATTGCTATGGGTCATGATGCAATAACTTGAAATTACGGCCACACCCGTGGCGCAAAGCCAAGAACTTACGATGGATACTAGTGTCACTTTCATTTTTTACTCCTTGCGAACGCTTGCTGCGTTCACTGACACTATACGCACGGCGCGGGCAAATCTCCCACGTGAAAATCAGATTTTTTATTCGGCGTATTCCATTTCGACCGCCTCGATCATCTTGCTTACACGGTTCTTGACCTTGTAGATGATATCGGACGAAACGCCGAAAGTCGCAGAAATCTCATCTATCGGACGGTTTTCCATCACGTATGCGCGATAAATGTCCCTGGACTGCTGCTTCATCGCCACTTTTGTAAGGACATGTTCGACCGCCGCCTCATGTTTGGCCTTTGCCCAGCTCAAGTCGACTTGATCCTGTTGTTCTGACGGGACGGCCAGTTCTTCAGCCAGATCGTCGATTGAGCAGCAGTCGGCGACATGCCTAGCCTGATCCTGCCGGTAAAGTGTAATCAGCTGACGGCGTATCAAGAGCGCAAGGAACGTCCTAAACCGCGCCTTGTCGGGATTGTACTTCCCGGAGCGGATGATATCGACCAGCTTGAGGTAAACCTCCTGAACCACATCGTCCGGATCGTGCACATGGTCATTCCACTCCACGAACCGACGGATTGCCGGCGTGTAGAGATTGAAGAAGCGCACCCACGAGGCCTCGTTTCCGCCCGTCTTCTCGACTGCCAGCTTCTGAAGCAATGTCAAAGACGTCAGAGGAAAGAGACTCATTGCCGAGGTTCCTCGTAGATACCGCGAAGGCTGAAAGCCGCGTCAAAATCGTCGGTTGCGGAAGGCGCGGGAGGGCGGGAGAATACAAAGTAGCCAGCGACGGCGGCGATGAGAATAGCAGCCCCCGCAAGCGCCAGCACAACACGGCGTTTCTGGCGCGGCGGCGTTTCCGGCGTCTCCGCCTTCTCCGGCTCGGCGACGGGGGCGCCCTTAAGCGTTTCCACGAGCTCCGAGAGGTTCGTCGGACGCTCATCCGGATTCACGGATAGGAGACGCGGCAGAACGTCTATCCAACGATATTCAAGCGTCTCCAGCAGCTTAAACACCTTGGAACAAGGCGTATACCAGATTCCCGTCAGCAGATAGACGAACATGACGCCCAGCGAGTACGAGTCCGACGCAGGCGTCGCTTCTCCGCCCCAGACGACTTCGGGCGCCATATAGCCCTGCGTCCCCATCACGAGGCGAGCTGCCGTCGCGGCGTCCGACGCAATCGTGGTGACGGCCTTGACGTCGGAGCGCAGACGTTCCGAGAAAATGCGTGAAATGCCGAAATCGGAAAGAACAACGTGCCCGTCCGAAGAAAGGAGGACGTTGCCCAGCTTGATATCGCGGTGGACGATACCCTGCTCGTGAATGTAGTCGAGGGCGGAGGCGAGATCTGCAAACCACCCAAGGACGCAGTCCTCGTCGAGCTCCGCAGTCTTGACGTCCAAGAGCGTGCGCGGTTTGCCGCCCTCGGACAATACAAGATCCATCACGAAATACGGTGTGCCGGTCGCTTCGTCGAAGTTCAGGTCGAAAACCCTCACGAGGTGCGGGTCATGAAGACGCGCGAGGATCTTTCCTTCGGCCAGGAACTTGTTTTTCAACACATCGACATGTCCATCCTCGAGCGTGAAGGACTTCAGCGCAAAGTGAACGCCGAGCTGTTCGTGCTCGACCTCATAGACAGCGCCCATTCCGCCCTCACCAAGAAGGCGGATTATCCGGTATGCACCGATCTTATGTCCTGCGGCAAAGGTCATTCTGCAGTTATCCTCCACAGCACGTCATGGCTAAGACAGGGATTTCGCCACGGCCGCGCGGGCAGCAGCGAGATCAGCGAACTCGCCGCCATGGATGAACTGAACGATTAGGTTGCCTATGGACGTTCCCTCCACCGGTCCCGCGAACACCTCAAGGCCGGTTGCCTTCGCCGTGAGGGCGTTGAGATATGCGTCCTGGCAGCCGCCGCCAACGATGTTCAGCGACGTGTAGTCCTTGCCCGTGATGCCGGCGAGCAGCCTCACCTCCTTCGCGTAGCTCGCCGCAAGCGAAAGGTAGATGCACTGCACCAGCTCGCCCACGGTCGACGGCACGACCTGTCCGCTCTCGGCGCACGCCGCGCAGATCGCGCCCGCCATCGACTCCGGCGCGAAGAACCGCCTGTCGGCGGCATCTACTACGCTGGTGAAGGACACCGCGCCCTTCGCCGCCTCGATGAGATCCGGGAAGCTCCACTTCTCGCCAGGGGCCTTAAGTCCACCCAGGCCGGAGAGCGCCTTCTCCGTGGCGGCGCGCCCCTTGCCCTCCACATATTCCACCCCGTTCAGCTCGCGCCTTACGGACTGCATCATCCACAGCCCCATGATGTTCTTGAGAAAACGGAAACGGTACCACGCGCCACCTTCGTTGGAGAAGTTCGCCGCGCAGGACTCGGGCGTCGCGATCGGTTCCGTATTCTCCACGCCGACGATCGACCATGTGCCGCTGGAAAGATATACCGCCCGGTCATCGCGCGCGGGCACGGCGAGATAGGCGCTGCCCGTATCGTGCGCGGCCGGCAACACCACTGTGGCATCGAAACCGACCTCGTCGCGTACCTCCGGCGAAAGACCACCGAGCGCCGTGCCGGGCATCGACAGTTCCCCGAAGATACGCCTCGGCAGGCCGAGACGCTCCAGCACCGCCGCATCCCACGTCTTTTCCCGGGCGTTGACGAGCGCCGTCGTGGTTGCATCGGTGTATTCGTTTGCGATCCTTCCGGTGAGGCGGAAGTTGAGGTAGTCCGGCACCATCAGGAAATGCGCCGCCTTCTCCAGCTGTTCTGGATGCTCCCGCTTGAGGGCGGCAAGCTGGTAGACCGTGTTGAAGATGGCCTTCTGGATTCCGGTGCGCGCGTAGTGCTCGGCGAAAGGCAGCGTCTTCTCGACCTCGGCATCCATGCCGTCCGTACGCGCATCGCGGTATGCTACCATGTCGGAGCACGGGTTGAGGGCGTCGTCGAGAAGGATGAAATCCACCCCCCACGTGTCTATGCCTATCGTCGAGGGTATCTTGCCCGCCGCCGCGCACGCCTTGATGCCGGCGACGACATGGCGCACCAGCGCCTCATGGTCCCAGCAGTCGTGGCCGCCACGGCGGATCTGCGAATTGTCGAAGCGGTAGATCTCCTCCAGCACGATGCGGCCGTCCTCGATATGTCCGAGGATGTGCCGTCCGGAGGATGCCCCGATGTCAATTGCAAGCCTATAGGTCATTTCCTTCTCCTTTGAACTATGCGTTGAACGATCCTTCCGCTGCCCACGCGAAGCGGCAGCAGGCCCCGCTGTTGGCGGCAGCCATGGCACGCCAGTCCGCCGATGACGCCTGGCCGGGCGCCGGACGGAAACCGTCCTGGTGCAGCGACGCCACGGCGGCATGCGCCCCGGAGCGCAACAGCACGTAGCCCAGGTCACCACACTGTCCGCAGGACGGCAGCGCCAGCGCGCTGCACATGCCGCCTTCCATCATCTCGCACGTAGCCTGCCAGCGGTTGTCCCGCACATGCAGAACGCCCGCCAGACGCGGTACCCTGGCAAGAAGCGAACCCGAAGGCATCCTGCGTGAGCACACGAACAAGGGGCGTACAGATGATCTGCGGGCAAGGATCTCCTGCGCGGAGCGTTCTCCGGCGCCGGGATCCAGGAGCAGGAAATCGCAATCGGGAGTTTCCACGAAGCGGTGCCCGGTCGCATCATCACATCCAAGGACATCCATGCCGGCCGCCGCCAGCGGTGCGAGATGCGACGTGGGACCGCCAAGCGCCAATACCCTGCGTGGAAGCGGCGAGAGCGACAGTATCGCGTCTATCCGGGCGCGCATCTCCACCGCGCCTGTTGCATCGCCGACCTGCGGCAGCCCTGACAATACAAGCGTCAGGTGCTCATCCAGGGGCGCCGTCGCCACGAAGGTTGAATTGCGTCCGGCGGCAACGGCCGCCGATGCACATACTGCGGAGGCTCCGGCTAGAAAATGCCGCCGTGTACAACTTGTGCTGTTTTCCATGTCGCCTATGATACCATATTGGCCGTGGCATGGCAACCCGCCAGCCTCCGGCCGCGATTTATTTCACCACGACCAGCAAGTATTCAGCAAATGGCGGCAGCGTGCCGTCTCCGGGAAGCGGGCGCGCGGAGGGGTCCGCGCCGAACGGTTCCTCGGCGGTGGCGGACCTGCCGGACTGCAGCATGATCCGCGCCCCCTTGACCGGATGGGCAGGGTCGTAGTTCACGAGATGCACGGCCAGGGAACCGGAAGGCATGCGGCGATACTCCGCGAAAATATGCGGCGGAAGTCCCTCGAAACGGACAGGAGCCTTCCATCCCACCGCCGCCAGATCAGCCATGAGTGCCTTGCCGCCATCCTTCGGCGGCGGGACCACGTAACGCCAGTTCAAATTGGCGTTGGCGATCATGTCGGACTGCTTCCGCACGGACACGTTCGCTAGCCCGGCAAGCCTGGGCAGGAATCCGTTCACGCGCCGCTGGGCGTTCCAGTCGTCGTAGCGGCCGGCATCGCCGGTGACCACGAGACGGCCGCCCTTCTTCGCCCAGTCGACCAGGAAATCTATCTGCGCATCGGAAAGCGAGACAAGTCCCGGCACCACGATCACCTCCGTCCCGGATGGGACTTCGATGGCCTTGTCCGGATACGCCACGAAGTAGCCGTACGGCACGCGGTTGCGCAGGAATATCTCCTCGGCGGCGGCGACGCCCTGGTGCGTCGGCTCGGAGAAGAGCACCTCGCGTTCAGGGTAGAAGATGCGCACAGAATGGTCGGTAGGCGAACCAAGCGCGTCGCGATGCGAGGCGACGAACGAATTGAAGCGCACATGCAGCTTCTTGCGCCTTTCGTACGCCTCGCGGTTGACGAAGCCGGGCTCGGGGGACGGTGCGATGATCGTGCGGTCCGTGGGGATGCCGCCATAGACGACGTCCTCCACGAGCGGCAGCATGAACTTCGCCTCGCGCTCTGGGATGATCTTGGTATCGGTGTCGCAGAGGGCGACTATGCGCTGGCCCATGTCCTGCGCGTACTTCAGGTCGCGCACGCGGTTGGCGATGGAACCATCCGCCCTCACCTCAGGGAAGTTCGCGTTCTGCATGATGATGAAGTCGAACGCATGGCACAGCTCCGCCATGTTCTGCGCATGTTGCGCAAAGCGAGCCCTGCTCCTGTACGGCGACGGGTTGCCGGAAACGATCGCGTCAGGCTTCACGCTCTTGATGTGCGCGCGGAAACGCTGCATCACGCCGTTCATCACGCCGCAGCGCCACAACGTCCAGGTCTGAAGCACGGGATCCTTGAAGTCCATCTTCGGCAGGCGCGACATCTCGAGCCTCGGCAGCAGCATGAAGGAGAGATCGTCGAACCCAAACCTCTTCTCGGGATTCTCTATCTTTGCGAGGTAGGCGCGAAATTCCTTCAGGCACCTTTCGCAGTAGCACGGATAGTCGAATACGTTGTCAAACATGATGCCGTCGAATCCGCCGTCCGTGAGGGCGATGGTGCACATCCGCTTGATGTACTCTTCCCATTCGCGGCAGGTGATGCATGGCGCCCAGCGGAAGTACTGTCCGTTGTAGCCGCCGTAGAGGTTCTTGCGTCCCATGTAGTCTATGCTGGCCCAGCTGTCGATGTCGGGGTTCTCATGCCGCATGACCTCGGGGTACAGGGTGCTGAACTGCACGTAGGCAAGCGCCTTGACGCCGTGGGCGTGGCAGTTCCTGACGAATTTCTGGACGTTCGGGAAGTCCTTCTTCTCCACCTCCCAGCCCATGCCCTTGTAGAAACGCGAATGGAGGAAGTTGAGGCCAAGCTCCTCCATCAGCTCCGGCGAATGCTCGTCGAACCAGTCCAGCCAGGGCTTCACCCACTGGGCGTTGCCGTCAATGCCGCCTGTGCAATGCCTGCCGACACGCCTGTACATCGTGTACGGCTCGTGCGCGCCGAACGTCCAGCGCGTCGTCAGTGGATCTATCTCCCATGCGAGACATCCCGTAGCCATGGCACACGCCACGGCCGCCAGTCTAGTTACTGCCATGTTCATTCCTCCTTTGTGTCCACGAGCCGCCAGCCCTGCGCATCGACGGTCTTGCCCCTGAATGCGTACGGCGCGGCAGTGTAGTTTACGATGACCGACTCCCCGTTGGAGTAGCCCGTGCGGAACACGCCTGGCGCAAGCTCCTCGTGCGCATCGACGTATTCCAGCTGAAGATGCCTCAGTCTCCGGTAGACGTCCCATCCCTCCTTGATCTTCGCGACGGAACGTCTCAGCTCCTCGTCGGTTGAGCAGACGAGATCCTCTTCGCCCATCCAGTTGCTGCCGGACGACAGGAATTTCGAGTAGAAGTAGAAGCAGGGCCGAGCGGAGAATTCGATCGCCTTCAACCTCGAATGGCGGTCCTTGAGCGTGACGTTCATGGTGGTGGTGAACGGATTCGCGGCGATGATGCCGTGATAGACTATCTGCCATACGGGAATGACGCGCTTCGCGAGCCCTTTGCCCTCAGCATGCTCGATCTCGAACCGCCTCGGATCGCCGAAATGGGCGTAGAGCGAATAGTCCAGGTTGCCGGCGAACGAGTCGTATCCGCTTTCGCTCGCGAATCCGCCGAGATCGCGCTTCGATATCGCCGCGCACGCGCCCCAGTATTTCGCGCCATCGGCGGTGGTGCATGGGTGGCGGATGTCGATGCATCTTCGTGGTTCGCAGATCGTGACGACGTCGAAGTAGCCGATGCCCTTGAACCCGAACGCCGCCATGCGCGGAATGTCGCGCGAGCAGAACTTCTCGTAGGCGCGCTGCGGACACATGTGGTACGGTCTGCCGCCGCCCCATGACACCGTCCCGTTCCTGGTGGGAAGCATCAGGCCGTCCGCATCCTTTAGCGCCCATTCGCCGTCCCAGTCGGCGGAGATGGTGTAGCCCTCGTAGAAATTGCCGTGCGGCACTATGAGATAGCCTGCCGCCAGCGCGTGACGGATGGCCTCCCTGAGCTTCGCGTCGCCGCCGAGCTTCGGCTCCGACGGAAACACCTGCGGCCAGCGTCCGTCGTGTCCGCCGATGTTCCACCCTACAAGGCACAACTCCGCATCCTCTATCCCCTGGCGCTTCATCTCGTCGACGATGTCCTTCACCCGGTCGAACGTCACGGCCACCTTCACCTCCGGCTCGTTCTCCGGGGCCTGGTGCAGCACCGGACTCGGCACCGGCTTCCACGCCTCGCGTATGCGGATCTCCGGCGAGAGGATCGCCTTCTCCAGCACCTTGTTTCCCTTGAACCGTTCCCTGAACGGCTTCACCACGCCGCCTCCCAGCTGGAGATTGCGGTATATCTTCGCAAGGTCCGCATACGGCGTGCCGGACGGACGGCGATGGTATTCTATCGACAGATCCTCGTACGGGTAGCGGCAAAGCTCCTCCTCGAGCGTCGCAGCGATGGAGTACCCGTCCTTCCCGGCACGGATGGTCTCCCGGACGAAATACTTGAGCGACACCACAACCGCAAGCCAGGCGCCGCGCTGATTCGACCATCCGAACATCGGCATTGGCATGCGCTCACTGCCGGCAAAGAAACTCCCACGGTCGCGGTCGTATTCGCCGTAGACGCCGTATGGCGTGAACCAGAAGCCCTTCTCGCCCTTCTTCGCGTGCGCGAAGTCGGGGATCACGTCCAGACGCTTCGCTTTCTTCGCAAGTATCTCCTCCCTGCCGAGCGTCAGTCGTTCTCCGTCGGCAAACGGCGCGAGTTCACGCGTCTCCACGACCACCCTGCCGTCGGGCATCGTCCAGTTGAGCGCCGCCGTGGCGGCAAGCATCGCAATCATGCTCATCTGCCTACCGATCCTTTCGCCTTGTCACGCTGTTCGGCCTGGCATATGGGCCGCGGCTGAGATCCTGCCGGCGGGATTCCCGAGAATATCGCCCCGGAATCGGCGAACGACAGATACTCCCTCGCCTTGAGCGATTCAAGGAACGGCCTGGGCCCGTTCCTGCAGACGACCGACGCAAACGCAGCCGGATCGGCAGCCTCGGCGAACTTCGCGACCGTCGCGAAGCGACCTTCGGCGACAAGCTCCGGCACAAGGCCAGCACGATGCCTGATCTCCGCGGCAAGCACAAGAAGCTCCGCGGCGCGCAGTGCGGCCAGCGACCGTCCGGCGATGTAGAGATCGACAGCCACAACCTCGTCGTCGCCCCGTCTTTCATAGTAGGAAAGCTTCCCCTTTCGCTGGCGGCGAGCAATATGGCGCGCGCCATCGGCAAAGAGGGTTGCTGTCGCCTCGTCCGGTCCAGCCTCGCCGCCGATCCTGAGAACGGCCCGCCGTCCTTTCTCGAAACGCCCCCGCAAGGTGGCGAGTACACCCTTGCAGTCGTTCGCGCCAAACTCCTTGAGTACAAGCGGCCTTGCGTTTTTCGCCGCCTGCTCCACGGAAACCCCATGTGCCACGAACTTTTCGGCGATGTCGTCGTAGACAGGCCTGAACCCCGCAAGATGGGAGACCTCGCCGTCCGGCGTGACAGTATGGTCCTTCTTCCCGAACTCGGTGGTTTCCGTCTCCACGACGTTCCGATCCTCGCCCTTGAGATGCTTCAGCAGGAAGCCGATCGCCCTCTCGCGATGTACTTTCGACATTTCATGTGGTCCGGGAGCCTCCGAGAGCGCGAACCAGCCTTCAGGCAGGCCGACCTTGCGGGCCACCTCGTCCACAAGGGCGTATGTGGAGCGCGAACCCGCGATCTGGAAGAAGTCCTCCACGGCGGCATTCACCAGCACCGGACATCCGGCGGAAAGCACAAGTGCAGCATGGTTGAACCCCCAGGAAAACTCGTCGAAGAAGTTCTGCTCGGCGTCCTGCGGACCGCAGGCGAGCAGATGCTCGCGCGCGGACGACAGATAGCACGACGGCGTAGCCGCCTTGACACGGTCGTCGGCGACCATGAGGAACGCGCTCATCGTCCCGCCGCCGGAATTGCCGCATGCGCCAAGGCGCGATGAATCAATGTCCGGACGACTTTCGAGATAGTCCAGCACCCTGACCGCATCGCGCAGCATGTAGGTTGCGGTCGTCTCGCCAAGCAGCACCGCGTATGCGCCGATCCGCACATGCTCATGGGCGCTGCGCAGTCCTGCGCCCTGCGAACGCTCGCCCTGTCCGAGCGGATCGTAGATCGCCGAAGCAAGGCCGTTACGCGCGCCAAGCTCGCATGTGTGGAGGTACGACGCGCTCCCCTTGCCGGTGTTGGAGTGTCCCGGTATGAAGATGAACCCGGCATACGGAGGGTGGAACTTCCTGGAGTTGGGAAGAAAGACGAGCAGCGGCACGAACTCGCCAGGTGCGCTCTCGATCACGACCTTCTCCACGCGAAACCCTCCGTGGTCCACGGAATCCACCGTCCTTGCGCCTAGTGGCGTGCGCCCGATGCCGTCAAACCCTATGGCCTTGCGGAAGCTCCGCTTGAAATCGTCGCGGCTCCGCTCGAACGCAGGCCGATCCGCGACCGCCCGCCACCGGGCGTCGAGCGCGGCATCGCGTTCGGCCAGCCCGCTCTCTATCAGATCCACCGTGGGCACGGCCGCGAACATCAGTGCGCCTGCAAGACAGATCGAAACCATAATGCCTCCCCACCTCTAGTCGTTGAGCGGGCTGAACGGATCCTCGTCGGACTCGACACGCCCCTCCTTGTCCTCCATCCGGCCCGCGTACTCCTCCGCGATCCCGGGCGGAAGCTCGTACGGCTTCGAGTGGTCGACCGTCCACTGCTTCCACCCCGGTTTGCGGAACGGGTTTCGGAACGTCTTCGTGAGCTTGTTGCGTTGCTCCAGATGAACCATGCACGCGCGGATGCAGCCGCAACCGCCCTCGACCGCGCGCCCATAGCCGTATTGGCGCGGATACTCGCCCTCGAACGGCGAAAGCGCGCGGTCGGCTCCGCCATGGATGCCCTCTTCGCAGGCGAGTTCGTCCAGCTTGCCCCATTCCACCTCGTGCCCGGCGAGCGTTACCTTCACGGACTCCGTCATCGAAATCGCGTGCCCGGCGCAGTTGCGCACGCAGAGCTTGCAGCGGTCGCAGATGTGGCCTTCGTAGATCGGATCGTATTCGTCGAACTCCGCGTCCGTGAACAGCATCGCGAACCGGACGCGCGGGCCGAACTCCGGCGTGAGGAACATCTTCGACCAGCCGAACTCACCAAGGCCTGCGAGATACGCGGCTATGCGGAAGTGCACCAGCACGTCCGGCAGCGGCCGTCCTTCCGCGACATGTCGGCTCAGACCTGCGCGGAACTTGCCCGTCACCGGGTTCACCGCATCGCCGCCGTTCGCGTTCTGGAGCGGGAACACCTCGTACCCGCGCTCTTCCAGGTAGGCGTTGAGCTTCCACAGCACCATCGGCCCGTGCACCTGGTTGAGCGAGGCGTATCCCATACCGGGGTAGTCGATGAAGCGCGTGCCCTCCTCGATGCCGCGCAGCAGTCCGCGCGGTATGCGGAAGCCCAGTACCACCATCGACTTCGCGCCGGGGAAGATGTAGCGCGGATCGTTCTGCTTCGGCGCACCCTCCCATCGGCTCATCGGCGCGATGCCTACGCAGTCTGCGCCCACGCGCTTCGCGAGCGCCTTTATCTCTGCAGCCGTAACATCTGGAAACTTATCAGCCATAGCCAACAACACCCATCACCTATTCACTATTCACTATCACCTATTCACTATCTAGGCGACCCCTCCGCTGGATGCGTTATCCTGAACGAGACCGGCGGCGGCCTTCGTGCCGTAGTTGGAGTTGATGTTGTAGTTCGTGTAGGCGTCGTGCGACTCGATGTTGCCGGCATAGTCCCTGAGTACCTCCTCGGGCAGCTCGTAGGGCTTGGAGTGGTCCACCTCCCACTGCGTCCAGCCCTCCTTGCGGAACGGATTGCGGAAGCGATGCGTCATCTTCGCACGCCGCTCCAGATGCACCATGCAGGCCCGGATGCAGCCGCATGCGCCTTCATGTGCGAGACCATAGCCATACTTGCGCGGATAGTTGCCGTCGAACGGAGAAAGCTCGCGCTTGAGACCGCCTTCGCGCCCGGCCCGCGAACAGGCCATTTCGTCGCGTTTCGCCCATTCCACCTCCACGCCGCCGATTGTCGTCTTCACAGTCTCTGTGGACGAGATGGCGTTGCCGTGGCAGTTCCTCACGCATTCCATGCAGCGGTCGCAGATGTGGCCTGTGTAGATCGGGTCCGGCTCCAGCTCGGCATCGGTCAGCATGATCGCGAAGCGCTGCCGAGGACCGAACTCGGGCGTGAGGAACGCGCGCGAATACCCGAATTCGCCAAGTCCCGCGAGAAAGGCCGCCACGCGGAAATCGACGGAGACATCCGGCGCCGGCAGGCCGGGCTTCACCGGACGGCTCCATCCCTTGCGGAAGTTTCCGGTAAGCGGATTGACGGCCTCGCCGCCGCCGACGTTCGCCATCGGAACGGCCTCGTAGCCGTGGTCCTCCATGAAGCGGTTCATCTCCCAGAGCACCATCGGGCCGTAGATGGAGTTGAGCGCGGCGTAGCCCATCGTCGAGAAGTTCAGGAAGTGCGTACCTTCCTCGACGCCGCGCAGGCTGCCGCGGGGGATGCGGAAGCCGAAGACGATCATGGACTTCGCCCCGGGGAAGATGTAGCGCGGATCATGCTGCCTGTCGACACCCTCCCACCTGTCCATGGGCGCGATGCCTACCAGGTCGGCGCCGCATTCGCGTGCCTTGGACTTCACCTCGGCCGCATCAAGTTCCTTCTCGTATGCCATAGATGCTCCGTGGTTGCGCCCTTCATGCCTGGTGGACGTTCCGCTTCAGCGTCTGTCGGCAGGCGCCATCCGCAGTCACGACGGTCTCGATTGTGAACGGGGTGTCCCTGGCGAGCTCCTCGTTGAAGATGCGCGTCAGCTCGCATAGCCCTTCGCCGCCCCCTATCCCACGCTTCACGAGATGCGCGCGCGCCGGGCACGCCTTCACCTCGAACACCGCGCCGCCGTCGGAGGTCTCCGACAGCGAGAAGCACTCGCTGCCGCCCTCGCGCTCCATGTAGTAGCGCCAGTGCTCCAGAAGTTCGGACGCGTCGCCGGCCTTGAGTTTCTCGTGCATCGACTTCTGCACGCCGCGCGCCACGTTGCCCAGCACCTCGCGTACGGCTTCCATGCCGAAGTTGTCCTTCACGTAGTTGTACCCGTCAAGGATCGAGGCGTGGAAGTCGCGATGCACGTTGCCGCCGAAGCGGTAGTGCAGATCGTCCTGGAAGAGCGCGCAGCCCCCCACCAGCCCCAGGCATCCCGCGCACGCGGAGCCCTTCAGGAATTCCCGTCTGTCAATGCCCATGCCATCCACCTTTCATTTTCTTGTTTCGGTTTGAAGATCGTCCGAGGCACCCATCCTCAGCTGCCGCAGGATCGGTACGAGCCCCGCGCCGCAGACGGCAGCCACGGCCGTCATCGCCGCCGCCGAGGCGATGCGCCCGTAGATCCAGCATCCACTCGCGAACATCAGCGCGTAGATCGCGGCGCTCGCGACAGTCATCGCCAGCATGCCCCATGCCACGTCGTGTCCGCTCGCGCGGATCTTGTTCTGGAACGCCGCCCGCTTCACCGCGTCCGTCGGCGGCGTGAGGAAGGTTACACCCACCCAGGCCGCCGTGGTGATCGCCATCACTATCAGCAGGCGGTGCCAAGCCAGAAGCGGCGGCAGGCCGAGATGCGGATAGACGAGCTGGAGGAACACCGCCACTACGAACGAGACAGCCATCGCCGTGATCTCGCTCCACGCGTTGATGCGCATCCAGAACCAGCGCAGCAGATATATCAGCCCCGTGCCCGCGCCGATCTGCAGGATGAGGTTGAACACCGCCCCCGCCGATATGAGCAGCGGCGACAGCACGGCGGTGAGCGCCATCAGCAGCACGACCGTGGCGCGGCCCACGACGATCAGCTCGCGCTCGCCGGCCTGCGGGCGCACGAAGCGCTTCCAGAAGTCGTTCGCGATGTAGTTCGAGCCCATCGAGAGATGGGCGGCGACCGTGGAGAACAGCGCCCCCATCATCGACGCCGCCACGACGCCAAGCCATCCGTTCGGCACGAACGTGAGCATCGCGGGATAGGCCAGGTCGCCCTTCACGAGCGCGGGATTGACGTTGGGGAAGGCCTTCTGTAGCGAGGCGAGGTCCGGGAACACGATGAGCGAGGCGAACGCCGTCAGGTACCACGGCCACGGACGGATCGCGTAGTTCACGACCTGGTAGAGGATGGATCCGCCCACGCAATGGTTCTCGCTCTTCGCGGAAAGCATCCGCTGCACGATGTAGCCGCCGCCGCCGGGCTCGGAACCTGGATACCACACGTTCCACCACTGTATCGCGATCGGTATGGCGAACACGGCCACGAAGAGGTCGGTGTCGGCGATGTCGGGGAAGAAGGAAAGATGGCTCTGCACCACCGGGTTCGCCATCATCGCCGAGAACCCGCCGACCGCCGGATGGCCGAGCGCGTAGTACATGCCCACCACGGCACCCACCATGATGACCGCGAAAAGGAAGAAGTCCGTGTATATCGCGCCGCGGAACCCGCCGACGGCCGAATAGACTATCGAGGCGACCGCCGTCACCGCGATGACCGTCCACTGGTCCACGCCGAAGATGGTCTGGCCGATCTTGATCGCCGCCAGCATCACGAGTCCGGTGGTTATCACGTTGAATACGATGCCCAGGTACACCGCCCGGAATCCGCGCAGGAACGCGGCGGCCCGGCCCGAATAGCGCAGCTCGTAGAACTCGATGTCGCTCTTCGCGCCGGAGCGCACCCACAGCCTCGAATACACGAACACCGTGAGCATGCCCGTGAGAAGGAACGCCCACCACTTCCAGTTCTCGCCAAGCGACGAATTGCGGATGAACTCGGTGAACATGTTCGCGGAGTTGGTGGAGGTGGACGCCGCGCACATGGATATGCCTATCAACCACCAGGGCATGGACCTGCCGGACAGGAAGAAGTCCTGCGCGTCGCGCCCAGCCCGGCGCGAGCAGAACGCCGCTATGGCGAACAGCGCGACGAAGAACACCGCCACGGCGGTCCAGTCCCACATGTTGAATACGGCCATCTGATGCATTTCCATCACGGGTCCTCCTGCCAGCGGATGTAGCGCACCTTCGAGTCCTGTACGAGCACCGTGGCCTTGATAGAATGCGAAATGCCCATCGCCGTGCCGGTGATGGTGACCTCGAAATACTTGTCAGGCGCATACGAGAGGTACTGCTCGGCCTCCTGCTGCAGATATTCGCCCGAGCCCGTGTTAACTGCCTCCTGCACGCGCGTCTGCAGGTCGTTCCAGTCCGAGTACGAGCCGGTGGCATCCGAGGCCGAGGCCGATTTGTCGCGTACGACCTCGCCCTCGCCCATCTGGCGGCACTGCACGATCGCCTCGGCGAGATCGGCGGCGTTCGTCACGGCCTCGTCGTCGCGGTTGCCGTCGCTCTGGAATATGCCGGGCACCGTGGCCAGCGTGTCGGCGTCCGCTATGTTCACGTTCACCTTGCCGCTGCCGAAGATGCTGAAATACCTGCGTATGCCCTTCACGCGGATCTGGTTCTCCTCCTTCTCGTCCGGATTGAGGATGCCGCCGTCCAGGAGCGCGTCCGCGCTGATCGGATTGTCGTCGAACTCGTTGAACCCCCTGAGGCACTTGAGCTCATCGAGGTCGGTGATCTCGCCGTTGCGGCATTTCGCCCGGTAGTTCTTGTACATCTGGGCCTCCTTTGAGTCAGGCCGGTCGAGATTGCGCTGGTAGTCCTCGTAGGCCTGCGAGTAGAATTCCGTCTCGGCCCCGTATTCGCCGGTCGTGCTCTCGTCCGGATCGCGCCAGTCGCACCAGGAGGCGACAATGGACTCTATAAGCTCCTCCTCGTCCTGCGGGATG
This sequence comes from Kiritimatiellia bacterium, assembly GCA_017525225.1. Classification (GTDB taxonomy): domain Bacteria; phylum Verrucomicrobiota; class Kiritimatiellia; order RFP12; family UBA1067; genus RGIG6720. The sequence continues at coordinate 16,587 of JAFXTB010000062.1, forward strand.
CCCGATGCCACCAGGATCGCCTCCCATATCTTGTCGTAGTTGGCGTCGCCGCCGGCATAGAGGCGGTTGATGTTCCATTTGGATTCGATTGGCTTTATCTTCACGGTGACGGTACCGTTCTCGCGGTCGAGCGCGTCCACGGGGATCGCGCCGGTGTCGCATTCGCGGTTGTCCTTGAGCGCCACCTTCTCGAGATACCAGCGGTCGTCCTCTAGCTTCTCCTCGATGTCGGACTCCGTGGTAGTCTCGTTGCCGCCCTCGGTCGGCACCGTTACGTTCTGGTAGTCGAGCAGGATCACCTCGGCGATGGCGATGCCTGCATCCGTAAGATGGTCCACATGCACGCGCTCGCGCAGATAGAGGTTGATGCGCGTCTGCAGATGCGCGTCCATCGCATAGCTCGCGATGAGGATCGAGAGCACCGCCAGCGTCCAGATGACGCTCACCAATGCGCTTCCACGCTTCATTGCGCAGGGCCTCCACCCCCGCCACCGCCACCACCAGCGCCACCGCCACCGGCACCACCACCGCCGGCACCACCACCGCCGCCGCCAGCAGGTCCACCTCCGCCAGAAGACTTGTTGCCTCCCTTCTTCCCACCGGTCTTCATCCCCTCCTTGGTGGTGCCGCTATCCTCGGAGGTGACCGTCACCGGATTCTGGGAGACGTCCCATAGCGGTATCTCCACCACGCGGACTATCGGATACGGCTCCTTCTCATCGTCCACGGGCTTCATCCAGAAAGTGAGCTGTACGCGTCGCGGAATGCAGTTGGAAGTGTCCCACGTATCTGACCAGTTCGCGCGATCGTTCTCAAACGGAGTGTCCTTGTCGAGCACGCGGCAGTTGAAGCCCTGCACGTTGGGGCCGAGCGTGTAGTACTCGGTATCGTCGTCGGCATCGGGGTCGTAGTCGTCAGGACGAAACTTCTCCTCGCCGTTGACGTCGGCCACTAGCCCGTATTCCTCCGGCGGGGCCTTCTTCCCCAGCTTGTTGCGCGTGTAGGCCGTGGTGCCGCGCTCGATCCGGTCCTTCTCCGTATGTACATACAGCTTTACGCGGTGCGGCGATGAGCCGAAGCGCGAGTTGCGCCCCACGATCGCAGGGCCGAGCTTCGTCCAGCAGATGGTATCGGACTCTTCTGGATCGTTGTCGGGGTTGCCATCGATGAGCATGAACCCGTCGGCGTCGGTGGCCTTGCCGTCGAGCGGGAAGTATGCGCTTCTCAAGGCGCTCGCGACCTGCGCGAGCGCATAGTCCACGCGCTGCATGTTGTCGGCCATCTCGGTGGCCAGCCCCCAGTTGCGCACGATGGTGCGGAACGTCCACATGCTCACGATCGTCATGATCGCGAGGATCATGATGGCAAGCATGATCTCGAGCATCGTGAAGCCGCGTCTCACTTCTTCTTCCTCCAGAGAGTGAGCACGGTCGTCTCGCTGCGGTTCGCGCCGCGCCTGCCGCCCCATGCGACCGTGGTACGCACGGTGTAGAGGTAGCCGCTGCGCTCCAGCTCCTCGTCGTCCACCTCGTCCACCTCGCGGCGGAAGGTGTACTTCTCGAGCTCCTGTTCGCGCTCGCGCGGCATGTCGCGTATGTCGAGCTCGTCGAGAAGCTCGCGGGCGGAAACCTCCTCGATATTCAGCAGCTCGTTGTCAAAGGGATCGTCCGTCACCTGGTCAGGCGCAGGCAGGGGGTATGCGGTCTCGCCGAGCGCCAGGACGTACTGGGCGGTCTCGAAGTCCTGCGAGGCGCCCATCACCTTCTGGCAGTTCATGAAGCTCGTCAGCAACACCACCAGGCCCACGGACAGGATGATCGTGGCGATCATCACTTCAAGGAGGGTGAATCCGCGCTTCATCTCTCCTCCGGATCGCCTATCGTCACCTTGCCAGAACGGGACACCGTGATCGCGAGACCGTCGGACTTCGCATCCTCGCCGGCCATGCGCAGCGTCACGCGATGCGGCTGGCAGTTGCCGTTCGTCTCGAAGATCACGTGGTCGGGAGAGGAGTCCTGCGCGGAATCGTCGTCCTTGCCGTCCTTCTCCCCGTCCTTGCCGGTGTCGATCTCGCCTCTGACGTTGGACCATGCCTTGATGGCGGCCGTGCGGTTGTTGAGGATGCCCTCGGCCTGATCCTTGAGCATGATCGCGGTACGTTCGTCCACGGCCGCGCCGTCCTCGCCCAGCAGCTCCAGCTCGAGCGAGATGCCCTCGAACTCGCGCGAGGCGTCCTCCTTCGCCAGTTCCGCCGGGTTGAGTATCTGCCGCGTGAAGAAGAGCCCCGTGCGCCCGGCGGCGGAATCGCCGATGGAAGGACCCTCGGAGGCATCCTGCACCGCCTCGCGCGCGCCTGCCACCGAAGTGTCCTGTCCGTTGACCTCGCGGTAGATGGGCTCCGCGGGCTGTCCGCTGGACGCCGCCGCCATCGACTCGCCTGAAAGTCGCACGTCTATGCGGGCGATGGGGACGTCGCCCTCGCCCTTCTTCTGCGTGTAGGTAAGCACCACGGACCTCTGGCGGAGGAGCGCGAGGGCGTTGGCGTAGTGCGCCATCTGCGCCACGCCGCGCGATGCCTCCTTCAGGCGGGCCACGTCCCGCCCAGATCCGAGATTCAACAGGGCTCCGGCCATCATCACGCCGATGATCGCCACCACTATCAGCAGTTCGATCAGTGTGAAGCCCCGCTTCATGGCAGCGCTACTTCGACTTCTTCTTGTCGAGATTGGTGATGTCGTCCTCGGTGCCTTCCTCGCCATCCGGACCGAACGACGTCAGGTATATGCGCTTACCCTTCTTCTCGTACTTGATCTCGTTGCCCCAGGGATCCTCGATGCCGCCATCGAGAAGCGGCGGATTGTCGTCGTCGCCCTCCTGCAGCTCGGTCAGCTGGCCGGGATACTTGCCGCCGTGCTTCATGCTGTACATCTGGCAGGCATCCTCGATGTTCTTGATCAGCGAGCGCGTCGTGGTGATGCGCGCGTCCGCCAGGTAGCTCATGTAGGCAGGCACGGCGACCGCGCCGAGCATGCCGATGATTGCCACCACCACGAGGATTTCGATGAGGGTGAAGCCCTCTTTCGCCTTCCTCGCGACTTCATTCAGCATTTTCTTTTCCATCGTCTATCCTTTCTCCTGTTCATTCCTGTTTTTAAACTTGAAGACTCCTGCACGCAATCCTGCGCCGTGGCGGATATTATAGCATATTTTGGCCGATCATTAGGCCGAGAAACGCTAAAGCCACGCCGATTATGGGAATGCGGCAACCAGGTCCCAATGACAGACGGCGGAGGCGA
>JAFXTB010000063.1 GCA_017525225.1 Kiritimatiellia bacterium
GAGGGGTCTCAGGTGCCTGAGGCGAGGGCTCACACTTCGGACCAACCGCCTGCAGCAGAAGGCGTACAGAAGCCGGTACTATGCACGCGACAACGCCCGCAGGCGGCTTCTGGCGGCGGAGCGGCGCAGGATCGGCAGGCGCACGACTACGAACCCCTGCCCCACCCCTGACGAGTTCCGCGCGGCGTTCGCACGTGTCGGGGAATCCGTGGAGGCGAAGCTTCTCTTCGGGGGAATGGTCCATGACCTCGCCTGCTATGTGGACAGCTGCCTCAGGTATGACGGATCGGGCAACATCGTAGGCCGTAACGGCGGCATAAAGGGGTGGCTCGCGGACAATGTCCCGGAGCTCCACCACCGCTACAAGACGATAATGCGCTACAAGGCGCTTGCCATGCGCCTGAGACAGGCGGCCGGGCTGAAGGATCCGGAGCCCACGTCCACCCTGCTGGATGGCGAGACGATGGCGGAAGAGAAGATGCATGGGCGGAAAGAAGATGCGGATGCTGTGGGCAATAAGATTTATTACGCACAGAAATCTTATACTTTGACGTACAGGAAGATGGCGCGGGGTGAGATGGCGCGAAGGAGATTGATGCGGCAATTACTGGACGAATGCAGGAACACGTTCAAGGACGTGTTCGACAGGGTCGATGCAGCGCTGGGCGGATCAGAAATGTCAAACAGGGTTGAGGTCGCGCTGGGCGAATCAGAAATGCCAAACAGGGTTGAGGTCGCGCTGGACGGGTGAAAGATATCCGTTCAAGGAGTCTCTCGCCGTTCAGATCCCCGAAGCGTCAATGTGTTGCCAATTTCCGGTTGCTTTGTCGTTTCTTCGTTTTGTTCGCTTTGTTCGCATGTCGCCTGTCATCCGGCATGTGGTCCCGCTTCTATGCTTTTCACATGGAGAACCATCTGCCGCTGCTTTCGTCCAAGACCTCATGGGTGATCGCAACTATTATCTTGCTACGAGTCCGGCAATCTGATTCCACGCCTTACCATTTCAGACTTCACCATCTCAAATGATATGGTCCGATACTCTTTACGTGTAAAAGAACAGCCCGATGAACACTCAATGATCTGGCATGGATATGCCGTCATTACCCTGAAAAGTTCGCGTAGCGTACTCTCATTCAATTCCTGCATCATCATGTCATATCATCTCCTACGTTTGCATTCATTATTAGACCATAACCACCTCACATACGCCATGACAATCAACAACTCGATTATCATGCACAATGTGAGGTGTTGCATTTATTACAGACTGTCAAGAACAAGACTAGTTACGAGTTTGAGCTAGTTCAAGAATTTGCTTTGAAAGACCACAAACATCGCCGATGCAGAGTTCTACTTTACCAATTGCAATTGCATCTGCCGCCAAAGCCTTAACCTTTGCAAAATCTCGAAAACTTGTCCCTTTCTTAAGTTCCCCCAGGGTCTGTAGAATTTTTGCAGTATCTTTGAGAATCTTCGCAATATCCGATAATGAAAGCGCATTAGCAAATCGTGTCAACGCCTCGGCTTCGTTGTTTGCATCAGCAAATGCATCTACGGTATTTATAAGTAGAACATAATCTGCAACGACTATATCCATTACAGGTTGAAGTTCCGCCGTCTGGCATTTCTCAGTCAAATCGGAGATGGTAACTTTACCATGTTCTTTCCGCGCAGATTCGATCACATCGCTTTTCCACCGAGTCTTCTGCCACTTTCGGATTGAAGCTTTAATCGTCTCAATATTTATCTGTCCACTGACCCCACTATCAGTTGTGTGCGGATGAGAAGCCGCTTGTGGAGACTCCAATGATTCCATTGGAACACCTTCTACGATTTCGCCAAGGTCACATACCGCATCATCCGAAAGATCACCTTGCCCCATAATTCTTCCCCGCATTGTCCGTACTTCACCTTTATTCCACATCTTAACTTTCTCTGCCTGAGATTCACGAACATTGAACTGGATATTTAGATTTTCCAATGAACTAATACGTCCCACCGTCAGTGAAACAAATAATTCGCCTGAAAGTGCCGTGTTGCCGATTTCGCGTACCCTTCCACGTAGTATAGCGGTCTTCCCCTTGAGTTTCGCAAAGGCTTCATCGCGTGCTAGATCAGTCCGCCCCCCCTTATCCTTAACCCAAGCAATCAAAGCATTTCCATTCTTGACCGCTTCTTCTATCGGAACAGCAGAAGATTTAGCGGCGGCCATTTGTTCCGTTTTAGTTTGTAATGACTTCAATTGATCCAAGGCACCTCCCTCTACGATTTCAGCAAGGTCACATCCGGCATCGTCTGATATACCTCCTTGATCCTTAATTCTTCCCCGTAATGCATGCACCTCACCTTTACTCCAAGCCTTGACCTTTTCCGTCTGGGATTTCCGGATATAGAATTTAATATTTAGATTTTCCAACAAATCGATCCGTCCTACTTTCAATGAGACATACACCTCTTCCGAGAATGCCGTCTTGTCGATTTCTCGTACCTTGCCAAGTAGAATAACAGTCTTACCCTTGAGTTTCGCAAAGGCTTCATCACGTGCCAGATCAGTCTGTCCGTTCTTATTCTTATTTTTGACCCACGCAATCAAAGCTTCTCCATTCTTGGCTGCTTCTGCTATTGGAACGGCCGAAGATTCCGCAGCGGCCATTTGTTCCGCTTTCTCTGCCTCAGATAAAGAATGCCCTATAAACATCGCAATTGCGAACCCTATGACAACCATCGCGCCCACTACTATAGCACACCCCTTGAAGCATCCACTTTTCTCCTTGACTACAACAACAGGAGTACCAGCCGAAGCACCGGCTTGAACAGTATCTGATGCTGGTTCTCCCGACACAGACATTCCGCAAGATGGACAGAACTTCTGCCCATCCGCAACTTTGGTACCACACTTTGCACAGAACATCTTAACCTCATTTCCTAATACCCCCTGGTTTTGATCATGGGCGAAGAAAGGGGGCGCACTCTTTTCCCATGTTTGTGAAAATGGTTTCCTTACTTGTTTGCTCCTTCAAGCATAGTCCCTGCAGAATTCAGTACCTTGCTTGCGTCCTTGAGCGTTTCAACATTCTTTTTCATGGCCTCTGCCCCCGATTGCAAGGCTCCGCCTATGTCGCCTTTACTAAGGGCATCAAGCGCATTGGCCGATGCCTTGAGACTTTCTGCATTATTACGCATCATGTTTATCCCGCTACTCACAAAATCCGTCAAAGACCCCGACCTGCTGCCAGAAGTACCAATCCCACTTCTGTTGCCGCCATTATAATTTTGTAGTGGCTTACCTTTGGCGGCATTACATGTATATTGTAACCTCAGCCCACCTCGCTCACCGGAAATAAACTCCACATCAGTCCCGCCGTCAAGAATGCTTGTAATTTTTTTGATGTACTTTTTATCGCTTTCCTTTTCCGATTCGAAATAATGTAATGTCTCTCCGTCCGTGGTTGTCACAACTCCGACCATCTGATTGTAGTCCGTAGTCTGGAATAGTTCGGAATGTAACGGGAACTTGAAGTGCTTTTCAACGGAATTCCTCAGTTCGTCAAATGTACCAGTGTCAAAGCCAGTTATCTTTTTCGTCATGGAAGGAACCACGTTTATACATTTGACGGTAAGATTATCCGATGCCGTAAGAATACGATATCGAGAACTGTTATCATGGACATTCTCGTAGGCACATGGTGATTTTTCATCTTCCCCCCATTCCAAAGTGGGTTTCACTTCTGGGAATCTTGCGGCAAGGATGGCGAACGCATCTATGATGTCCATACCAAGATACAATCCGCCAATGTTGAGATGTCCTTTGGGACAGCTTCCACCGATGGACTTCAGCTCTTGCGTTGCCATTGTAGTAAGACTTGAGGTATCGAGTCTACTGGCCGCTGTGAGACGTACCCCCTTAGATTTCGCCGTCGTTGCAATCTTCTTGAGATCACCCTTGTCATTAATATTCTTAACCAACCAGAAGGCAACCTTGTCGTATTGTGTGAATGCAATTAGTTCATCGGCCTCAGATAATCCCAACTCCTTCAATCTTTGGACGGTTGCCTTCTTTATGGCCTGATGTGGATCTTTCGCACGTATGTCCCTGAGTTTCGCAATATCTGTCAACTGTGAAATTGCAGCATATCGAATGGATATACACTTGGCTCCTTGGGAGAGTTTCGCGAGTACCTCCTGATCTGAAATTCCTTTCACCATTTCTAACGCCACATCAGGTTTTAGCCCCTTCGCGGTAATTTTGTTGGCATCCATCTTACCGACCAATTTTACAATCGTGTCACCCATGAGCAGACCCGAGAGCATCTCATTCCTAACAGTTGTATCAGCGATATTTCCTACCACCCAGATAATCTTATCATCACCGGCATAGAGCCATGGGATTTCGTTCAATGTTTCGGCCTTTGTCTCAAGTTCTGTAGCTTCACTTCTAAGTTTGGCGACCACCTCTATCAACTGGAACTTGTTTATCCTTTTGCCTCCTTTGATGGCTGCCATGTTTTTCGCCGCCTTGCGTTTCTCCTTTGCTTTCTCTCTCATTTCTTCAGCACTCTTTAGGATAGCTACATGTTCTCGCATGGCCTCCGTACTAGGCGGTGTACATAATTCTTTCAGAATTTCCACATCATGTATCCTGGCTAGAAAATCCTTTCGTTCGTCACTTGACAATTCATTACCCTTGTCACGTAGAAGTTTGGCCAATACCTTTTGGTTAGAAATATCTCGCCAGCGGCACATCATATCTACAGTGTAAGGAATATTCACAAGCCCATCTTTTGGAATCTTAACAATAATCCACCTGCCTAAATCTATATCTTTCCCTCGATTTTTGTATGCCTGTAAATACATGCTGACATCATTGGCGTTTTCAAGAATAACTCTTTTCTGTTTCTCCGAGTGCTCCACTGAATAAATTTCTTTTAAAGATTGTATCGCTTTCTTTTCAGCTAATTTCTTAATCGCCAATAATTTCAAGTCAGGATCTTGACTACTCTTGTAAAACGAAACGATGGGGATTTCCCCCTCCAATTTCTCAAAGGCATATCTCCGCACAGACACATCTCGTGCACCAATAGCAACCTGTTGGCAGTCCACCGGGGTCATCTTTGTAACTGCCGCCATCCCTATGGGACCCTCACAAGTCTGTGCAATCGTCAAAAGTAACGCCGGATCGGTCAGACGAGCAATCGCATTTAATTTTTGTTGCCCAGTTTGCGCTTGCGACCATAATTCGTGTTCTGCTTCAAACCTAACCTTTTCATCAGTGGATGCCAGCCGTTCTTCTAAGCTCATGCACCCTCCAATCAAGGCAATGAGGACTAGAGAACCAATCCCCCCTACCATTGTTTTATGAAGTTTGGCAATAATTCCCTTCCTATCGCATCCTTTTATTTTCACTTTCACTTCTCCTTCTACCCTCATGTTTCGTTCACGTCAGAAGAAAGAGGGCGCACTCTTCTTCCGTGTTTCTGAAATACCGGAACTACCCGGCGGTTCAAGTTGTTGAGATGGTGGGCGCGGGGCAGGTGGCATACCACGGTCGCGACGGGGCGCGACCCTCCCATGCGGGCACGCGGGACGCGTGACCCTACCGTGCGGGCACGCGGGACGCATGCCCCTACCGGGTCTAGCCATAAATACCATTCCAGTGTCTCCACTAGTTTGGTAATTACCATTCTAGTGTTGCCACTAGTTTGGCATTGACACGAAGAACCATTTCTGGTATCATTCCCGCCATGAATGGCACATTCCAGCAAAAGCGTATCTACGAAGCCGTCCTTGACGAGCATCTGCGTGACAACCGCCAGATGGCATTTCTCACGGGACCACGCCAGTGCGGAAAGACTACGCTTGCCAAGCGGCTCTCGGATCGGTACTTCACCTGGGACGACCTCGCCACTCGCCAGCTCGTCGCGGGTGATGCGGCAGGGCTTGCCAATGCCGCCGGTCTTGGCATCGCATCTGATCACAGAACCGTCATAACGCTCGACGAAATCCACAAGTTCGTACGCTGGAAGTCGTTTCTCAAGGGGTTCTTCGACCTCTACGAAGACCGCATGCGTCTTGTCGTCACCGGCAGCGCGCGGCTTGACATCTACAAGCGCGGCGGCGACAGCCTGATGGGGCGGTACTTCCTCTACCACATGCACCCGCTTGGCGTCGCGGAACTTGTCCGTCCCGAACTTGAAGCTACAGAGATTCATGCACCGCGTCCCGTCAAGCCAGAAGACTGGAATGCCCTCTGGACGCATGGCGGCTTCCCCGAACCGTTTGTCAGGCGAGACATCCGATTCACCCATCGTTGGCGCAAACTCCGCCGTGAACAACTCTTCCGGGAAGATCTGCGCGACCTTACGAAGATTGCCGACGTTGCAGGAATACGAATCTTGTCTGAGCTTCTCCTTGCCCGCGCCGGGAACCAGATCGTCACTGCATCTCTTTCCCGCGAAATAGGCGTTGCCGAGACGACAGTCAAGGCGTGGATTGCGACTCTGGAGTACTTCCACGAGGGATTCACCGTCCGCCCGTGGTTCAGGAACATCGAAAATTCGATTCGCAAGACGCCAAAGTGGTATCAGCGCGACTGGTGCGAAGTGGCGAATGAAGGTGCGCGGTTTGAAAACCTCGTTGCCTGCCATCTTCGCAAGGCCGTTGACATGTGGAACGATCTCGGCCTTGGCGACTATGCGCTCTACTACGTGAGGAACAAGGCGAAGGTTGAAGTGGACTTTCTCGTCACGAAGAACGGCACGCCCTGGTTTCTCGTGGAGGCGAAGACATCCGACACGGACATGTCGCGCGCGCTTGCGTCGATGCAGAAGGCCACTGGCGCCGCACATGCCTTCCAGGTCGTGCGCGACCTTCCGTACTCCGGAGCCGATGCGTTTTCCTACCACGAACCGATCGCGATCTCCGCGCAGTCGTTCCTTAGCCAGCTTTTCTGACCTGCCTTCCACCAGACTTCCTTCTGCCCTTGTTTCGTTCACGGCAAAAGAAAGAGGGCGCAATCTTCTTCCGTGTTTCGTCTGAGGCCCTGGAAAAGCCCTGTGTGACCCACGAGAGAAAATGCACCCAGCTTGGGCGCACCCTACTTCTCGTCTGGCACACACGTGAAATTTTCCAGGTTTCAGACGTGCCAAGCGATGCGTAGAACGCAACGGTCCTTGTTAGGACGCGAAAATGATACCACAATTCCCTGCGCGTGTAAACAGGAAACCGTATCTTTTCCCGCAAATCCGCCTCCAGACCGCCACATTTTCCTCATGGGACACAGGGCAAACCATGCCTCCATTCCATACTTCACGGTCCCGGCGGAAATCTTATGAGGAAATTTTCGGTTCTCGTGCCGATAAATGCTACCGAACTGGAACGCGGCCGGGATGCATTCGTTTTAATCTCTCCTGTTGCAAGAGTTCGTTCAGTTCCCGTATGGTCTCCGGACCTTTGTAGCGTATCTCATTGGCCATGTTTCCGTCTGTCGGCGTGACAAATAGCCTTTTCTGCCGTCCATCGGTCATGTCGGGTTCATCAAGTTCGGTGAAGTTCAGATAGACATGCCCGTCCAGAAAGTAGTATACGCCCGTGACTGCAAACGGTTCCTTCGTACGATTCAGGAAGATGCAATTCTTCAGGCGCATCACGGCACCTGTGGGACCCGCCACGGCGGCATCAAGCACACCCGGGCCCTCCACCCAATATTCCCGTTTCGTATCCAGCACCAGCGGACGGGTGAACACGTTCGTCTTCCCTCCCAAATGTACGACCCTGGCGCCAACCGTATTCGTCACTATTGCCCAAAACTGCTTTGGCATGGAAACGGCATACGTCTTGTTGGTCGGGAAACGTTGATCGAACCATGCCCGCGCGGCAGGATGCATGGTGTCCCTGTCAAGCGGAATCTCCGCAGGAAGTGTCATGTTCGTGGGACATGCATGCGAATGCATCCTCTCCCGAAAGGCCTGCGGTAGCTTCTTCCATGTCTGCACCGCATCTACATATCTGCCGTACCTCTCGTCGCATTTCCATACGATCACACGCTCAACCCGGCTTGTGACGACATTCTCCCCTTCCAAACGACATTCGACGTCATTGCATTCCAACTCCTCGCGATACGTGGTTGCCATCCTCATTGGCCATAGCGTCACCAACGCCGCCAGGGCAACGGTCATCACCAGCGCTCCGGTGACCATCCCTCCAAGGTGACGGAATCGCACAGCCTTCGCGAATGCATCCACGGACGGATAGCGTTGCGCGGGGATGGCGGCGGTGGCATGGCGGATAACGCGTGCCCATGCACTCGGCGGCTTGCCGCCAAAGCACTCGTTGGCCAGCATACCGAGCGCGTAGATGTCGACGGCAGGGGTGATCTCGTCACCATTCAGCTGTTCGGGGGCGGCATAGCGCGGCGTTCCAACGCCTCCGATGGTCACGCCAGATGTCGGAAGTCGGGCGTCGGATGTCGCAATATCTTTGATGAGGCCGAGATCGGCGAGAACGGGGACGCGTGATGCTGCAAAGCGGCCGCCTCGGCGAGGCGGCCCTACCATACGCCAAAGGATGTTACCGGGTTTGATGTCGCGGTGGACGAGGCCAAGCGAATGGAGGTGGCGTACGCCATCCGCCACGCAGAGCAAAAACTTGGCCACATCGCCGTCACGCGACGGCAGTTCACGCGATTCGAGAAGTTCCATCGCATACCAGGGAAACCCCGAACGTTCGCCCGAACCGAGGAAACGAGGGAAGGCGGGATGCGCGTTCTGGGCAAGAAACCCGGTTTCACGGACAAACCGCGTACGAGCCGCCTCTTCACGCGCCACATTGCCATCGGTACGCGGCACATGCACCTTGAGCGCAGCCACCATGCCGAGGGTCGCATGCACCGCACGATACACCTCGCCGCCGCCACCCTTGCCGAGAAATGCCGTCACGCGCCAGTCGCCAAACATTTCGCCGTCCGAAAACGACGCGCCGGTCACCATCCGTCCATGCGCGGAAAGGAAACCTTCTATCTCCTGCGTGCCGATGTTCACGCGCCATCCACCTTTTCAAGCGCCGCCACAAGCTCGCGAAGACGGGTCGTCATACGGTTCTTGATCTGATCGACCGCGTTGCGCTTGATGCCGAATGCAGCGGCGACATCATCAGGCTTCTCGCCATTCACCGCCACGCGCAGGAACACCTGCCTGGTACGCGATTGGATGGAATCGTCGTTCAGCAGCTGCTGGAGCGCGATCTCAAGAAGCGCTTCGCGCCAGGATTGCTCATCGGCGGCGTGCGGCGGTCGCGGGGAGACCGCCGTACCATTGCGGGCACACGGGACACATTCCCCTGCCATTTCGGCGATCTCCGCCTGCCGCTTGTCCTTACCGAGCTGACGAAGCGCCTTGTTGCGGAGGATGCCCGTCAGATAGTTGTGGAAATGCCCCTTTTCGTCCGGCGCATAGCGGTATGAAGGCAACGCGCCGCAAAGGGCGACAAGCGTCTCCTGGATGATGTCCTCCGCCTCGAGCGAGGGGAAACGTTCGCGCAGGAAAGCCTCCATCATCGGACGGTACCGTGCGACGAACTCGCTCCAGCGAACGTTCTGCGAATCCTGCGCGATGTCGCGCAGAAGCGTGGTAGATGTGGTGGGGATGTCAGCCATGCCGCAGTCTGCGAGAACCGATCTGCCGCCTTCAGTTGCGGAACGAATGGATGGGGGCGGGGATGCGGCCCTTGCGGGCGATGAACCGCTCGCAGGAGGAGCGGTTGACCGGCATTATCGGCGCATGCCCGAGAAGACCGCCGAACTCAACCGTCTCGCCTACCCCCTTCCCGGCTACCGGGATGATGCGCACCGCGGTGGTCTTCTGGTTGACCATGCCGATCGCAGCCTCGTCCGCGATTATGCCGGAGATGGTGGCGGCGGAAGTATCGCCGGGAATGGCGATCATATCCAACCCCACGGAACACACGCACGTCATGGCCTCCAGCTTCTCTATCGTGAGCGCACCAGCCACGACGGCATCGATCATGCCCTGGTCCTCGGAGACAGGTATGAATGCGCCGGAGAGCCCGCCCACGTATGAGCTCGCCATGACCCCACCCTTCTTCACCTGGTCGTTGAGGAGCGCCAGCGCGGCGGTGGTACCGGGCGCGCCGGGATGCTCGAGGCCGATCTCCTTGAGTATGTCGGCCACAGAATCACCGACGGCCGGCGTGGGGGCGAGGGAAAGGTCGATTATGCCGAACGGAACGCCCAGGCGGCGGCTGGCCTCCTGCGCGACAAGCTGGCCCACCCGCGTTATCTTGAACGCGGTGCGCTTCACGGTCTCGCAGAGAGTTTCGAAATCCGCTCCCCGGATCTGCTCTAGTGCGTACTTCACGACCCCCGGCCCGCTCACCCCGACGTTCACTACCGCATCTGCCTCCGTGACACCATGGAAGGCACCGGCCATGAACGGATTGTCGTCCGGCGCATTGCACAGCACCACGAGCTTCGCGCATCCGAGCGAACCGCTGTCGCGCGTACGCTCCGCCGCCGCCTTCACCGTCTCGCCCATGAGGCGCACGGCATCCATGTCCAGACCGGTCTTCGTGGAGCCCACGTTCACGCTGGCGCATATCCGCTCCGTGCCGGCAAGCGCCTCGGGAATGGAGCGTATCAGCATCTCGTCGGCCGGGGTCATGCCCTTGGAGACGACCGCGGAATATCCGCCGAGGAAGTTCACGCCCAGCTCGGCCGCGGCGCGGTCGAGCGTGCGGGCGATCTCCACGAAATCCTCCGGTCGCCTGCAGCACGCCGCGCCCACGAGCGCCACGGGCGTCACCGAAATGCGCTTGTTGACGATAGGTATGCCGAACTCGCGGCTTATGTCCTCGCCCGTACGTACAAGCCTGCCGGCGTACCGCAGCAGCTTGGCGTAGATGTTCTTGCAGACTACGTCAAGGTTGGAATCGGCGCAGTCCAGCAGGGATACGCCCATGGTGATTGTGCGCACGTCCAGATTCTCGGACTGGATCATGCGGTTGGTCTCTAGCACTTCGCTGATGTTGATCATGGTCAGATCCGGTGCATCTTGTCGAATATCTCTTCCTTCTGGCACTTGATCTGCACGCCTATGGCCCGGCCAGTCTCCTCCATTCCGGCGGCCAGCTCGGCGAACGGCATCTTCGCCCCGGCAACATCCACGACCATCATCATGTTGAAATAGTCCTGGACGACCGTCTGCGATATGTCGAGAATATTCACGCCGGCATCGGCCAGATACGTGCATGTACGGGCCAGGATGCCGACAGTATCCCTGCCCACGACTGTTATGACTGCTTTCTTCATGGCGGAGATTATACCAAAAAAAGACCCGCCCGCGAATAAAGTTCTAATCGGAACGGAATTTCGCGGAGAGTCTTGGCGCCTGTGGTCACGGCGTCTGGCCGTTGGATCCCTTGCCCGTCTCCTGTGCGAAGAAGCGATTCACCACGGGAAGCCATACGTTGTACTGGTGCCAGCGGTTGAGGTTGGTACGATAGTTGCACTGCATCATCCAGAGCCACACGGCATGGCGCTTCGGGTTCAGCAACGCGGCCGTCTTCAGCGCACCGTCATGTCCGAACCAGTCCCCCTTCACGAACATGCCGAACGAATAGGAAGTGCCGATCCCGGACGGCGTCTGCTTGACGGCGAGATAATCCGTGATCGCCTTTTCCGGCAGGATGCGCCTTCCATCGCGCGAGACACCGCCGAAGGCCAGCATGCGGTAGAACTCCAGAAGGTCGTGCGGCGTGGAGAAAAGCCCCGCCCCGCACGACGGCCACCTGTCCGGGGAGTCGTAGGGACCATCAAAGGGACGGTACCTCGTCTGCAGGACACATGCCGAATTGGTGCCTACATAGTATATAGACACGAGGCGCTTGAGCTGTTCAGCGGTGGGATGGAAGGTCGTATCCTTCATGCCAAGCGGTTCGAAGAACACGCGCCTGAGGTGATCCTCAATCCTTTCGCCGGTCACCACCTCGATGACGGCACCGGCCACGTCTATACCCGCGTTTGAATACTTCCATGATGTACCCGGCTCGAAAAGGAGCGGCGTTGCCGCACCACTGGCGGCGGCCACGCGGAGCGGCGCTCCCGCCCAGCCCAGCGAATGTGATACGGCCGTCTCGAACGGGAATCCGCCGGTATGCGACAGGCAGTTGCGCACCGTAAGCACGTTCCTGACCGGCACGATCGTCTTCACGCCGTTCGTCTCCGAGGCGATCCTCTCAAGCCTGGCGAACTCCGGCAGGAACCTGGAGACCGGCGCATCGAGGTCGAGCCTACCTTCGACGGCCAGCTTTGCCGCCGCCGCCCCCACGACACCCTTCGTCTGCGAACAGATGCGGAAGAGGGAGTCCTTCGCCATCGGCGTGTGCTTCGCGACGTCACTCCAGCCTTCGACGACCCACTCCTCACGGTCGCCATCGATCAGCACGCTCACGTATCCAGGTATCTCGAGGCGGTCGATATACGGTGCCAGCGCCTTCCTGACGCCTGCGCCATCCGCCGCCGCAGCGGCAAACGCCGCACCTGCTACACCAAGGACAATGAATTCCTTCATCATGGGAACATCCTTTCTAACCCAGCGGCATCCGCCGCAAGGCAAGCGTCAATCCGCATCGCCCATGGTGGCCTGGAGGACTTCGCGCAGGGACGTCATGCCGGAGGCGACCTTCAGCATTCCGTCCTCGCGAAGCGTACGCATGCCCATCTCGCGGGCGCGTTCACGCAGCACGGACGACGGCGCATGGTCGAATATGAGACGCTGGATGGTATCGTCCACCTCGAATATCTCGAAGATGCCCTTCCGGCCCTTGTACCCGCCGTTGCACTTCGCGCAACCCTTGCCCACGTACATGTGGTCGGGCACGGTCTTCGCGATGGAACCCAGCATCTTGAGATCGCGCTCCGTGGGCACGTACTCCTCCTTGCAGTTCGTGCAGATGGCGCGCACCAGGCGCTGGGCCATCGCCGCACGCAGGGCGGACGCCACGAGGAACGGCTTTACGCCCATATCGGTGAGACGGGTCACGGCGGACGGCGCGTCGTTGGTATGCAGGGTGGAGAACACGAGGTGGCCCGTGAGGGCTGCCTCCATGGCGATGTCGGCCGTCTCGGAGTCGCGGATCTCGCCGATCATCACGATGTTGGGCGCCTGGCGCAGGATCGACCGCAGCGCGGCGGAGAAGTCCAGCCCCACGTCGCGGTTGACCTGCACCTGGTTGACGCCCGACATCTGGTATTCGACAGGGTCCTCGACCGTGATGAGTTTCTTATCCGGCGTATTGATCTGCCCGAGGCAGGCGTAGAGCGTGGTCGTCTTTCCAGAACCGGTAGGCCCGGTCACCAGCACCACGCCGTCCGAAAGGCGTATGAGCCGCTCGAACTTGTTCTGGTCGTCGGAAAGGAAGCCGAGCTGCGGCAGGCCGAGCGCGAGGTTCGACTTGTCGAGGATACGCATGACGATCGACTCGCCGTGGTTCGTGGGCACCGTGGAGACACGCAGGTCGAGATCGCGTCCGCCGACGTTGATCTGGATGCGGCCATCCTGCGGGATGCGCTTCTCGGATATCTTGATCTTCGACATGATCTTGATTCGCGAGAGGATCGCGCCCTGCAGGCGCTTCGGCGGCGAATCCATCTTCCTGAGCGCGCCATCGATGCGGTAGCGCACGCGGAACTCCTTCTCCATAGGTTCAAGATGGATATCGGAGGCCTTCATCTTGATGGCGTTCGAAAGCAGCAGCGAGCAGAGGCGGATTACCGGCGCGTCGTCGCCATCGGCCGACTCGTCGCCGCCGAAACCGTCGTCCGAACGTGCCACCACCTCGTCGGCGCCGCTGGGATAGAGCTTGTCCATCGCCGCCTTCACCTCGGCGGCCGGCGCCAGCACGGCCTGTACGTCCAGCCCGTGCAGCACGTACCTGAGCGAGTCCACCGCGTCGAAGCCCATCGGATCGGACAGGGCGACCGTGAGCGTGTCGGAATCCCGCATCACAGGCACCACGCCGTACTTGTGCGCAAGATCGGCGTCCAGCGTCTTGCTGATCTCGGGATCGATCGCGCTTGGATCTATCGAGACGTACTTTATGCCGAACTGCTCGGCTATCACGCCCAGCACGTCGTCTTCGGAGACCACGGCGGACGCCACGAGCACGTCGAGCGTGGTCTCGTTGCCCTCCCTCATCGACTTGGAGGCGACATCGAGCTGTTCATCGGTCACATACCCCTGCTCGCGCAGGAGTTGCAGAACATATTCATCGTTTGAGGTCATTGGCGAGGTATTTTAGCGGAAACTCCGTGAAGTTGCAAGCATTCAGTTCTTCTGGTTTTTGTCCGGACGAGCGATGCGCGCGATTATGCGCGACGCTCCCAGATTCCTAAGGCCGAGCGAACAGAGCAGATGGCCGAGCGCGCGGCGCGATTCCGCCCTGATCTCGCGGATCTCGATGCCCTCCTTTGCGCAGAGGGCCTTGAAGTCCTTGAGGGTGATGCAGTGGATGTTCGGCGTGTCGTACCACTCGAACGGCAGCTGGCGGCTCACGGGCAGCTGGCCGGTGAAGGCAAGATGCGCGCGGATGGTGTACACGGCGAAGTTCGGGAAGGACACTATCGCCTCGCCCGCAATCTCCAGGATACGGTGCAGGAGCTCACGTGGATGCTTGACAGTCTGCAGCGTCTCGGACAGCACCGCCAGGTCGTAGGAGCCGTCCGGCACCATGTCCAGACCATCGTCGGCGTCGTCGTACAGGGCGTCCACCCCGTTCGCTATGGCCGCTGCGATGCGCGTCCCGTCTATCTCGATCCCCGTGCCGCGGACGCCCTTCTCGCGCAGCAGGTTGATGAGCGAACCCGTGCCGCAGCCGATGTCCAGCACACGCGCGCCCGCCGGCACCATAGCGGCGATGGCCGCGAACTTGCGCCGTTTCTCGTCCGGCACGTCGCGCGAAGGATCCTGGAAGAATCCGCCCATTACCTTCGTGAGCTCCTTGGTGTGGGTCAGGAACCCGTCGTGGCCGACCTTGATGTCGAGATGCGCGTAGCATACGCTCTTGCCCGCCTTCAGCAGACCCCTCGCTATCGTGCGGCTCTGCTCCTCGGAGAAGAGCCAGTCGCCGGATATGGATACCAGCAGGAGCCGCGTGTCGATGCGGCGGCACACTTCGTCGAGGGAGCCGTACTTCTCGGCCGCGTCGTAGCGGTCCATTGCATACGTGATGTGCAGGTATGAGTTCGCGTCGAACCGCGCCAGGAACTTGCGCGCCTGGTATTCCAGATAGCTCTCTATCGCATAGAGCGTGCCGAACTTCGCCGCGTGCCTGGCCTGCCAGTCGGCATCTCTGCCAAGCCAGGACTCCTGCTTGCGCCGCCCGAACCTGCGGTTCAGCAGATCGAACGAGAGATAGGATATGTGCGCCATCTGGCGCGCATGCGCGAGCCCAACCGACGGTCCGCCGCCCGGCGCGTCGTAGTAGTCGCCGCCCTGCCAGTTCGGATCGAGCGTGATGGCGTAGCGCCCCACCACGTCGAAGGCGAGCGCCTGGGCGTTGGCCGCCGCTCCGGAGGCGATCATCACCGCGCGGTCGACCTCGCCAGGATGCGCGGTTATCCACTCGATCACCTGTATGCCGCCGAAGCTGCCGCCCACAAGCCCCACAAGATGCGTCACGCCCAGCTGCCGCAGCAGGCTGCGGTACACCTCCACCGTGTCGCCTATCGTGAAACGCGGAAAGGATCCGCCGTAGGGCCTGCCGGTCGCAGGGTTTATGGATGAAGGCCCGGTCGTCCCCTTGCAGCCGCCAAGCACGTTGGCGCAGATCACGCGGTAGCTGTTCGTGTCGATGGCGCGCCCCGGACCGACAATCCCATCCCACCATCCGGAGGACTCCGTCTCGCCCGGACGCATCCCAGCGACATGCGCATCGCCCGTCAGGGCATGGCAGATGAAGATGACGTTGTCGTTCTCGGGCGTCTCGCGACCGCATGACTCCCATGCCACATCGATGCGCGGCAGCGTCCCGCCGTCCTCCAGGCGGAAACCGCCTTCAGGGACGTCGAGCGCCGTCACATGCGGCGTCACCACGCCGACCACGTTGGATTCCTCTCTTTCCACGGCGCGACATTGTACCAAATCCCAGGCCGGAAAGCCAGTTTTTCGGCTAGCTGCCTTCAACCTCGAGCGCGTCGAGGTCGACCTCGCCGTCGAACACGCGCCGGACAGGACCCGTGAGTATGAACCCCGTGGACTTCGCATGCCGCCAGTCGCCCTCCACGGTCAGCTCGCAACCCTGCGAACAGCGGATGCGCATCGGCAGGGACAGTCCCTTCACCTCCACGCCCACGACCGCGGCGGCCACGGCGCCCGTGCCGCATGCGCCCGTCTCCGCCTCCACCCCGCGCTCGTACGTACGCATGATGGCGATGTTCGGGGCCTTGTACTGCACGAAGTCCACGTTCACCCCGTTCGGCGCAAAGGCATCCGAGAGCCGCAGCTCGCGACCGAGCCTGGCGACATCCACGGATGCCACAGCAGGCGTGGAAACGATGAAGTGCGGCACGCCCGTATCGACGAAATCGCCGGCCACGACGCTGCCCTTCACCCTCACCTGCAGGTTGTAGCGGCGGTTGCGCGGCTCCGGCATCCACACGCGCACAAGGCCTCCGTCGATGACCTCGGCGTCCACAAGCCCTGCGCGCGTCTCGAAGGTCATGGCCGTCGATGGCACGGCGCCTATCTCTCTCGCGAAGGCGGCCACGCATCGGGCCCCATTGCCGCAGAGGTCGGCCTCGGTGCCGTCCGGATTGAAGAACATCATGCGGAAATCCGCCGTGGAGGAGCGCTGTACCAGTATGACGCCCTCGCATGCGATCCCGGTGCGGCGGGCCGCCAGGGCTGCGATGCGCAGATTGTCGTGGGACGGGAACGAACCGTCGCGGTCGTCAACCAGTATGAAATCGTTCCCTGCGCCATGCATCTTGACGAATCTCACCTTCTTCATGATCATGCCCTCCTTCGGATGGTCTGCATCAATCACCGCCGAGCGCGCGCAGCCACGCGGGCACGCGCACCTCAGGCGGAGGCGGCGCCTCCTTGCCATCGGTCAGCCGCACGATGTCGGCCAGCACCTTGAACGCCTCCTTGAGCACCACGTCGTTCTTGCGGTCCTTGCCGTCCTCCGACTGCGCGAACGCGGTCTCCTCGGGGGATTCATCGTCGTCCGCGTCGTCGGCATCGTCCATCGCGCGCATCTCGCGCTCCTCGCGCATCATCTTCAGCCGCGCACGCCGCTCGAGGGGCGCGGTCTTGCGCTGGGCTGACTCGCGGAACAGCTCCACCGCGCGCAGGTGGCGCTGCCAATCGGCATCGCCGGAAAGCCGGGCGGCGGAAAGCGCCTTGAGCTGCGGCACATACTTGTCCAGATCCCACATAGCCGAATATCCCACAGGCTCCACTCGCGTCCAGGGCAGGGCGTTGGGCAGCTTGTCCTCGCCGGTGTCGAGGCCGTCGAGCGTGGAAGGCAGCACGATGTCGGAGGCGACGCCTCTTACCTGCGTGGATGAGCCGTTGATGCGGTAGAACCGCGCGGTCGTCACCTTCATCGAGCCGAATATCTCGGAACCCATTGGATATACCGTCTGCACGGTCCCCTTGCCGTGCGACTGCGTATCGCCCAGCACGATCGCGCGGCCGGTGTCCCGCAGGACTGCCGCCACGATCTCTGAGGCCGATGCCGACAGGCGGTCGATGAGCACTATGAGCGGCTTGCGATAGGCGAACGTGGGCAGGTCGGGGAACGTGGGCAGCACGCCCAGGTTGCGGACCTCCCGTATCTGCACCACCGGGCTCGGCTGCAGGAAGAGCTGCGCGAGAAGCACGGCCTCGCGCAGGGAGCCGCCGCCGTTGCCGCGAAGGTCCAGTATCATCCCCTGCGTCTGCCGCCTGTTGAACTGCGCGACGTACCGGCCCACATCGAGCGAGCAGGATCTATACTCGGGATCGCTCGGCCGCTTGTCCATAGTGCCGTAGAATCCCGGAAGCTTGGCATAGCCGAACAAGTTGGTGACGCCGTCCAGCACGACCGTCTCCACGCGCCCGGTGGCGGCATGGCCCTCGTCGAGCTTGATCTCGTCGCGAATGAGCGCTATGCGCTTGCGGGTGGCGCCGGAGGTATCGGACCGTGGCACGATCTCGAGCACCACCTTCGTCCCCTTCGCGCCGCGGATCTTGTGGATCGTCTTCTTCATCGGCTTCCACGTGGTATCCTCGATCGGGTTGCTGCCCTGGCCCACGCCCACGATGCGGTCGCCCTTCTTGATCCTGCCGTCCTTGTCCATCGGACCGCCCGGCATGACCTCCTGGATCTTCAGCGTTCCATCGTCGGGATCGAAGGACAGCACCGCGCCCACGCCGCAGAGCGTGAGGTTCATGTCCATGTCGAAATCCTCCTTGCGCGTCGGGCTCATGTAGTCGGAATGCGGATCGTACGCCGACGCAGCAGCGGACAGGTATCGCTGCAGCACCGTCTCTTCGTCCGGCTCGGTGGCGACGGTCAGATAGTGGCGGTAGCGCTTGATCATGTTCTCCTTGGGGGTGAGGACCGGCTCGGCAGGCGCATCGTCGTCCTTCTTCTCGTCCTTGCCATCTTTGGCGGCCTTGGGATCCTTGCCGGGATCAAGCGTCTTCTCCTTCTTCGCCTTCTCGTCCTTCGCCTTTTCCTTCTTCGCCTTCTCCTCGTCCAGTTCGCGGGAGAGCGTCTGCGAAAGCAGCTCGTTCTTCATGCGCTTGCGCCAGAGCTCGTCGCATTCCTCGCGCGAGGCAGGCCAAGGGGAGTCCTTGCGCGACCAGCGGTATTCCTCGTCCTTCGAGAAGTCGAACTCCGTGGTCAGCAGCAGGTTCGTCACGAAATCCACCCGGTCCGCCAGACGCTCTGAGAACACGCGATAGACCTCGTAGCCGAAGGACACGTCGCCTTTCCTGAAGGCGTCGTCGATTCCGGTCTCCATGTGCGAGAAGCGGTCGAGATCATCCTTTAGGAAGATCATGTGCGCCGGATCGTACTGCGTCACGAGATTCGTCCAGGCCCGGCGCGACATCTCGTCGTCGAAGCGGCGCTGCAGCACATGGTGGCGCTCGAGCATGCCTACGAGCCGGCGCGCCACGGAGCCGTAGTGCTTCTGTGGCTGTACGTCGGCCACAGGCCGTCCTGCCGCCGATGCCGCAAAAACCCCTGCGGCGAACGCCGCAAGCAATGCCATTTTCATGTTTGGTGCCTTCCTTTCGCAATCCATGTGCAACAACCTCCACCGTCAGTCCATCAGCTTCGCAAGCCGGTCCACTTCGCTGGACGCAAGCGTTTCCGGCCGTGAACGTATCCATGCCGAAAGCTCGCTTGCGTTGACAAGCCTTATCGGCCCCGAAGCGGCGCCTCCTGCCGAGAAGGCGTCCGATGCGAAGCACAGCACTGGCGTGACGCTGCCCGTCCATCCAGCCTTGGTCTGCAGCTCCGCCTGTACGGCATCCGCCTCGCGCAAGGTCTGCTTCAGCGGCGATCTGTCGGCCAGATGCCCGGCCACGAGCACATGGTCGTCCTCCAGCGTGATCGGTCCGCGCCAGTTCTTGGTCTCGACCGAATAGACCCCCGTCGGGCCAACTACGACATGGTCCACCGGAGTGCCGTCCGCCACGAAGTCGTGGAACACGTGGAAATTCGGCGGCAGCGCCATGAGAGCGCCGGCGACCCGTTCCTCGCCGCGCGCGCCCACGAAGAAAGAGGCCACCCGCCTCACCCCACTGCGCCACAGCGCCGCCACCGAGACCAGCGCCACGAAGAACAATACCGCGAACGTGAAGGTCGCCCGGCCTAGCAGAAGGGCCGCCGCGAATGCGCCCAGGAAGGTGAACGCGAGAAAGAGCGGCCAGAGCGAGAAGACTGTTCCTCGCACGCGCGCCCATTCACCAGGAATTCCATGTTGTGTTGCCATAGCTTGATGTTGAGAGGTTGGTAGGTTACGGGGTCATGAGATCAGGAAGTTCGGAGAGCAGACGTTCGGCGATCTGCCGGGCGGTCAGACCGTATGCCGATTCCAGCTCGGCCACGGTGCCATGCGCAATGAATTGGTCTGGCCAGCCGAAACGGATCACCGGGACGCCTGGAACCGCCTCCTGTACCGCCGAGCCGAATCCACCGGCGATGGCGCCATTCTCCAGCGTGGCGATCCTTGCGCCCTGCGACGCCTGGCGGGAAAGGAGCGCACAATCCACCGGCTTGATGGAACGGGCGTTCACTACACCGGCCTCCACCCCGCCCTCGCCGAGAATCCTTGCGACTTCCAACGCCTTTGGCACCTGGTCGCCAAGCGCCCATATCTGCAACGGGGCGTCCGGCTTCAGCAGCTGCTCCGCCTTAAAGTCCTTAAGGCCATTAAGGCCGTTAAAGCCCTTAAAGCCGTTAAGACAGGCCGGGACGCTGCCTTTCGGATAGCGGATCGCCACGGGGCCATCCTGCGCCACCGCTGCCGCAAGCATGTCCGCAAGCTCCTCCGCATCCTTCGGCTGCATGATGGCGAGGTTTGGAAGGCATCTCAGCATCGGGATGTCGAACATGCCGTGGTGCGTACGACCATCCGCCCCCACGCATCCTGCCCGGTCGATCGCGAACACCACTGGCAGCCCCAGCAGGCACACATCATGCATGACCTGGTCGATCGCGCGCTGCAGGAAAGCCGAATACACCGCCACCACGGGGCGCCGCCCGGCCTTTGCCAGACCGGCGGCAAACGTCACGAGCAGGCTTTCGCAGATACCCACGTCGAAGAAACGGTCCGGAAACTCCTGCGCGAACGCCGTCGGCCCCGTGCCACCCGGCATCGCCGCCGTGAGCGCGCAGATGCGCCCATCCTGCCTTGCGAGGGCGCACAAGGCCGCACCGAAACTCTCACTCCAGCCCTGCGAAACGGATTCGGCATGGCCTTCTTCCTTTGTCGCCCGTACAAGGTCGAACGGACCGACGCCGTGCCATGCCGCAGGATCCCTCTCGGCAGGAGGGAACCCCCTGCCCTTCACTGTGACGGCATGCACCACCACGTTGCCGTCCCAATCGCACGCGGCACGCAACGCATCCTCCACAGCGCCGATGTCGTGTCCATCCACCGGTCCGAGGTACCGCATCCCGAAAGCGTTGAAGAACGTGTCGGCCGCCGCATGATCGCCGTTGCGCGCGGCGGACAGGAGACGCGCGAAAGAACCGCCGTTCCGCGATGTGGACGTGGTGTTGTCGTTCACCACCATCACGATCCGCCCCCTTAGCGAAGTGCAGTTGCAGAGGGCTTCGAGAGACTCTCCGTTGGCGAGCGCCGCATCGCCTACGACCGCCACCACATGTCCGCATCCGCCGTCCATGTCGCGTGCGGCGGCGAACCCTTCGGCGGCGGCAAGGGCGTTCCCTGCATGGCCTGAGATGAACGCGTCGCACGGGGATTCTTCCGGATTGCAGAAGCCGGAAAGCCCGCCAAGGGAGCGAAGCGTACCAAAGTCGTCACGCCTGCCCGTGAGCATCTTCCAGGCATACGCCTGATGACCTACGTCCCAGACGATCCTGTCCTTCATCGGATCAAACACCCGCAGGAGGCCGATCGCAAGCTCCACCGCGCCAAGCGAGCTGGCAAGATGTCCACCGGTCTTCGAGACCGTGGCGATCATCTCTTCGCGCAACACGGCAGCCAAGGCGGGAAGCTCGGCCGCCGGCAGCGCCCTGACATCCTCCGGAGCGCGTACCGTCGCCAAAGTCATCTGCCACCCCCTGCGGACGGCGCGTCCACCCTGCGACGCAGCACGAGAAGCGTCGTAGCGTTCTGCCCGAAATTGGGCTCGCTATCCGCCAGCTCGTACTTGTCCTTGAGTATGTGGAAGAAATGCTTCTGCCGATCGAACGGCACCTCGTCGCACTTCGGGGCCGCTATGGCGAACGCATAGCCGGAGAATGCGGCGATGCCGGCAGGGGCGGATGCCAACAGCTCTTCGAGCAGCGGCGTGTTGAGTACATGGCACCTACGCGCCTCATCGGTGGAAAGATCCGGGAAATACGAGAACGGCCCCATCTCAAGACCATCCGGCACCCTGCGTCCGGATTCCACGGCTAGATAGAGATCCTGCGTCAGCAGCATGGAGCCGCCAGGATCGAGAAGGTTTATCTCCTCGGCCATGAAGCGCAGCTTGGAGAGCTCGCTGCGCTCCTTCTTCGCCGACCAGAAGCGATCCTGTCCATATACCGTCCACTGCTGCAGCAGCGGCGACGAGAACGACACCATGCAAGCCGCCAGGACGGCGAATCCGGCCTGTCTGGCCGCGAAACTGGCGGACTCGGCCTGCTCCATCGCAAGACCGCCGCGCCGGAAGAACCAGGACACTATCAGCACCGTCAAGAGGCCCATCAGCGGCACCTGGTAGTCGTCGTACGGGAATGGTGCCGAGAGCTGCAGGAAGAATACCGCCGTGAAGGACAGCCCCGCCATCCACAGAAACATAACGTCATCCTTAGGACCCTTGCCGACATCATGGCCCTTGTCGCCGTTAAAGTGCTTAAGGTCCTTGAGGCCTAACAGCAGGCCCGCGAACAGGACGCACCCCAGGGCCGCGTAGCCGCGCGCGAGACGGGATACGGATCCCAGCGAGAAGAACGGATCGAATCCTCCGCGGGCCGCATGATACTTCTGGGCGGCCAGCAGTCCCGCGAGACTGGGCGGATCGAGCGCGAAGAAGCCGTACGTGAGGAACAGGCCGGCGCCCCCGCCAAGGCCGAACCACAGGAAGGCCCACCTGCAGGCGCGGAAACGCGCCAGAAGCACGATCCCGACCACGGGCAGGATGAGCACGAGCGAGATGCGCGTGCCGCTCGCGAACGCCAGCGAAAGGCCTGCTGCCGCAAGCGAGGAGATCCTGCGCCATGCGGAGGGCGGCGAGTCACGCCCTATGCCGAGGCCTGCGGCCAGCAGCAGGAAGCCCGACAGCAGGAACAGCGACCCGAGGGCGTACGTCTTGGGGATGGTTGTGAAATACACATGGTACAGGTTGCCCGACAGCAGGGCGAACACGGCGAGGCCCGCCGCCGAACGGCGCTCCGGCGGCACCAGCCGGCGTGCGACGCCGCATGCCGCGAACGTCGCCAGCAGCCCGATGATGAACGTCGCCACGCGCCCCCCCAGCAGACCGTGCAAAGGCGACTCCGGCCCCCACAGGGAGGCAAAGGCCGAATATACGATCGGCATGGTCGGACCTTGCGTGAAGAAGAAGTCGCGATACGGCAGTTTGCCGGAACGGACAAGCTGCGCGGCGTAGAGATACCAGCCTTCATCCTGGTTCAACGATCCCCACCACAGCGACAGCACCGCCACCGCGACCGCCAGGACAGCCGCCAGCAGCCACCAGACGGCCAGGCCGCGAGGAAATTGAAAAGGCATCTTCATTCTGTCGGCATCGGTTCCCTGTAGCGGAACGGTTCTATTGCGGACGCCTTTCTCGTGGAGGCGTCAAAGGTTATCACTGCACCCTCAAGGGTAACGGGGCCATCCGCCACGTCGAAGCGGGCCGGCACGCCCATGATGAGCTTCTGCAGCACGGGCTTGAACTGGCGGCCTATCGAGGAGTACCAGGGGCCCGTCATCCCAAGATCGCTCATGAACGCCGTGCCGCCGGGAAGTACCACTGCATCGGAGGTCTGCACATGCGTATGCGTGCCAACCAGGGCCGTGACGCGTCCTTCAAGATAGTGCGCCAGGGCGATCTTCTCGGAGGTCGCCTCCGCATGGAAGTCCACGAACACCGGCAGGTCCTTGGGCATCTCCGCAAGGGCGGCGTCCGCAGCGCGGAACGGACAATCCACCGGGTTCATGAACACCCTGCCCTGCAGGTTCAGGACACAGAACCTGAACAACGGCGTGGTGACAAGGCACCACCCTTTTCCAGGGGCGGACGGCGGGAAGTTGGCCGGTCTTACGACGTTCGACAGCTGACCGATGGTAGAGGCGAACTCCTTCTGTCCCCACGTGTGATCGCCCAGCGTGATGGCGTCTGCCCCGGCCTTGAGGATCTCGTTGCCCAGCGCCACCGTGAGACCGGAGCCGGCCGCCGCGTTCTCCGCGTTGACGACTATCGCCCCCAGGTCAAGCTCGCGGCGAAGCTGCGGCAGCTTCTCCTTGACAATCCTACGGCCGGGCGAACCGACCACATCGCCTATCATGAGAATCTTCATCTGCTGCAAAAAACAATGAATGGGTAGAAGAGCGCCGGGATGAACAGGATCGAATCGAACATGTCCAGGAACCCACCCATGCCCGCAGGCATGAACGTGGCGGAATCCTTCACGCCGCATTCGCGCTTGAACCGCGACTCTATGAGATCGCCCAGCGTGCCCAATGCCGCGATGGCGATGCCTGCCACGACCGTCACGGGGATGGTGGCATGGTCCCAGATGGCGCAATCCACCGCCCAGTCGCTCCTGGCGGCCACCTCCCTGAAGAGAAGCGCCATCAGCACGGCGCCCAGCACGCTGCCGGCGAAACCCTCCCAGCTCTTCTTCGGCGATATGGATGGACACATCTTGTGCCGGCCGAACGCCATTCCTAGCGCAAAGCCTCCCATGTCCGACAGCTTCGCAACGGCCAGCAGGGCGAAAAGCGTGTAGAGGCCCACGCGGCTGTCAGGCATGAAGCGTCCATGCGCATTCAGCTGCACGATCCTCAGGAAGAAGGACATGAGGAACGGCACGTAGAAGAAACCAAGCAGAGTGACGGCGATCGAGCCTAGCGGACGAGTTGATGACGTGCTGAACATAACCCGCACGGAGAAGTAGAACAGCATGGGCGCAAGCGCCAGCGCCCCGTACATCGCGCACAGGGCGAAACCTTCGGGACCGCCGAACGCCGCCGTTACCGCCAGCCATAGCGTCCCCAGAAGGATGCCGAACCTTGGATGGCACGCGTAGCCTGCCCTGCCGACCATCTGGTAGAACTCAAGCTGCGCAAGGGCGGAAAGGATGACGACGAGCGGCGGCAGCGCCTGGAGTGGGCACCAAAGGAACAACGCGACGACGCCAGCGGCGGCGGCAAGGGCCGTCGCTACGCGCCGCGCTACTGGATGTCCTTTTCTTTCTTCAGTCATGGCATACCGTCTGCAATTGGAATCTGCGGTAATTATACCATAGACGGCCCCGATTGTCCATTTGCATCAAGGACGCCGCCAGCCGTGGCTGTCGGCGAAGTCCATGTAGCGGTTCCAGTCGTACAGATTGAGGTCGTGGTTGCCGTCCCGCAGATGGTATCCGATGCACCCCTTCTGGAACGGCGTGTCGACCATGAGCTGTCCTTCCTCGACAAGCCCCTTCTTTCCGTACAGCTCCCATGCCGGCGATGCGTGGCGGGCCGTCAGGAACTCCCCCCACGGCCCCGAGGGCCAGTCCTGCGACGCCGACGCGATGTACAGGAGCCTCGGCGCCACCAGGGCCGCAAGCCAGTGCTGGTCGAACGGCACCAGCATGTCGCGTCCATTGAACTCACGGAACGCCCTGCAGAACCAGTGCGGATTGATGAGATTGTCGAGGGCGATCGTCTCGGACAGGCTCGCGGCCACATGGTTGAGCTTCGCGCCGCAGCATCCGGAATTGTTCACGCATACGAGCGCGAAGCGCTTGTCCGTGGCACCGGCCCAGAGCGACGTCTTGCCGCCGCGTGAATGGCCGACCACCGCCACGTGCTTCGCGTCGAAGGCGGGAACCGTCTCGATCCAGTCCATCACGCGGCTCGCGCCCCATGCCCATGTGGATATGGCGCCCCAGCTCCGATACGACCGCTCCTTCTCGAAGCAGGCATAGAACCCATTCGTGAACGGAGGGTCCTGCACCACAAGCCTGCCGTCCTCAATGTAGGGCCGGTAGCTGTCCAGCCCAAGCTGCGTGTTCTTGAATATGGCGATGGCATATCCCCTCTTCACGAGGGCCTCCACGGGACAGAACTCCGACTTCACCTTGAGCTCCGGATCGACGTTCTTCTCCAGCGCGCGGTTGCAGATGAGAATGAACGCCGGCACGGGCTTGTCGCACTTCGGCAGGAAGGCCAGGATGTCGAACCCCCATTTACCGTAGGGTCCGGAGAATGTCGCGCGCACCTGCTTGCGCACTGCCAAGCCGCCCAGCATGTCCGCATCCGGCGCGATCGGCGAGAACGCCAGATCTGCCGGACGCTCCACCGGCCGTACCCCGTGCATGTTGCGGGTGAAGAACTCCAGCAGTTCAGGTCTGCGCCTGGTTTCCCA
Source organism: Kiritimatiellia bacterium (assembly GCA_017525225.1). Lineage (GTDB taxonomy): Bacteria > Verrucomicrobiota > Kiritimatiellia > RFP12 > UBA1067 > RGIG6720. The sequence continues at coordinate 26,325 of JAFXTB010000063.1, forward strand.
TTCCGCCACGGTCCTTATCCGCGAACCGTCCGCCGCACGCATCAGCTCCGGCAGATCGACCGGCGGCATGCTGTCCACGATCGGATAGCACGCCGGCTTCCTTGCACCGGCGGCAGCCAAAGCCGCCACCGCGAGGCCAACGAGAACAAGTGTGCCTGTCGTTTTCATTTGCAAAGATTATAGCATGTCCCATCATGCCTGTAAAGCATCGGGAGGGACGCGACCCGCGTCCGGGCGCATCTGCGTAATTCACCGCAGAGCCTTCTGATGTTTGGAAACAACTATTTGAAACAACTTGCCTTTGGCGCACGGGCTAACTCGCCCGTGCCCGTTTGCCGACTTTGGAACGGATTCCCATCTGAGGTGAGGA
>JAFXTB010000064.1 GCA_017525225.1 Kiritimatiellia bacterium
CCGATTGCCACCGCAGCTACCGCTGCAATTATTGCTCCGATTCGTTTTCGCATGAATGTCCTCTCTTTCAAACGACGTGTATCATATCATGTATGTAGTTGTCAAGGGTAGCGGAAAAAATAATTTTTGCATGATAGGGGAGTCCCCCGCCCACATGGACGAGAGAGGTTCTTTCATTCCGTCGATGAGGTCAGGAATGTGTTCAGACTGCTGCTGTCACGGCAGGTTGGACAGGTTCGGGCAGGTGCGCGAAGACTTCCGCCGACACCGCCTTGACGAAGGACGCCCTCGTCGGGAAGCCGCGCTTCGACATCTCGTCGCGCCCGATCTCTCCGTAGGCCCTCGCGAGCTTGCGCTCGTAGAACGCCTGCATCTCGCGGTTCGGGGTCGGGACGCCGTTGAGGATGTACCAGGCGTAGGTGACAATCTTCCGCGCCGCCGCCATGCAGACCTTGTTGTAGTCCTTGCCGGAGGCGAGCTTGCGCCTGGCCCAGCGCGCGACAGGGCAGTCGTCCCGCCTGAGCACGGCCTGCCCGATCTCCGCGCAGAGGTGCTTCACGTCCGCGCGTCCGAACCTCGACAGGTGGTCGTGCTCCTTGCCCTTGCGCCTCTGTCGCCTCTCCTGCTCTCCGGTCGCGTTGACCGCAGGGTTGAGGCCGAAGTACGAGACGAGCTTCTTCGCGGTCGGGAACCTGCGGATGTCCTCGATGAACACCGCGAGGGCGAACGCGATATAGAGCTGGATCCCGGGAAGCTGCATCAGGCGAAGGACGTCCTTGCGCCCGATCGCGATCCCCTTGATCCGCGCCGCGTCCGCCGCGCGTTTCCGGCTGAAGTACTCGAAGTCCGCCAGCAGTCCGTCCGCGAGCACGCGCTGGTTCGGGTCGATGGCCATGCCGTCGAGGACGGCCCTTGTCCTCTCCGCCTTCTTCGGCCTGCCACGCTTCGGCAGGGGCAGACCGTGCGAGTTGCAGAACGCCCAGATGCGGTTCGAGCACCGCACCGTGTCGCGCGAGCTGCGGATGTAGCCGGAGATGAGGTCCCGGTAGCCGGCGTACTCCTCGGTCGGCATCCACACCGTCTTGCCGTTGGCGTTCCCGCGCGCGTAGGCGTACGCCAGCTTCTCCGCGTCGATGCGGTCGTTCACCCTGTCCTTCTCGCTGACGCTGCGTAGGATGTCGGCGTTCAGCACCTCCGCCCTGCGCCCCATCGCCTTGAGGCGCTTGACGATGACGCGCGTGTTGCCCGACGACTCGATGAGCGTCAGCGCGTCCTCCGGGACCCACCGCCCGTACACCTCCTCCATGTCCTCCAGCAGGACGCCGGGGATGTTCCTCCTGACCTTCGGGTCCGATCCGTGCCGCCACTCGGCGATGCACAGCGACAGAACCCGCGTGTGGGCGTCCATGCCCACCAGCGTTACCGTCCCGCCGGACGGTTGATTTCCGTTTCTCATTGTGCTATCCTTTATGGTCGCTGCCACGTATTGGAGCAGGCGGGTTCTGCATGTTGCATTCATGTATGCGGGGAGTTCAGCCCCAAGCAGGTGGTTTCCGCCGGCGCTCAGACATACTGACGGGTGATGAACCCATGATATAAGCCGAGCGTCTCCCATGCGTCACAGCAAGTGGTTACCAATCACCTGCTGTCCCGTATAATACTCCAATGCGTGGCAGTCTTGCAACTCCTCGCATAGGCCTTCCACCCTTTAAGCGGAAGACGCAGCTATATTACCAGACATACATTCGCTGGCTGTTGTTGCGATTTTAGGACGGACAGGAAAAAATATGGTATCGTATCCTCGTCCAATGGGAACGACACTAGATACGGCGGCGCATTCATGGTATAATGTCCGCATGGACAGAAAGGATATCATCCGCAGGCTGTATTGGTCTCTGCCCGTGCTGGCGTTCGTCGGGGCGATTGCGCTCTTGTCGTGCTGTCGCGGTTGTGGCCGGAAGAAACCCGTCCTGGATCCGGCCGTGGCCGCCGCGTATGCCGCCATTCCCGCGCCGGGGACGCTGTGCCTTCTGCCGGCGTGGATGGCGGTGACCAATGACGTTGCCGTCCGGAAGACCGTGTCGTCGCGCGACGGTTCGGCAGCGGCGTGTCTGCTCGCGCCCGGCGCCGTGGAGTTGCCCTGCGCCTTTTCGCGCGTCCGCACCGAGCGCGCCTGCTGGGATTTTGCGGTCGCCGGAGACTTCAAGGACAAGCATGGGCTCGCGTTCGACTTCTGGTGTGGCGACGTCACGCAGTTCACGGGCTTTTCCGTTTATTTCAAGAGCGGCGCGGGTTGGTATCAGGCACCGTTTTCGCCCCTGGAGGAACGCCAGTGGCATCGCATCGTGATTAGTCGTGCGCGCGCGAAGGGGACGGAAGGTTCGCCGACGGGCTGGCACGCGATATCCACCGTGCGCATCTGCGGTTGGCGTGGCGGCACCAACGACACGCAGCTGGGCGTGGCCAACCTGGCCTATGCCGATCCCCCCCCCGTGCGCACGCCCGAGCAGATCGCCGCTGCCGATCACGCCGATCGCGAATGGGCGGCACGACAGGCGACGAAGAAAGGCGAATGGCGCGGCTTCTGGTGCAACAACTATCGCGGCCTGAGAGGTGGAAAATCATGGGACGACACGATTCGCCTGCTCAAGGAAAATGGCTTCAACGCGATCGTGCCGAATCTAGCCTGGGCCGGAACGGCGTTCTATC
>JAFXTB010000008.1 GCA_017525225.1 Kiritimatiellia bacterium
ACAAATGCCATCAATGCCACCAATACAAATTGCCATTTGTCATTTGTGAACAATTGTGGCAATTGCCATTTGTGAACAATACCATGTTATCCTCATTTACATTCCTGTGCGCAGCGCGGGCGGCGGGCTAGCGACTAACTACCTTCACAACAGCAAAGTCATCAACTAGAAACTAGAAACAAAAAATTCACATTGTTATGCGTCAAATAAAAGGGTTGCGAAAACCGCCCTGTTATGTCAAAATATTGGTTCCTTTCAAGGACCATCAGATAAATGAAAACCAGAAAAACGTTTCTATTGTCTCTAGCGTGCCTTTGTACATTGCCGCTCTTCGCAAGCGGAGTGGCCGAGCCATATCCTAACTTTGGATTGCCGCGTGTAGAAGAGATGATGTTTCTCGTGCTGCAGATTGGCATAATACTCTTTGCCGCGAAGATAGGCGGATCCATCGCCTCGCTGTTCAAGATGCCATCGATCCTTGGCGAACTTGGCGCCGGTATCATCATCGGCCCCTGGGCGCTGGGAGGGATAGGTTTCTGTCCCGACCTGTTCAACGGCCTTTTCAAGGATGGATTGTTCCACGGTTCCGCGCTTAGAGCGCTACAGGCCCAGGGTCACTCGTTCGATGCCACGTCGCCGGCCCTCTACGGCATAGCGACCCTGGCATCGATCATACTCCTGTTCCTGTCTGGACTCGAAACAAACCTGAAGCTGTTCCTCAAGTATTCGTTCGTCGGGTCGATGGTCGGGCTTGGCGGCGTGATAGTCTCGTTCGTACTGGGAGACTGGTGCGCCGTGCAGTTCCTGCCGATGTTCTTCCCGAACGTGGAATGGATACAGGCGCTCAAGACCATGCCTCTTTCACAGGCGATGATGCAGGCAGGCCCTCTGTACATGGGCATCATGTCCACTGCCACTTCGGTGGGCATAACCGCGCGGATACTCTCGGAACGCAAGAAGATGGATTCCGAGGAAGGCGTGACCATCATGGCCGGCGCCGTCATAGACGACGTGCTTGGTCTCATCGTGCTGGCCATCGGTAACGGCATCATCGCCGCCAACGAGGCCGCCAAGGCCACCGGTTCCACGACGCAGGGGATCAACTGGGGCGAGATCGGGATGGTGGCCGTGAAGGCGTTCGGCGTGTGGCTGGGCGGCACTATAATAGGTGTCGTATGTGCGCGCAGGATATCGTGGTTCCTCAAGCTGGTGAAGGATCCAAAGGTAATAGGTACGCTGGCGTTCGGACTTTCAATGATAGTGGCCGGATTCTTCGAGTCCATGGGTCTCGCAATGATCATCGGTGCGTATGTGATGGGTCTCGCGCTTTCAAGGACCGATCTAAAGCATCTGATACAGGAGAATCTCGAACCTGTATACACCTTCCTTGTGCCGATATTCTTCTGCGTGATGGGAATGATGGTCGATGTAAGGGCGCTCTGCTCAAAGCCGGTGCTGTATTTCGGGGCCATATACACGGGACTCGCCATAGCGGCGAAGGTCATAGGATGCGCACTTCCTTCGATGTTCTGCGGCTTCAACCTCCTTGGAGGGATGCGCATAGGCGCAGGCATGGTGCCGCGCGGCGAGGTGGCACTCATCATCGCAGGACTCGGCCTCTCGAAAGGGTACCTCTCGCCCGAAATCTTCGGTATCGGCATTCTGATGACGCTCGTGACAACCGTGGTGGCACCTCCATGCCTGGTGGCCCTATTCATCCCGAAAGCCGCCGGTATCAAGAACAGGATGAAATCCATGGACGGTTCCCGACCAGTCAACTTCGATCTTGCTTCGTCCGGCATTGCCGAGATCATGCTCAACCGACTGGTGCAGCAGTTCAGGAAGGAAGGATTCTTCACGCACCTGCTGAATGTCGAGGAGAACATCTGGCATGTTTCAATGGATGCGATGGAGATATCCATAAAGCGTACCGGCGCCAACATCAACATAGAATGTACCAAAGAGGAAGAGATGATAGTGCGTCAGGCGTGGATGGAGGTTGTAAGCCAGCTGAATGAACTCATCCGTGCGATAAGGAGACCCCTTGGAGAAGAAGAGGTGAAGAAGGTGATACCCTCGGAAGTCGATCTTTCAAGGATCACCACCGCCAACGGTGTAATGAAATGTCTGCAGCACTTCGTTATGATTCCGGATTTCAAGGCGAACTCCAAGCATGAGGCCATTGAAAAGCTGACGCAGATAATTTTCGAATCCAACCCTTCGAACGTTACCGACCTCAATGCCGTTCGCAAGGCTGTCTTCGAACGCGAAAGTTCCATGCCTACCGGCCTCGACCACGGAATCGCCGTACCGCATGGCAGAACCGATGCCGTCAACACGATCGTCGGTGCAGTCGCCATCGTTGACAATTCATCCAACGAAAACGGAACCATCCCAGATTACGAAACAATCGACCATTCCGCGATACAGATCATCATCATGACCATCGCGCCGGACTCCGCCCAGTCGCCATATCTCCAGCTTATGGCTTTCATGAGTCGCGCAGTACGTAATGATAATGGTTATGAACGGTTACTTGAATGCAAAACATCTGATGAAATGAGAAAATTCTTTAGAAAAGCAAGATAGATTTAGATAATTAAACTTTGCCACATAGTTATGAACAATACTTTGTTCATATCCTGTTCATTTCTTATCACTTCTTTTGCGTGGAATTCAACGGTAAATGTGATTCAATATTGACTCAAACCTTTTAGGACCTTTAGGACATGTCAGAAAGCAACAATGAAAATACCGCTTGGGAACGGGTGGTAGCCCTTTACAGGGCAAGTCTTTCTTCACCAGAAGAAATCAAGCGAATGGAGTTGCATTTTCCGCAGTTCCGTTCGCATAGTCTTGTAGGAACGGAATTTCGCATTGGCGTAATGGAGGATTTGCAGAAGGAATGGTTTACTAAGCTATATGCAAAGCCATTGGAAAGCGTCATGGCGAAAGCAGGTGTTGGAGATGGAATATCGGTCGTGTTCACTGTCGAAAAGCCTGATGTAACGGCAAAGCCGCGCCATGTCGATCTACCGGAGCCAGAGCACAAGACCGTTTCCGCCGAGACAAGGCCCCACACGCTTCAATCTACTCTGCCTCTGCATGAAAACTATCTGTTCGAGAACTTCGTGCGCGGGCCTTCCAACTCGTTCGCATACGCCGCCGCCATTGCCGTTGCAAAGGGTCTTGGAAAGAACGCCTACAACCCTCTTTTCATCTGGGGAAGCACCGGCCTCGGCAAGACCCATCTGATGGAGGCGATAGGCCATTACGTATTGGACAACAACCCGAAGCTTTCCGTATGCTACATCACTTCGGAGACGTTTCTTAACGAATACCTGAATGCGATGGCCAGCAGCGTGCTTCCTTCCTTCCGTTCCCGCTATAGAAAATACGACCTGCTGCTTCTCGATGACGTCCAGTTTCTTGTAGGCAAGAAGCAGTTCCAGGAGGAATTCTTCAACACCTTCAGCCAGCTGATGATATTTGATAAGCAGGTGGTCATGACATGCGATGTCTCGCCGAAGGAGCTTGGCCTCGAGGAACGCCTCATTTCACGCTTCCAGCAGGGAATGGTGGTGGAGATCGAATCCCCATCGCTTGAAACGCGCATCGCCATTCTTAAATCGAAGATGCAGGCGCGTCACAGGATAATCCCGGATGAGATTCTGAATTTCATCGCGGAAAACATCAAGTCGCACGTGCGCGCTATAGAAGGGGCCTTGAGCCGCGTGGTCACATTCATGGACGTAAATCCCGATATGCCTCTGAACGTCGATATAGCTCAGCATCTGCTGAAGGACATGATCGAGGACGAGGTGACAATAAGGAACATCACTCCAGACTCCATCATCCAGGCAACCGCTGAACATTATGGTGTGACTGTTGAAGACATCAAGGCCCCAGGCCGCACGCAGTCGCTTGTGACGCCGCGCCAGGTCGCGATGTTCATAGCGTGCAAGGTGACTACGGATTCCCTCCAGACCATAGGCAAGGCATTTGATAGAAAGCATACTACCGTATTCTATGGTTCACAGCAGATACAGAAGCGACTTACTGTCGAGCCGGATCTCAAGCAGTCGATCATGCAGATAAGCGCGAAGCTTGGACGAAAGATTTCAGATGTCCTCGAGTGAACTGCAGCCGTTTCATTTCGTATGTACAACCTTTAGATAAAGGGGCATCTTGTGAACACTTGTGGAAAGGATCTGACGCTATCTTCATTGTGTGAACGCCGTGTCGAACGGCAATGAACAATGGGGAAATGCTCCACACGTTGATTTTACGGCTTCTTGAGGAGTTATCTAAAGTATGAACAGACATAATATTAATATTATTCATTCTTTACTTTATCACCAATATTAGGTAAAATCTACGTTCAATGTTCACGGCATAGTGTCGCAAGGAGTAAACGAATGAAAATCAAGATCATACGTTCTAAGTTTCTTGAAGGTCTCAAGAAGGTTCAGAACATTGTGGCGTCAAAGGGTACGCTGCAGATCATCCAGAACGTGCTGATAGAGGCGAAGGACAGGCAGCTCTTCCTTACCACGACCGATCTTGATATTTCCGTCCGTTCCGTGGTTCCCTGCGAAGTGCTGAACGAAGGCGCCACCACTCTTCCTGTCAAGCTGCTTGCAGCTACCATAGCTAAGGCGGCGGAAGGGCCTGTTGAAATTGAGACCGATGCCGAGGACAGGGCCGTCATAACAGCTGGCTCCGCCGTCTTCAACATCGCCGGCATGAATGTTGCGGACTTCCCCAAGCTTCCGCAGGATTCCGATTCATTCGCCTACATCCTTCCGCAGATGACCTTGCGCGAGATGCTCCGCAAGACGGCCTACGCCGCTTCGCAGGACGATACCCGCAAGACTCTGAAGGGTGTCCTCATGAGCTTCCGAGATGCAAAGCTCACGATGGTGGCGACTGACGGCCGCCGTCTCGCGCTTGTCGAGCACGAAGTGGAATTCCCCGCCGATGCTGAAAAGGACATTGTCCTTCCTACGAAGGTAGTGGCCGAGCTTCAGAGAACCCTTTCTTCCGAAGGCGATGTCCGCATCACCGTCGAGAAATCCCAGGTGGCGTTCAATCTCGGCGACACCCAGATCTACTCGAAGCTTCTTGACGATGTATATCCCAACTATCGCCAGGTGATTCCTGGATCGTGCGCCGAGCACGTGGTTGTTGAGCGCAAGCTCCTTCTTGACGCCCTTGACCGCGTGAGCGTGATGACGATGGATGAATCTAATTCCACTCGTCTCACCTTCGAGTCCAACCGTCTCACTGTCGCCTCCATGGCCGGTGAAGTCGGCGCCGCGCGTGATACCGTGCCGATCAAGTACGATGGAAAGACGATCGAGATTGTCTTCAATCCGCAGTTCGTCATGGATCCGCTGAAGGCAATAGATGAGGACGAGGTTTCCATCGAGCTTAACAGCGGTTCTACGCCTGCGCTTATCAAGTGCTCGGTTCCCTTCCTCTATGTTATGATGCCTCTGCGCATCAACTAGTCTCCTGCCGATAGATGCTCCATCGATCGCTGGATCTACCCGGTCTCTGCTGCATCTGAAATTCCGTCTATATCATCTTTAGCAATCTGCAATGAAAATCTGGACGGACAAAGACTATCCCATCATCATTTCCTGTGCCAAGCATCTCGTCCCATGGACGGAACGCGAAGTCACGGAGATGGGATACGAGGTCATAGACAAGACTGAGAACACAGTCGTCGTTCGTGGCGACATGCGTGATGTGTTCCGCCTGAACCTCTACCTCCGTACCGCCCACCGCGTGCTGGTTCCGCTTCTTCGCACCACATGCCGCCACATACGTGAATTGTATGAAAAGGTGAGGTCTATAGACTGGGAGAATCTCTTTGCGTCGGACGGCTATTTTTCAGTCTCTTCGATAGTCCATAACGACACCATCCGCGATACACGAATGCCGTCGCTTACGACAAAAGATGCAATAGCCGACCGTTTTCGCGAAATGACGGGAAGACGTCCCGACTCAGGTCCGGAGTTCGACAGGGGTGCTGCTGTGTTCGTGCATTGGGACGACCGCCGCGCGATAGTATATCTCGATACCAGCGGTATACCTCTTTCCAAGCGCGGCTACCGTAAGATACCAGGATCCGCACCCATGCAGGAAACCCTGGCCGCCGCATGCATCGATGCCCTCAAATGGGACCGCAAATCACCCTTTATTTCCCCTATGTGTGGCTCCGGTACACCTGCGATCGAAGCCGCCTTGGCAGCAATCGGTCGTGCACCCGGCTCACTTCGCAGCCAGTTTGCCTTCATGTTCTTGAAAGGCTGGAACCAGATCATCCCTGGCGAGAAGGCCCCTCGCACCGCCCCGCGCCAACGGTTCGGCGCGACGCCTGAACAGATATGGAAGGATATGGTGGCAGAAGCAGCCGAAAAGGAATCTACCGAGAATCTTCCGCCTATCATCGCTACCGACATCTCCCCGGAAGCCGTCCAGAATGCCCGCCTGAATGCCCACGCAGCCGGCGTAAGCTCTTTCATAACATTCAAGGCATGCGACTTCGGCGAGACTCCCATTCCGCCACTTCTCAATCCGTCTGCCGATACTTCAAGAAGTTCTCCGAACGGAGTCGTCTTCTTCAACCCTGAATATGGCATACGTCTTGGCGATCCCGAGGAACTTAAACCTATATACGCCCGCATAGGCGAATTTCTGCATGATAAATGTGCCGGTATGACAGGCGGTCTTATTACAGGTAATCCCGATCTTGCAAGAATGGTTAATCTATATTATGCAACCCAGATTCCATTCTTCAACGGACCAATCGATTGTAGGCTTTTCGTGTACCCTGGATGCCAGATCAAGGGTGAGTTCAATCCCGGTCGCGATTAGTTATAAACAGGTTTATGATAAATTGTTTATAACTCGGTTATAAGTCTCCAGTGTAAATACAGGTCTAATGGTAGTGTTAATGATAGTTTTACGCGTCTGATAGGATCATACGTCCCACATGACCGGAGTTCTCTAATTATGTTTATAACCCTGTTTATAACTGTTTATAAGTTGCCCTTGCCTTTTCACTGAAAAAAGTCCATACTATCCGCCGCAACACGGAAAAGGTAAGCTATTGGGCATTAAATCAACTAGGCAAAGCACTTGAAGAATCTTTCTCCAGAGATATGCCGCCAGATTGGCAAGGCGCGTCGCGACATGGGATTGTCGCAGACGGCTTTGGCAAGGGAACTTGGGTGCAAGCAGCCTGCTCTTTCCATGTTCGAGGCCGGTGATGGCACAAAGCTGTCGGACGAAGCCGTACAGAAGTTGGCCGAACGTTTTGGAATTTCGCTTGAACCCGTGCCGGATGTTGCAGAAGCTGGATCCATTGCGCAAGGTAGTGGTCCAGGATCTTCATCGTCAGGGCGCCTCTCGGCGTTCTGTCCAAATTGCCATTGTCCATCCAATATGCCTTACCTTGTCGAGGGTCGGCTTTTTCTGAGTCCATTGCTCAACGGGGCATCTCCAGTGGATGGTGCCAGGCGTTGCGCCTTTTGCGGGGAGGTTCTTGAGATGCGCTGTCCTTCATGTGGCGGACATCTTAATACCGGCGCATGCTGCTGTCTATGTGGTGCGCCATACGTTACGCCTACCCTGTCGCCCGATGTCGATGTAGTGCAATGGGTCCGCCAGCGCCGCGCCGATATCGAACTACTGCAACATTCCTAACCCTCTCAACCTTCACAACCTTCGCAACCCTCGGTGGGTTGCAAAACAGGCCCATGTCTGGTATAATGACAGCATCATCCACAACGCAAAGGAGTAGTCAAGATGGACTTCAGCAGAAGAGGTTTTCTCGCGGCCACAGGACTTGTCGCCGCAGCATTGGGAATCAACCGCAAGGCCAAGGCGGCCGGCGAGCCCAACAAGGTTAGAGGTCGCACATACGTCGCGGCGTGTCCTCCCGTCACGTCGACGATTCCGCGCACGCCTGGTCCGCAGCGCATCATGATGATCGGCGGCCATCCTGACGATGCCGACATCATCTGCGGCTGCACTGCCGCCAAGCTTGTCGCAAAGGGATGCCGCGTCAAGTTCGTCGCCGCATGCAACGGCGATATCGGCCATCAGACGATGACCCGCGCCGAAACAGCCGCCCGCCGCCGACGCGAGACGCTCGAAGCCGCCAAGGTATGGGGGCTCGACAGCTACGACATCTACGGATTTGGCGACGCACGCGTTCCCAACACCATCGAGGCCCGCGAGCTGGTGGCGCGGAAGATCCAGGAGTTCGAGCCTGACATCATCATGACGCACCGCGACTGCGACTACCATGTGGACCACCGCACGATCGGCACGCTTGTGAAGGACTGCGGCTACATGCTCGGCTGTCCGCACTGGATCGACGGCTCCAAGGCCCTTCGCCGCCGCCCGCTCATCCTTTTCATGACCGACCTTTTCACCGTGCCGCGCCTGTTCCGTCCCGATATTCTCGTGGATGCCGATCCGTACATTGAGAAGTGGTGCGATGCGCTCAACTGCCAGCAGTCGCAGTTCTTCGAGTGGCTTCCCTGGGACAAGGGGATAGAGGACGAGGTTGCGGCGCTCGGCGACCGTACCGTTAACATCGCAGGCCGCAACGCTTTTCTCAAGAAGTACTGGGCCAAGCGCAAGGTCAATGACGCCGTGCGTTTCACCGACGCCTGGCGCGAACAGTACCCCGGCAGGCCCGTTCCCAAGATGGTCGAAGCCTACGAGATCAGCGAATATGGCCGTCCTCCGATCGAAGAGGATTTCGAGCTGCTGATGGGCTAGGACTGTCAAGATGGATACCAGAAGAACCTTCCTTAAGAGTGCGGTCTCGGTGGCCGCACTCGCGCCGATGGCCGGTTTCCCGGCCATCGTCAAGCGCCGAAACGCCAATGAGCTGCTGTCCCACGCCTGCGTGGGCACGGCGAATATGGCAATGGCCGATCTGCGCGGCATCATGTCCCACAAGGATGTGCACATCACCGCGCTGTGCGATGTCGATTCCAACTTCCTTGCGGCGGCGCATAAGCTCTGTCCGGACGCCAGGATCTACCGCAACGCCCTGGAGATGTTCGCCGCCGAAGGTACCAGGATCGACTCCGTGAATGTGTCCACACCCGACCATACCCACGCAATGTACGTGCTGGATGCGCTAGGGCGCGGGCTGAACGTCTACGCTCAGAAACCCCTCTGCCACGACCTCGAGGACTGCCGCCGCATAGAGGCGCTGGCCGCCGAGAAGAAGGCCGTCACGCAGATGGGCACGCAGATCGCGGCCTGGGAGTGCGACCGGCAGACGGCCGCCTACCTGAAATCCGGCGTTATCGGCGAGGTACGCCACGTATGGATATTCTCGAACCGTGGCGGCCAGACCGCCGTGGACCACACCTGGCCGCTTAAGGAATCGCCCGTGCCGGCTACGCTCGACTGGAAGACCTGGCTTGGCAAGGCGCCATATCGTCCATACGTTGAGAAGGTCTACCATCCATTCACCTGGCGCCGCTGGCGCGACTTCGGCACATCCTGGCTAGGCGATCTCGGGCTGCATCTTCTGAGTCCCGTGTGGATAGGTATGGGTCTGGATACCACCGGTCCCGTCTCGGTATTCGCGGAGGTTCCGCAGGAACCGGCGGAGATCCGCCGCCAGTACTGGCCGCGCATGTCGCACATCGTCTGGACGATGCCTGGAATCAAGGCATCGGGCGGCAAGCCGTTCAAGATCGAATGGTGCGATGGTAACCTCGCCGATGAAAAGATAAAGGCAGCTACCGATCCCCGGTATTTCCCGCCTGCACAGTTCAGGGAGCTTTTCGCGAAGTCTCCAATAGGCGAGCAGCCGTTCCAGGGCCGCGTGGTTGAAGGCACCGAGGGCTGGCTGTTGTCGGTCCATTACAACCAGTCGCCGGCCGTCGTGCTGCGCAAAGGCGGCAAGCCGCCACCGCTGCCGCATGTAGGCCCAGCCCCGTCGCACTGGCATGAATGGGTGAACTGCTGCCTGCAGGGTGGCACGCCCACAAGCTCCTTCGCTTGGGCCGGCCGCCTCACCGAGATGGTGCTTCTTGGCAACATGGCGATGCTGAAGCCTGGAAATCAAATCACAGTTTAATGGCTTCTAATTAGACAAGGTCAGGAATGTTGTGAAGGTTGAGAAGGTGGTGAAGGTTAGGAAGGTTGAGAAGGTGATGAAGGTTGAGCCTTCCAGTCTCCTTGTCTCATAAGAGTTTTGCTCTTTCCAACCACCAACCACTAGCCACCAACCACCAACCACTAACCACCAACCACTAACGACTAACGACTAACCACTCAACCCTCACAACCTTCTCAACCTTCACCACCTTCCCAACATCAAAGCCACTACCTAGCCACTATAAAGCAACAATGAAAAAAAAGAACATGGTGATAGCCCAGTCGGGCGGACCTTCTATGGTCATCAACGCCTCGCTCGCAGGAGCCGTGCTCGCCGCCCGCGAGCCTGCGGCTTCGAAGCGCATCGGCAGGATCCTCGGCGCCAGGCACGGCATCGATGGCATCTTCGGACGCAATTATGTCGATCTGCGAAAGGTCTCCGAATCCAGATTCCTTAAGATCGCCGATACGCCCGCATCCGCTCTGGGCAGCGTACGCCGCAAGCCAAACGCTGAGGATTGCCGCCGGATATTCGAGGAGTTCAGGCGCCTGGATGTCGGCTGGTTCTTCTACATCGGCGGCAACGATTCCGCCGATGCCGCGCGCATCGTTGCCGAAGAGGCGGAGAAGGACGGCTATCCGCTCGTCTGCTACCACATCCCCAAGACGATCGACAACGATCTTCGCACTTGCGACCATACCCCTGGCTTCGGTTCCGCCGCCCGCTTCGTCGCCTGCGCGTTCAAGGGCGACGATCTCGACAATCGCGCGCTGGGTGGAGTCAAGATCGACATCGTAATGGGTCGGGACGCCGGCTTTCTCACCGCCGCCTCCGCGCTCGCTCGCGAGAATGATGGCGATGGACCGCATCTCATATACCTGCCAGAGCGTCCTTTCTCCCTTGATGGTTTCGTGAAGGATGTGCAGGCCGTGATGAAACGTCAGGGACGCTGCGTCGTTGCCGTGTCCGAAGGTATCCGCGACGCCAAAGGCGAACTCTTCGCGAAGAAGTTCGCCGGTGGCGAGAAGGATGCCCACGGCAATCTGCAGCTCTCCGGCACAGGTGCTCTTGGCGATTTCCTCGCCGCGCATCTCAAGGCCCATTCCGACATACGTCGCGTGCGCGCAGACACGTTCGGCTATCTGCAGCGCTCGTTCCCGGGGATCGCTTCTCCCTCCGACCGCGCCGAGGCATTCGCTGCCGGTGCTGCCGCCGTGAAGAACGCTCTCGCCGGAAAGATCGCGAAGGGCACGATCGCGATCGTGCGCCGGCCTGTGAAACGATATTCCGTCGCGTACGAGGCGCGCCCGATAGCCGATGCCGCGAAGTTCACACGCTCCGTCCCCGATGTGTTCATCGCCCGCAACGGACACGATGTCACACCGGCCTTTCTCGCATACGCCCGTCCGCTCGTAGGACTACTCCCCCACAGCGAACTGCTCTAACCACCCACCAACCACTAACCACTACCCACTAGCGATTAGCGACTAACCACTAACGACTAGCGACTAACGACTAACCAATCAGGTTCAACCAATATGTCCCATCTAGTTAACCTCGCATACATCGGCCACTACACTGATGAAACCATGCTAGGAATCCGCGTGGTACGCGTCGATTGCGAAAGCGGCGCGATGGAGGTGCTGCATACCGTGCAGATTGCAAATGCCGTCTGGCTCGTGCAGAGCAAGGACGGCTCTTGCATCTATTCCGCCTGCAACGACGGTCTCGTCGCATTCCGCGTCCAGCCGGACGGTGCACTAGAGGAATTCTCGCGCCTGCCGCTTCCCGGTCTCACCGCCCCTTGCCATGCCGTCGTTTCGGCGGATGGTTCCTGTCTCGCATGGGCGGAATACCGCAATGGCGTCATCGGCGCGGTGGAGCTTGATGCCGACGGAGCGTTCCGCCAGGACACCCTTCGCACCGTACGCCATGAAGGCCGCGGATTCTCCAGTCCGCGCCAGGATTCCCCGCACGCGCATTGCGTACGGTTCACGCCGGATGGAAAGTTTCTCTGCGCCGTTGATCTTTCTCTCGACGCGGTGAAGGTCTACGACTTCACTGGCGGGGTGTCCGGCCTTGCGGCCCGTCCCGAGCTCGATCTGCACTTTGCCCCCGGCACGGGTCCGCGCCATATCGTGTTCCATCCGAACGGACACCTCGCATTCGTCATATCGGAACTTGCCAGCCGTGTGGCGAGCTACCGCTATTCAGACGGCGTGTTCGAGCTGGTATCGGATGAATCGCTCCTGCCCGATGGTTTCTCCGGCACTTCGATTGCCGCCGCGGTGAAGGTGTCGGAGGATGGTGGCGAACTCTACTGTTCCAACCGTGGACACGATTCGCTCGCCGTGTTCTCGATCGACCAGGCGACTGGTGCTCTTTCCAGACGTGCCATCCTGCCGCTAGGAGGCTCGTTCCCGCGCGACTTCGCGTTCGCGCCCGGTGGCCGCATCCTCCTCGCGTGCCTGAAGAAAAGCGGTATCCTGCGTACCTACGCCTACGACCGCGCCGCATGTTCCCTCGCTCCGCTCGCAGATCTATCCGGCCTCTACCGCCCCCTCTTCGTCCTTTTCTCCCCCCAACCCCTAGCGACTAACCCCTTGCCTATAACTTCGTATTGTTCACAAATCTCAATTGTTCACAAATGCCATCAATGCCACCAATACAAATTGCCATTTGTCATTTGTGAACAATTGTGGCAATTGCCATTTGTGAACAATACCATGTTATCCTCATTTAC
>JAFXTB010000065.1 GCA_017525225.1 Kiritimatiellia bacterium
ATCGCCAATATGGTTCTTGCCAGGTGCATGGCGGATATTTTACCAAATCCCCCATGGCTGGTAAACCTCCATCCGCCGCCGCGTCCAACTCGCCGTCGGTCCTGATGGTGGCCTCAAGCGTCATGTCCGTGTAGCTTCCGGACTTTACAAACTTTTTACAACTTTTTTCTGGGAATTTGTCTCGGGATAGTCTATCATTCCTCGCATGATGCGTGCGCAAGGGCGTGGGTTAATGTTGCCAATGTGAAAATGTTGCCAGAAGCGTGGACGCCATACGTTCGCGGATTCTCACGGTTCGCGGCGTACAGGTCATGCTTGACCACCCGTTTCCGTTTGATACACGACTAACCACTAACGACTAGCCACTAGCCACTAACGACTAGCGACTACCCCCATCCCACGTCCCGTCCGAAAGTAAACGCAAGTTCCAAAAGTAAACGCAAGCCGTGATGGTCTGAGATGTGGGGATTGGCCCTTCACGCGGGGACGCGGAGGTGCGGTGAGGCCGAGATTCGTGGGAAATGTGCGGGCGTGTCGTTTTTTTCGCGCAGGGCGCCATGGTTTTGGTACAATGCACCCATGTCCCGCCCCGCAGTTTGATTTTTCGGTCTTCGTGCGGCGTGGGATTGTCTAGGCTCTCGAAAGAGGGCCTTTTTTATTTCTGGGCGTCAGGCTTCTTCGTGTCCTGTCGGTTACGTCGTCGGGCAAGATCAGCGGCAAGCTGCGGGAATACGGCACGAACTGGACGCTGAACGCATCGTGCTATGACATGTATGTGTCTAATGGGGGAAAAGAGGCGTTCATCGCGACGAACGTGACTGCGACATACGCCTACAAGGTCACCAAGAAGGTAAAGGGCAAGAAGAAGAAGGTGACGAAGTACCTTACGCGCAATTTCATGGTTGCTATGAGCGGCGAAATATTGACGGGAAACGATTTTGCAGGTTGTGTGAGAGAGGGGAGGTTCTACGCGGAAGTGGATGAGGATGGAGCCATTGAACTCTTGGGGAGCGCATCTGGAGATTTCTGCTACCTGTCCCGGAATCCATGGAGTACTGATTACAAGGCGCTTGGCAGGAAGTTCTTCTACACGAGCAAGAAGAAGAAGTTCAGGACGTTCAAGATAGCGGGCGGCAGCGAGAGCGGCACGGCGATAGGGCTTTCCGCGGCGGAGACGCTGACGCTCAAGATCACGCCTTCCGGCGACGTGACCGCGGCGACGGCGTTCGACACGGGAAGAACGACGAAGAACAAGAAGACGAAGAAGAAGGAGAAGGTGATATACAAGGTCGCCAACCAGACGGTGCTGATGCCATTTGGCTTCTATGCGACGGACGATGACGGCAGGTTTACGCAATATGGCTTCCCCTCCGCGCCCGCTGGTTCGCTGGTGGCGGTTGCCGGCATCTACTTCGCGCCGAACGAGGCGTACGGCTACCCCGGCTACTCCAGCTGGACCCTCGATGACGCATCACAAGGCAGAATAACAGGTTACGCATTCTTCGTTTTCAGGCCCGACGGAACGGTTGCGGCGACAATGATTTTACCTATGGGCTGATTGATAGCGATGGCGCGATATCTTGAAGGAGAGGCGTATGGTATGGTGCGCACGACTTGCAATCCTGTTGGTCGCCGCCGTGACGTGAAAATCCTCTTGCCGGACGCGGCCTCGACAGCCACGGCGAATCGTTCAACGTCCGCACTACCTCCGATGCCATTACCATACGGTTCAGGTGATAGTTCGCGACAAGTGGCGTTTGGGTGAATTGCGCGAATACGGCGGCGACCGAAACGGACGCGACGGGGCACGTCCCTCCCGAGCAGGCCTTCAAGGCCTCACCGCCGCCAGGCCGAGGGCGGACGGCCTGTGTGCCGTACGAAGAACCTTGTCAGTACGGCGGCGGACGAGAAGCCTGAATCCGCCGCGATCCTGGCCACGGGATCGGATGTCGCCATCAGGCGTTTCTTCAAGTGGCCAAGCCGCGCGCGGTCGATCGCATCCTGGATCGTCTCGTTGCGGATCTGCCGGAATCTGAGGTCCGCAAGGCGTCGCGAACATCCGAGATGCGCGATGACGTCGGGGACGCGCAGATCGCCGCCTGCGTTCCGCTGTATGAACGCCAGCGCCTCGGTTATCAGACGGCCCGCCGGAGGGATCGTCAGCGTCGAACGGCGCATGATGAGGTCCTTGACGGATCTGTCTAGGGTGATGACCTTGCCTTTGCCACGCTTCATCAGGCGGTCCAGCTCGTGCGCGGCGAGAAACCCGATACGTTCGTGGTCGGGATGGATGCTGGATAGCGGCGGCTCCGCGGCGTTGCACAGGAGTTCGTCGTTGTCAACCCCCAGCACCGCCACCTGGCCGGGAACCTCGATGCCGGCTGCGCGGAGCATGTCGAGCACCTTCAGCGCGGCCCTGTCGCGTGCGGCCAGCACGGCGAGTGGTCTCGGCAGGCGCAGGATCTTTCGCGCCACCGATTCACGGGCGCGCCCCTCCTGGTCCGCCTCTGGCAGTTCGAAGGCGTGAACGCGATGGCCTTCGGCCTGCGCCGCCGCGGAGAAGCCGGCGAGTCTGCCCTTGGCGTAGAGGAAATCGGGCTCGTCCAGGACGAACGCGAAGGCGTTGAACCTGCCGCGGGACTGGAAGTGCGCGAATGCTTCGCGTCCGATCGATTCGTCGTCGAGATGCACGAACGAGACGTGCGGCGGAACGGCGCGCCGCCCTGGTGGCGGATAGTCGGTTATCGCGCATGGGACGCCTGATGCCAGAAGCCTGTCGAGCCTACCGCCGTTCGGCGTGATCGTTATGGCGCCGTCCGGACGGTTCCCCGCGATCGTGCGCAGAAGTTCGTCCACATGGTTCAGAAGCCGCAACCGCCACGGCTTGCCAGTGTTGACGTATTTGAACACGCCAGAAAGATGGTCGCGTCCTGAAGCACCGGCGACGTTCGTGACAACGGCCACGGATAGAAACGGATTTTTGCCCATGCGCAGATTCTAGCATATCAGTCCGTTGCCTGGAAAGCAAAAAGATTATTGCCTTGAATGCAAAGAGGCCACCTTGCATCCATCGGCGTGTTGTGGTATCCTTGACGCGCAAGGAGGAATTGTCCTATACCATGAAGACCATGTTGGCTGCGGTGCTGCACGATTTCGACGATCTGCGGCTGGAGGAGATCCCCGTGCCGGAGCCCGGCGCGGGGGAGGTGCTCGTCCGCATAAAGTCGTGCGGCGTGTGTGCGACGGACTACAAGGCCGTGAAGGGCATCCGGCGGAACGTGAAGTTTCCGCTCGTGCCCGGCCACGAGCCGAGCGGCGTCATAGCGGCCGTCGGTCCGGGAGTCGCGCATTTCAGGGAGGGTGACGAGGTGATCTGCCAGCCGAGCGGCTATTGCGGCGTGTGCGAACAGTGCCGTCTCGGGAACACCCACTATTGCGAACACGCCTATACGACGGGCGGGGACGGTCCGGAGGACGTGCGCCCGGGGGCGTTCGCCGAATACATGGTGACTGGCGAGGAGTGCATCTTCCGCAAGCCGGCGAACGTGTCGTTTGACGCGGCCGCGCTCACCGAGCCTCTTTCCGGCGCGTGGAAAGGCGTCATTCTCAAGAGCGGGATGCGCGTGGGCGACGATGTCGTGATCATCGGCACGGGCGGCATAGGGCTTCTCTGCCTGATGGTGGCGAAGGCGGCGGGTGCCGGCAGGCTCGTGGCCATCGATGCGAGTGGATATGCGCGCGGCAACGCGATGGCGATGGGCGCGACGCATGTGATCGACGCGCTGTCCGGCAATGTGAAGGAGCAGGTCTACGCGATTCTGCCGGACGGCCCCGACCTGGTCGTCGAGGCGGCCGGGCCGATCGAGGCCGTCAAGGAGATGGTGGGGCTTCTCAGGCGCGGCACGAGATGGAACGTATTCGGCATCACGACGCACGAGAAGTTTGAGCTGGACGGCGGGCTCGCGCACTTCCTCGAGGCGCGCATGGATTCGAGCTTCGGTACGACTCCGCTTGCGATGCAGAACGCCATCCGCCTCATGGAGCGGGGACTTGTCGATCCGGAAAGGATCATCTCGCACCGTTTCGCCCTGAAGGACATCCATCAGGCCATGGAGGCCATGGGCCGGCCGGAGCGCAACAAAGTGATGATCAACTGCTGAAACAAATTCGGTGCGATTGTTCACAAATGACAAATGTCACTGGAGAAAGGAAAAATCATGTACAAGCTAATGGAAGAATTGGAGATCTTCCGCCCCGAGATCGAGGGGAAGGTCGCCATAGTGACGGGTGGATCGTCGGGCATAGGATCGGAGACGGTGAAGACGCTCGCCGCCCTGGGCGCGCAGACGTACTTCTGCGGACGCAACGTCGAGGCCGGAAGGGCGATAGAGGCGGCCTTCCCCGACGGAAACGCGCACTTCTCGAGGGTGGACGTGACGAAGCCGAACGAGCTGAAGCGCTGGATCGAAAAGCTGCCGGTCGTGGACTTCATGGTGAACAATGTGGCAGATGACACGCGCGTGCCGTGGGACAGGATCGACGTGAACGCCATCGAACGCGCTTTCGCGGTGAACCTGCGTTCGCACTTTCTCGCCATCCACGCGGCGCTTCCCGCCATCCGCAAGGGCACGGGGAAATCCATCGTCATCATGGGCACGTCCAACTGGATGCGTCCCGAGGCGAACTGCATACTGTACAACGTGACGAAGTCCGGCATAGTGGGCCTCACACACGCGCTTGCGCGCGAATTCGGCCCAGAGTTCATCCGCGTGAACACCTTCACTCCGGGTTGGATCGCCACCCCCAAGCAGCTCAAGCTCAACATGCACGCCGCCGAAAAGCGCATGCTCAAGCGCGAGCAGGCGCTGCCCGTCATACTCTATCCGCCAGACATGATGGGGCCGATACTGTTCCTTCTTTCCCGCGCGTCGAAAGCCGTGACGGGGCAGAATCTGCTCGGCGAAGGCGGCAAGGTGATGACCTGATGGGTACACCGCGGGACATCGTACGGCGCCTCCGCGCGCTCGATCTCGCGCTTGGACGGCTCGCCTTTGTGCATCTGGGCCAGCTGGGCTTTCTCGTGCGCATGGGCCGGACGGTATTCGGGTGCGATCTTTTCCTCTCTCCGATGAGAGGGCGCCTCGTGCCGCCGCAGCTTGCGCCTGAAGACGTGGCGGATGTGGATTTTCTCGTGGGTTCCCACGACCATGCCGACCATATCGACCGTCCACTGTGGCGCGCGCTCGCAAGGTTGGGCGGCAAGGCGAGGTTCGTGGTGCCGGCCTCCGTGCGTGACGATGTCCTGGACGATACGGGGCTTGAGCCCGGCCGCGTGACGGGCATCGACGCCGGCGAGACGCGGAGCGTGTGCGGCGTCAGGGTAACGGCGTTCGCCGCGGCCCACGAGCGGCTTGAGCGCGATTCCGCCGGACGTTTCCTCGCGCTGGGGTTCGTCATGTCGGTCGGCGGAGCGCGCATCTGCCATTCCGGCGATTGCTGTCCGTACGAGGGCCTTGGGACGGTGTTGTCCGCAAACGGTCCGTTCGACGCGATGTTCCTCCCGGTGAACGGACGCGACGCCTGGCGGCTTTCGCACGGTTTCATAGGCTGCATGGATGCGCACGAGGCGGTGGAGCTCGCTGGCGAGCTTGGCGCTAAGGCGCTTGTTCCGGGCCATCACGACATGTTCGCCCGGAATCCCGGAGACGTGCGGGAGTGCGTTCGGTTCGCCAAGGTGAAGTATCCGCGGCTCAAGGTGGTTCCTCCAAGGACGGGAAGGATGCAGAAGCTCCCATGAAAGAAAGGACAGTCGCAGGCGCGTATCCGGCGATGGCGGCCATGTTCATGCTCTACGGCATGAGCGCGATCGCCCTCAATCTAGCGGCGCCGCTCGGCAACGTGTGGATGCAGCAGCCCGGTATAGCAGGCTCGAAGACGCTCGGCATGATGGGCAACATGACGAGCTTCTGCGCGAACATCTTCATCGGCATACCGACGGGCATGATGCTCCAGCGCCTGGGGTACAAGCGAACTTCGCTCCTTGCCGTGGCTCTGGGCTTCCTGGGCATGGCGGTGCAGTGGTCGAGCGGATGGCTGGGGGCGGGATCGCAGATTTGGGGCGTCGCGGCGAACTTCTTCGTCTATCTCGTCGGCGCCTTCATCACGGGGCTTTTCATCTGCATGATCAATGCCGTGGTGAGCCCCATGCTAAATTCGCTCGGTGGCGGCGGACGCCGCGGCAACCAGCTGAACATGATCGGAAGTTCGTTCAACTCCGTATGCGCCACGGCGACGCCGTGGCTCGTGGGGACGCTCATAGGGGAGAAGCTCCGCGCGTCCGGCGTGTCGGTTACGGACGTGTATCCCGTACTTTATCTTGCGATGGCCGTGTTCGCCGCCGCGTTCCTGATAATAGCCGTCTCCCCGATAGCCAATCCGCCATCGTGCGCAGCCGCCGACGAGCGCATTCCCGTGACGGGGCCGTTCCGCTTCCGCAACTGCCGGTGGGGGCTTGTGGCCGTGTTCATCTACGCGGGCGTGGAGATAGCGATCCCGGGCACGATGAACTTCTGGCTTTGCGACAAGGCCGCAGGCGCGCTCGCGTCCGGGACGAATGCCGGCGCGGTGGGCGGATTCTTCTTTGGCGCGTACATGGCGCTCATGCTCGCGGGGCGCATACTCGCAAGTTTCATTGGCGGCAGGATCGCTCCAAGGACGCTTCTCGGGGCGGCCAGCTGCGCCGCGGTCGCGCTCATAGCGGTGGGCGTCGCCGTCCCAGGCGTGCGTGTCGCCCTGCCCATACCAGTCGCAGGTACGGTGGCCGTTCCGCTCTCCGCCATCGCGTTCGCGCTTTGCGGACTATGTTGCTCGGTCATGTGGACATCGGTGTTCAACCTTTCGGTGGAGGGGCTAGGCAAGTACACCGAGGCCGCCACCGGACTTTTCATGACCTTCGCCGTGGGCGGCGGCGCGGTGCCGCTCGCACAGGGCTTCGTGGCGGACCGTCTGGGCTACATGGCATCATACGCGGTGCCGGTCCTCGGGCTCGCCTATCTCGCCGTCTTCGCATTCATCCTCTCGCGACCGGAAAGGAATCACGCATGAAACAACATCTGCCTTGCGCATTGTTCGCATCCACGCTGGCGTTCGCCGCCATCGCTGCAGCACCCTGGGACGATCCGTCGGCAAACGCCGAAAACAGGCTCCCCGCCCGCACGTTCCTGCCTCGCGAGGGGGATGTCGTGCTGCTGGACGGCATCTGGTCGTTCGCGTGGGAGGGTTCCTCCGACGGCCCCATAGCCACACGCGTTCCGTCCGAAACCGCGACACCTTTCTCAATCGACGTGCCAAGCTGCGTGGAGACCCGCGGCTGGGGCGTGCCGCACTACGTGAACATCGAGTATCCTCACCCGATGACACCGCCCAAAATCGACCCTAAATACAATCCCACGATGCTCTACAGGCGCAGTTTCACCGTGCCTGAGGCGTGGAAGGGGCGGCGGGTCATCCTGCGCTTCGAGGGCGTCGCTTCATGCTGCGAAGTATGGATCAACGGACGCAAGGTCGGCTACTTCGAGGATGCGCGCCTTCCCTCGGAATTCGATGTCACATCGCTCGTCTCGTTCGGGGAAGGGCGGGGCAACACTCTCGAGGCGCGCGTGCGCAAATGGTGCGACGGCAGCTATGCGGAGGATCAGGACATGATCCGCTACGCGGGGATATTCCGTTCCGTGAAGCTCTATGCGGAGGCGCCTGACGGCATAACGGACTTTTCGTTCGTGACCGTGCCGGACGCCGCATACCGCGACTGGACGTGCCGGTTGACGCTTGCAGGCGGCGCGAAGGCGATCGCGGCGGCAAAGCCGCGCCTTTTCGACGCCGATGGCAAGGCGCTGGGGGATTTCGCGAAATCCGCTGGAAATCCCGCCGAGTTCACGCTCTCCATCGCATCTGCGCGCCTCTGGAGCGACGAGTCTCCATATCTCCACACGCTCGACGTGGGCGACGGGCGCCGCTTCGCGGTGGGCATAAGGGACTGTCGCGTGGAAGGCGGACGCATCCTCGTGAACGGCCGCCCCGTCAAGTTCAAGGGCGTCAACCGCCACGAGATGAACGTGGCCAACGGCTATACGCTCTCGTTGGAGGAGATGGAGCAGGACGTGCAGCTCATGAAGCGCAACAACATCAACTGCATCAGGATGTCGCACTATCCGAACGATCCGAGGATGTACGACCTGTGCGACAGGTACGGAATCTACGTGATGAGCGAGGCGAACGTGGAGTCGCACGGGATGCGATATGGCGAGGACTGCATGCCGGAGCGCCCCGAATGGCACGCGACGATCCTGGAGCGCAACATCCGTCAGGTGTACTTCTACAGAAACAGCGCGAGCGTGGTGATGTGGTCCGTCGGCAACGAGATGGGCTGGGGCGTGGGCATCGCGAAATGCTACGAGGCGGTGAAGAAGCTCGATCCTACGCGCCCGTTCCACGGCGTCGGATGGATATGGGCAAAGGGACGCACGGGGGCGTGGAACGATGCGTCGGACATGACCGGCGGACAGTACATGTCGCTCGAGAGACTGCGCGAACAGCTGTCCGATCCGCGTCCGCACTTCCAGATGGAATACGAATGCGCAATGGGCAACGGCATGGGCAACCTGAAGGAATACTGGGATCTATTCTACGAGAACGACAAGTTCTCGGGCGGCTGCATCTGGGACTGGATCGACCAGGCCGTATGGATCGATACGGATCGCATCGGTCCGGACGGCCGGCGTATCCGCTATCTCGGCTACGGCGGCGACCACGACGAGACTCCGAACGACGGTCCGTTCTGCGCTAACGGACTGCTCGACGTGTTCCGCACGCCGTCCGCCAAGCTCAACGAGGTGAAGCACGTGCAGCAGCCGGTGTGCGTCGTCTGTGCGGACGCGTCCTCGGGCGAGGCCGGGTTCCTGAACCGCTACGAGTTCAGTTTTGCGGACGATCTTCTTGTCGGCTCGTGGGAGCTGACCGCCGCCGGCGAGCGTATCGACGGCGGGACCCTCGAACTGCCGCACGTGCCGCCGCGCGGCAAGGGGACCATCCGCCTGCCCGCGCCGAAGGCGGCGATCGATCCGGCCAAGGAGCATTTCTACAGGGTGTCCTTCACTCTCAAGGAGGCTACCTCGTGGGCGGATAAGGGCTACGAGGTCGCATGGGACCAGCTCGCGTACGGGAAGCGTCCCGCGCCGTCTGCGGCCGTCGCGGTGTCTGGGAAGACCGTCCTTTCCGAGGATGTCGGGACGGTGAGCGTGGAGGCCGCCGGGACGAAGGCCGTCTTTTCGCGCAGCACCGGCACCATCTCGCACCTTTCGATGGGCGGTAAGACCATCATCGCAGACCAGGCCGGGATAGTGCACGGTCCGCGCCTGCAGATTGAACGCGCCTTCACCGATGCCGACAACTGGATACGGAAGCCGTTCGTGGACGCCGGCCTAACGAAGCTTTCGTTCCATCCGCGCGGAATCTCCGCGAAGCGGAAGGGCGACGACATCGTGGTGGAATCGCCGGTGCGCGTCACGGGTGCGAAATCCGGTGGTTTCGAGCATGTCTCGCGCTGGACGTTCCGGGCGGACGGTTCCATCCTGTGTGAAAACGAGATGCTTCCGTTCGGAGCCGTTCCGCAGATTCCGCGCGTCGGGGTGTTCATGCGGCTCGACAAGGCGCTTGAGGATATGCGCTACTTCGGGCGCGGCCCGTGGGAGAACAGCATCGACCGTTGCACCGGATGCGACGTGGGGCTGTGGTCTTCGACCGTGTCCGGACAGTATGTCGACCACATCCGTCCGCAGGACAACGGCGGCAAGACCGGCGTGCGCTGGGCGGAGTTCTTCGACAAGGCCGACGGGCGTGGCGTCAGGTTCGAGTATCTTGACGAGCCGTTCATGATGCAGGCGCTGCATTTCACGCGCGACGATCTGGACGGTGCGCGCCACAGACGTGGCGAGAAACGCGTCTACAACCCACCCGCTCCGCGCGAGGAGGTGTGCCTCTCGCTCGACTGCCGCCAGATGGGGCTTGGCTGCAACAACTGCGGCCCCATCCCACTGCCGCAGTACCGTTTCCCCGTGGAAAGGACGGTCTGGCGCTTCCTGATGCGCCCTCTCGCCCGTCCTGCCTGCAGTCGCGAACAGAGAATGTAGTCGAAATGGGATGGACCTGAAATGAACAAGAGACTATTGGGATTGGCATGCGCGCTGCCGATTGCGGCTGCTGCGGCGGCGACAAGTTGGGACCATGCGCTGGACGAGTTTCCGGCGTTGCCTGGCGAGGCGGACGATACGGCGCGCATCCAGCGCGCGATCGACGCCACGCCGTCCGGCGTGCTGTTCGTGCCGAAGGGTCTGTATAAGGTCTCGTCACCCCTCGTCGTGACGAACCTCTGTTCGCTAGACATGCACAAGAGCGCCATCCTGCGGGCCGTCCGCGAGATGCCCTACGTGCTAAAGGTCAACAACGCAATCGGATTCCGCGGGCTCCCGAAGGACGACGACCGTCTCCACGACTACAACTTCTTCGTGACCGGCGGGCGCATCGACGGCAACGGACTCGCCTCGTGTATGGCCCTCGACGGGTTCCGTCACTACTCGCTGCGCGACATCTCCTTCATGAACGGCAAGACGTGCGGCCTCCGGGTGAACGGCGAAGCGGGCGGCTACGAGCTCATCGCGTTCAACCTCTACTTCAAGTGCGTGATTCCCGGTCTCGCCGGAAACGCGGCCGTATGGTCCACAGGCGGCGACAGCCACTACACGGACTGCGTGGTGGTGGACTACACGGTTGGCTTCCGCATGGGGCGCGGCGGCTCGAACCGCCTTACGCGTTGCCACGTGTGGGGTGGACCGCTGCCTGCCCTCGAGCCGGGCGGCGAACGGGAGATGCTGATTAACTCCGTGAACTTCTGGATCGACGGCGCGAGCGACACGATCCTCCGCGACTGCTACGCCGACACGGGCAAGACCGGATTCCTTGTTGACGGCTGGGACACGCATCTCACCGGCTGCCGCTACTTCAACAACTACAGCTTCAAGCTCGACGACATCACCATCATCGACCATCGCAACGGACGCCTGCTCGTGAGCGAATGCCGCTTCAACAAGAACAACCCGAAGATGCGCGTGTACACGGGCATCGGCACGGTGGAGTGGAAGAACATGATCTACTCCAATTTCCCTGCCGACGCGGAACAGCCGGGCGCGCTCGACTTCGAACTCGACCAGGACTGTGCTACGGCGGACGACTGGGAGTTCCTGCCGAGCGGAAATCCATGCGTACTCGAAGCGAAACCGAACGCGTTCGCCGGCAAGCCGGACCACCGCAGCTGGCGCCTGGGCGTCTCGCGCAAGACACTTGCGCGGAAGTTCCCTAAGGCGGGACCGGGGAAGGAGCTTGTCGTGCGCGCCCGCGCCACGCGGCCCGACACGAAGGCCGTGGAGATCACGCTAAGCCACGCGAACGGGAAGGTGTGGGGTACCCAGATACCGCTTGAAACCGAATGGCGCGACATCCGCGTGCCGCTCTCCGAGCTGCGCTACTTCAAGCACTGGGGCAACCTGCCGCCGCTCGAGCCTGGCGACGCGCCCGACGCGCGGAATCTCCAGACCATCGGTCTCTGCTACGGCAAGTGGCTCTGCAAGAAGACGCTTGACCAGGAGCATGGTTTCGAGATATCGTCTATTCGTATCGTCGGCCGCTAACCCAGCAATGCGCCACGCTGCCTCCGAATCGCGTTTCTTGCTTGCGAGCGGAATTGGAATGAGTACTTGCCGCGTGCAAGTGTGTGAACGGGGACAGTCCCCATGTGTGACTGGGGACAGTCCCCTCATTCCCCCTCCCGCCGCCCGCGTGTAAAAACCGTGTAAAAACGGTGTAAAGTATTTTTACACGGCTTTACAAAGGTTTTACACCGTTTTTCTTGCGGATTCGCCTTGGAATGTGGTAGTCTCCTCGCATGATGCGCGCGCAAGGGCGCTCCGCGCGGTTGCGGGGCGGGCGCGCGCCAGGTCCGGCGGCCGGGGACTGTCCCCGCCGCCGCGGACGGCGAGGGGGACAGTCCCCCTCGCCGCCCGGACAGGAAGGAGAA
>JAFXTB010000066.1 GCA_017525225.1 Kiritimatiellia bacterium
ACCAAGCTCCTGCAGGAGAAGTTCCCGGCGGCGGAGATCGCGCCCGCGTCGGTCGACGAGGTCGGCTCGATGGTCGGCGCGGACCTCAAGAAGAGCGGCACCTACGCGGTGCTCTTCTCGCTCGCGGCGATCCTCGTGTACGTGGGCTTCCGCTTCCACTTCGGCTTCGGCGTGGGCGCGCTGGTGGCGCTGGCGCACGATGCGCTGATATCGCTCGGCCTGTATTCGCTGTGCGGCCGCCAGGTGTCGCTGATCGTGGTGACGGCCCTGCTGACGATCATAGGCTACTCCGTGAACGACACGGTGGTCGTGTTCGACCGCATCCGCGAGGATCTGCGCAGGGATCCGAAGTCCTCGTTCAAGGACGTTTGCAACCATGCGATCAACGCCTGCCTCGGGCGTACGGTGATCACGTCGGTGACGACATTCTTCGCGGTGGCGGCGCTCTTCGCGTTCGGCGACGGCTCGATCTACGACTTCGCGCTGACGATGGCGATCGGCGTGCTGGCTGGTACGTATTCGTCGGTGTTCATCGCGACGCCCATAATGATATGGTGCTACAAGGGTCGCCGTCCGCAGTTCGAGGCGGAGACGGCCGAACGCAAGTAGCCTGGGCGCGGTCATGGACCGCCACGACATGAAAAGGCAAGGGTTCACGCTGTTTGAACTTCTGCTTGTCATCGGCATCGTAGGCATTGTCGCGGCGGCCCTGATCCCGGGGATGATGGAGGCGAAGGAGTCGGCCTTGTCGGCGCTCTGCGCCTCAAGGCTGAGGAACCTCTCCCAGCATGCCATCTCATACGCCATGAGCGAGGGCTACTTCCCCTGGGGCGGCATAGATCCGCTCATGCACGATGCGAACTACTGCGCGAGCCACTGGCGGCTGCAGTGGCCGCGCGAGTCGCACCGGCCCGCCGGCGCAAAGACATGGATGGAGTTCTCCTCGTTCTGCTGGGACTTCTACAGGAAGAGCAGCGATGCGGTATGGCATCCCGGGGTCATGTTCGGAACTGAAATGCATAGCCAGATCCTTGGCTGCCCAAAGTGTTCGAACTGCTCCGACAACTGGGACGGCAACCCTTTTACGGGCTACAACTACAACGTGGCCTACATCGGCTACGTGGAAGGGGATGCGGGCAAGCGCAGGTACCCTACCAGCTGGGACACCATAAAGTATCCCGAGAAGGTCGTCCTGTTCGGCGATGGAGGCTACTCGGGCGGCGTAAACAAGTTCATGCGGGCCACCAACCAGGACAGACAGTGGGATGCTTCATCCGCATCGCTTCGCAAGGCCGGGACCCAGGCGTTTCGCCATGGCTGGGGGAGGCGCCGGCACTGCAACATGTCCTTTGCGGACGGACATGTGGAGAAGTTCTACACGCCGTACAAGGCCGGTGGCAAGCAAGGCTGGCAGGACGAGACCACCCATACCGCGTTCATATCCTCTGGCAACGGCATCTACGGTCCTCGCGGCTGGGGTGAGGGCGACAACTACACCGAGAACAAGTGAAATCCTCAGTCCGCGTCTAGCGCGAGCTTGAAGAACCGCGACGATGCGTCCTTCGGCACCGTGAACGTGTTTAGCCACTTGTCGCCATCCTGCCGCGAGGATACGAACGTGGGCGTGATGCCCGTCCATTCGCCACCCAGAGCCGCAGCCTCTCGGACAACCAGTCCCCGTGGAGTAGCGTTCAACCATGCGGGCGAGTACATCTTGATCACGTGCTCCGTAACCCCGTGCTCGAACGCCGCCACCTTGAACGGCACGTTCGCCGCCACCGCATCCGTTGGCGCAAGTCCGTATACGCAGTTGAGACCGTTGGCGATACCGTTCGGCGCGATCGCGGTCGCCGCCGTGAGGTTTGTCTGCCACGCCTCGGCCCAGGAGAAGTTGGCTAGCACCCACTGCCGGTACCCGGAGACAGGCGCCACGTCCGCCACGGCGTCCACCTCCGGTTCGGTGAAACCATAGTCGCCTTCCTCGTTCGGCTCCTCCGAATAGGCACATGAGATGCGCACATAGCGGAACCACTTGCGGCCGCCATGCGCAGCGTCGGCGGGAAGTCCGTTCGCGTCCGCGAGGTCGTATCCCGTGCCGCCGGCCGAGCCGTTGTAGCGCTGGCATAGCTCGGCGAGCGTCAACCCCGCGCAATCGGAGAAGTCGATGCTCGGATCTACGGGATACGTGGGATCGGTTGGCGCGCCCCACCACAGGTTTCCGGAGTAGAGGTTCGTGTCGGCGTTCGCCGGGTCGTACACGTGGCCGAGCGTCGGCGCGAAACCGTCCGCGGTACGCCATCTCGCGCTTCCGTACCAGGGCCCGCTGGGATTCTGCGCCACCTCCACGACGGACTCTTCCGGGAAGCCGCTGGATGTCAGGCGGCATGAGGCCGGATCGTCGAGCGCCGTCATGCCCGTCGTTGAGGACTTCGTGCAGCCGGAATTGCCGAACACGATGAAGTCCACGCCGAACGGGTTGTCGGGATCATCCACCACGTCGTGGTCAAACGCGATGACCACGTAGCCCGGCTCCTCGTCGTCCGGCGAGACGAGCGAGAGGTGCAAGCCGCCCGTGTACCCCGGCACGACGGGATGGACGACGCCGCCGTACGCATCCGACGACACGCCGCCCATGTCTCCCGAATAGACCTTTACGAACCGCGCAGGTGCTCCGAGGACGTTGTTCGCATTGTTGAAGCGAAGATCGCGGCATGCCGTCGAATAGTCCACGACTTGCGCGCCGAACGGCGACTCGGCCGCGGCGGACAGAATGCCCGCCGCAGCCAGGGACAGAGCTTTCAGGAGGTTGCGCACAGTTCCTTCGTTATTTGCTACGCTCCGCAGGACTGCCGGGGGCCGGCATGTCGTACTGGAACGTGACGGTATCGCAGAACGCCGGGTACTTTATCGTCGCCGTCGTCCTGCCGGTCTTTACCTTGACGGCGGCCGCCGGCGCGTAGGTGATCGCGAATGGCGTACGGATGAGGTCGGCATCCTCGTGGAGAAGCGTCGTGGAGCCCGAGAAGGTACGCCCGTTCGCGAAGTAGCCCGTCCACGTCACCGCGCCCGTCTTCTTGATCTGCAGCCTCAACACATCCTCGTCTACGGTGAGGTACTTGTAGGAACCGACCCAGTTCGCCTCCAGCTCCCGTGTCGCGGCCGCGGAGTCGTCCCAGATCCTGCGGTACGCGGCGTAGTCGGCGTCGCCGAACGAGCCGGTGACGGACGAGAGGTTCCAGGTGCCGTTCGTCGGCATGTTCACCGCAAAGGCGAACTCGCGGTACGAAGTCCGCTTCTTCGCGTCCACATACTTGGCCTTGCCGGTGATGGCGAGGTTGGTCTGGTCGCCGGTGAAGCCGCCAGCGTCGAAGGAGGACGCGGTGAACGTCCAGTTCGTGCCGGGCAGCGACACCTTGCCGGATATCTTGCCGTTGGCGCCTACCGTGAGCGTGGCGGGGCCGGTCTCCACCCCTGTCTGCGCCGCCAGGCCCGTGAAGGAGCCCTTAGCCCACGCGGGCAGCGGCAGGACCTTGATCGTGATCGGCAGGGTCTTCTTCGTCGACGCGTTGCTCGCCGTCACCTTGGCCTTGAAGGTGCCGGTCTTGGTCGGTGCGCCGGTGAACGCGCCGGTGTTCTTGTCGATCGAGACGCCGGCGGGGAGGGTGCTCGCGGCATATTTCGGCAGGGAGGCCGACTCGCACGTCACCGTGTCGGTGCCGGCAGCTTCACGCCAACCATCATCGTGAGCGTGCCCGATTCGTCGACGGACGCACACGCGACGTTTGTCACGGGATCCGTCGCTGCGCCCTTCTTGACGAACTTCGCGAAGAGATACCGTACGTCCGGCACGCGCACCTTTCCGGCCGGGGCGCGGTAATCCGTCGCCATCGGCGCGGGCATGGTGCAGGCGGCGTCCTCGAACCAGCCGGCGAACACGCGGTTCTTCGCCGGGGTCGCCTTGACGGCCACGACCTTGTTCTCGGCGTACACGCCCGTCCCGCTCGCCGTGCCGCCGCCGCCCGCGGCCACGACGACCGTCAGGGGATAGGTCGGCGCATACTCGACCTCAGGCGTTTCCACGGACGGATCGTCCGTACCCACCACGAGTCGCAGCGCCTGCTTCATCTGGTAGCCGGAAGCGTTCTTGGCCGCCACCATGAGGATGTACACGCCATCCTCGACCGGCGTGCCGCCGAACTTGAGGTTGGTCGCGTTGAAGGTCATGCCGTTCGGCAGTCCCGTCACCGTGGCGGTCACGTAGGAGAGCGAATCGTCGCAGAGGTAGAGGTTCGTGACGACGGCGTCCGCCGCAAGCGGTTGGTCGCCTTCGAGCCGCAGCTTCGAAAGCCTGTCGTCGTCGACCGGCACGAACACGGCCGTCGGCGCGTCGAGCTTG
>JAFXTB010000067.1 GCA_017525225.1 Kiritimatiellia bacterium
AAGGGCGCGCGTGAAGGCCCGCGCGTCAAAATCATGCCGGCGGGGTGCCTGCAAACTGCGGGTCGGGCGAGCAGGTCGGCATAGGCCTCGGTATCAACCGCGCTACGCGCAAGCGGCTCAACGGTTTAGAATCGCACCCATAGAAAATCGCAACGGCGTTTTTTACAACACACCCGCGGGAAAATGGAGTATAATATGCAGGTTTTCCAGAGGCACAAGGACATACGACATGATTGACATCAAGAAGATCCGAGACGATTTCGAGGCCACTGCCGCCGCGCTTGCGCGCCGGGGCGTCGAAAAGGACACAATCCAGAAGGCAAAGGACCTGGATGCCCGGCGGCGTTCGCTGATCGCCGAGACGGAGACCCTGAAGTCCAGGCGCAACTCCGCATCGAAGGAGATCGGGGCAAAGGCAAAGGCCGGCGAGGACGTATCCGCCGCGAAGGCCGAAGTGCGCGTCATCGGGGACCGCATCGCCGCCATAGACGGGGAGCTCGCCCAGACGG
Source organism: Kiritimatiellia bacterium (assembly GCA_017525225.1). Classification (GTDB taxonomy): domain Bacteria; phylum Verrucomicrobiota; class Kiritimatiellia; order RFP12; family UBA1067; genus RGIG6720. The sequence continues at coordinate 510 of JAFXTB010000067.1, forward strand.
AGACCGAACTGCGCGAGACGATGCTCATGATCCCCAACATCCCCGCGCCGGAGATTCCCACGGGACCAGACTCCTCCTGCAACAAGGTGGTGCGCCTGGTGGGGGAATGGCATGATCCTTCCTACCCCATCCCCGACCATACCGTGATCGGCGAACGGCTCGGCATATTCGATTTCCCACGCGGCGTGAAGCTCACCGGCACGGGTTTCCCGATAATCCTGGGCCAGGGGGCGAAACTGCAGCGCGCGCTTATACAGTACATGCTCGACGTCCACTGCCAACAGCAGGGCTACACCGAGATGCTGCCGCCCTTCGTCGTCAATTCCGACTCCATGACCGGTACCGGCCAGCTGCCGAAGTTCGCGGAGGACCTCTACCATTGCCAGATCGACGACTTCTGGCTGATCCCCACCGCCGAGGTGCCGGTGACCAACTACTACCGCGACGACGTCTTCGACGGCGTGAAGCTGCCGAAGATCACGCCTGAAAGCCCCGTCAAGCTGACGGCCTACACGCCCTGCTTCCGCCGCGAGGCCGGAAGCGCCGGAAAGATGACGCGCGGCATGCTGCGCGTACACCAGTTCGACAAGGTCGAGATGGTCAACTTCGTCCATCCATCGACCTCGTTCCAACAGCTGGAGACGCTCGTCAAGGAAGCCGAAGCGATCCTCACGGGTCTCGGCCTCCACTTCCGCGTGCTGCAGCTCTGCTCCGGCGACATGGGATTCTCCGCCGCGAAATGCTACGACCTCGAGCTGTGGGCTCCGGGCGAGCAGCAGTGGCTGGAGGTGTCGTCGTGCTCCTGCTTCACGGACTACCAGGCACGCCGACTCAACTGCCGCTTCAAGGACGCCGACGGCAAGACGAAGCTCGTGCATACGCTCAACGGCTCGGGCGTAGCGCTGCCGCGCCTGATGGTGGCCCTGCTAGAGCAGCACCTCCAGGCCGACGGTTCCGTGCTTCTGCCGGAGGCGATACGCCCGTACTTCGGCGCCGACCGTCTCGTACCCGTGAAGTGACCGCGCGATGGGCAGGAACTTCTGGCCGCTTTTCACCATTGTCGCCGCACTGGGTGCGGCGGCGGTATGGACGCAAACGCCCCGCTACGTGACCATGCTGCCCGACGGCCTCCGCCGGGCATTCAGGGCATACGTGCGCCAGGCACAGGGCCTTGGCACCACCCTGCGCGAGAAAGGATCCTTCCCGAAGCCAGTGGATGAGGTAGATCCCGTGCCTGATGGTACAGTCGCGTCCACTCCGCCGCCTGCGCCTCAGCAGACTCCGCCGCCTGCGCCTCAGCCGCCAGCCTCCGCAGGCGTCCCGAAGATCCAGCCTGCCGCGACGCGACCGGCAGAAACAGCGCGCACGCCTGCGGCACCTGCGGCGCATCGCTTCGCGTCTCCGGCCGACGCAAAAGGCGTGCATCCAGTGAACGTGCCGTCTGCCGACTGGTGCGTGCTCATGCGCAACACTCCCATCTCGGCGCTCGACGAGAAGCCGCTTGGCAATGCGCCCGGCGGACGCTTCTTCCTGATCGAGCGCAGGGCGCGTACGGTGAACGGCCAAGGCACCACGCTCATCGGCAACTTCACCCCGAAGCGGCTGTCGCAGCCGGTGCAGATCAACAGCCTCAACGTGCTGTGCCTCAGCGGCTCGCCCGACGATCTGACCACTGCGCAGCTGCATGCGCTGAAGATGTACTACCAGCTGCGCGGCGAGGCGCTGGAATATCTGGACGAGGTACGCCGCACCAAGGGCGACAGCGCCAGCCCCTTCTACCGCAAGCTGGCAGAGGCCGAGCGCATACGTGACTTCCGCGCCAAGGAGCTGGCGCAGATGAAGACGCTACGCGGTGACCAGCGCGCCGTGGAGATGGAGGAGCTTGAAAAGCTCAAGCGGAAGGCCGCGGACATCCGTGCGCAGCATGAAGGCTGGAAGCGGGCGAACTCCGCGCAGATATCCGATCCGACCCGCGACCCCCACTACCAGGAGCTCGTGCGCGAGTACCGCCGGTATGCCGGGGGCCTTCCGCCAGGGCTGGCGAAGGAGTGACGGCCGGGAGCCGCGCTATCTGCCCTTGGGATAGGGCTTGCCCGTCCCCGGCATCCCGCCATCTGCAGGCTTCTTGTTCCACTGGCTCGCGAGCACGGAGCCGGAGAAGTTCATCCAGATGGAAAACACGTTCGCGGGAAGCGCTGCGATCGCACTTCCAAGGACGCCCACCGCAAGCGCGCCGGCCATGCCGCCGTTCTGCATCCCCACCTCGATGGACACGGTCCTTGCCTCCACCTCGCCGAGATGCGCGAAGCGTCCCACGAGACGGGTGAGCCAGTACCCGCTGAGATATCCTATCGTGTTGTGCGCCACGGCCGCTACCACGATGGCGAATCCGGCCGATGCGAAGGTGTCGCGGCTCGGCGCGGTGAGCGCAAGGATCGTAAAGCAGATGCCTGTCATGGAGAGGAACGAAAGGACCTTGTCGCATACGGCCTTGTGCCTCTCGAACTGCCGTCTGAGCAGCCTGTGGACCACCACGCCGGCCGTCATCGGAACGATTACGACCTTCAATATCTCGACCATCATCTTCAGCGCGTCGATCTCCACGAAGCATCCCGCGAGCACCTTCATCGCGAACGGCGTCACGAACGGCGAAAGAAGCGTGGAGCAGCATGTCATCGTCACCGAGAGCGCGATGTCGGCCTTGGCGAGAAACGCCACCACATTGGACGCCGTGCCGCCCGCGACCGATCCAACAAGGACGCACCCTGCCGCGAGTTCACCTGAAAAGCCAAGGCACTTCGCAAGAAGGAACCCTACGACCGGCATCACGATGAACTGGAGGCAGACCCCCGTGGCTACCGCCCAGGGCCGCCGCGCCACCCGTGCGAAGTCGGCGATCGAAAGGGTCGTGCCCATGCCGAACATGATGAACTGTATCGCCGGGACAACCATCGACATGAGCTTGACGCCGCCCCACTCGGTGAAGGCGGCGGGGAAGGAGAACGCGACAGCCGCGCATGCGAGAATCGCGATGCCGAACGCCTGGCCTCGAAGAAAGGACGTCACCGAAGACAGTTTCATCGCGCCACCGCCTACCATGCCTTCAACAGCACCATGCGGAACGGAGGAATCTCCATGCGCACCCTGCCGTCCACGACAGGCACATCCCGTCCCGCCAGTTCGTCTCGCGCATGACTCGCGCCGCCAGGCAGCGCCACCTCTGCGGATGCGGGCGTTGTCGGCGACAGGTTCGATACGACCATCAGAAGGCCGTTGGCCTTACGGTACACGCTCGCCTTGACGTTCGCCGGAGATACGGCGACGGGATTCTCCCAGTAGGGCATCCACTCGGCGTCCGCGGTACCAAAGGCATCCAGCACGCGCCACACGGGCGCGATGCGTGGTACGGATGCGAATCCGCACGGGCGCACCATCACGTCGTGCAGCAGCGTGATCGCAAGCGCGTCGTCGTAGCTCCAGCCCGGCTTCTCGTAGGCGAGGAACTCGCATGGTACGCCATGATTGCGACCCATGAACTCCGCACGGAAGGCGTCAATGTCCAGCTCCTGCCTCACGTCCCTCTTAGCGTTCCCCAGCGTAAGCTGCTCTCCGTCCCAATAGGAATAGGCGAACGCGAGCGTCGCGGGGCAGACGTAGCCGCTCTGGTGCGCGTCGATGCGGCCACCGCGTTCCGTCACGAACTCGTAGAGCGAGCGCATCATCCGCCGTACCGCGAAGAACGGATACGTCTCGTGCAGCTTCCCCTCCGCGTCGCGCCAGCCGCAACCATGCCGCTCGTTCGCGCACGCGCGCGGCATGATCGTGCCATCGAGGTAGAGGCCGTCCAGCCCCAGCTCGTCGTACGCCTTCTTGGCGCGCGCAAGCCATAGGTCGGCGAAACCACTGCGATAGCAGACCCGGTAGTCGCGCTGCCCAGGTTCGCGGAACCAGTGGCTTATGAAATCTCCGTTCGCGTCCTTCGTCAGCCAGTCCGCGTGGTGCTCGCCCCATGCCGGGTCGAGCGGCGACATCTCATAGCCCTGGTACACTAGAACCTTGATGCCGCGCGCATGGCAGGCCTCGACGATCCCCTTGAAGTCCGGTTGCGGCGAGGGATTGTTCTGGACGGGTATCCAGTCCTCGTGGAACACGATGGTCTTCACGCCGGCCTCCGCGGCGGCTCCAATCGTCTCGGCGATCCTGCCGTCTGGAAACGCCCTCTGCGCCGTCCACCACACCTCTGGACGCTTGATGGTGATACCCGCCCCCATCTGCGGCGCATGGACGGTATGGTTCGCGTTGAATCCCTTCGGGAACGGCTTGACCGGCGTGGCCTGCAGGCCGAAGACCCAGGTGGACGGCAGTTTGAGCGGCTTGTCAGAGAGCCTGATCCTGAGCAGCGTCTCGTTCGTACCCGGCAACACCTCCATGGCCCGCTGCGGATCCGCGGGATGGAAGTTCTCACCGCTCTCGCAGAACCAGCAAAGGCCTTCCCGTTCGTTGCCGAGCCAGACAGAACAGCGGAACGGCCAGGCCATAGGTTCCTTGACGCCCCCCGTATTCACCAGCCTGCTCCACGAGGCCGGCGAGTAGTTGAAGAGCGTAGCGGCTTCTGGCGCGAGGGGGATCTCGAGCCAGACCTTCGACGGCGTGCCGAACCTGGAACCTCCTGACGAAAATGGCACGAGCGCTAGCGAGACCTTGGCCATGCCGTCGAACTCGATGCGTGCCGTCGCATTCACGGCAAGCCCCGGCGCCTCCTGCCATGCGCAGACGGTGGCGGACTCCTCGTCCGACTCCTGCACCCAGCTGCCGCCCTTCTTCCATACAGCCTCTACGCCGTTCTTGTCCATGCAGACGATCCGCATCGGCCCGACAAGGAGGTCGCGTCCCCCCGACCTGACGCCCACCGGAAGCGCGTTGGACGCGAACGCATACTCGCGCCCCCACACGGACACAACCTGACCATTGACCTTCACAGGCGTCCATGGTACAGGAACTGCCGCATGGACCATCCCCGTCAATGATATGACGGCCAGCAGTTTCTCAATATAGGTTCCTTTCATCGAGACATCCCTTCCCTGCCCAGCTTGTAGTTATTGATTGTCCAGCACGAGCATCAACGGTTCGCCTGGCCGGATCGGAACCCTACGGATGCAGTTTCCCTTCATCGTCTGCCGACGGGATCCGTAGACCGCAGTGACCCGTCCCGAGACGTAGAAGCGAAGCGTAAGCTTCTCGCTCCTGTCCGCCACGGCCTCTTCCGGCAGCAGCACATAAAGAGCCCGGCTGTGCATCTTGGGATCATTCGCAACCATGTCGCCCACTATGAGAGGCCTTGACTTGCCGCCCTCGGTCCGCAAGGCGAGGAAATATCCGTCATAGAACGAGTCGCCGCCGGCGATTCCAACCTTGGCGAGACGGGCGCGATCCTCGGCTGGAGGCCGCATGAACGTAGTCGCCGTATTGCGGAACTTCGCGAATTCCACGCCGATCTCGCCCAGCCCTTCGCATGCGGGCTCCGCGCCGAACGCCATCGCGACAAGGGCATTGTTTCTGGCATTCGTGCCTGCAGAATAATGAAACCTGGATCCAGTGCTGCGGCATGCGGCCGCAACGGACCCCATCTCCGCGCATGCCGCCGCCAGCCGTCGCATCCCAGATAGTCTCGGGGCGACATCGGCAGATGTACGGGCGTAGACGACATCCGTGACCGGCTTGCCGCAGCAGATGGCTACTGCTCCGTTCACGTCCGCGGCCGAAGCTATGCGAACATCGGAGCCGGCGTACGTCGCGCCCGTAGCCTCGGTTTCGACGAGCAGGAAGCCATTGGAGCGCAACGGCAGGCGCACGGTCCCGTCGGCGCCAGGTTCGGCCGCGATCGGACCGTCCTTGCCGAAGGCGCGTACCTTGCAGGCGCACTTGAACCGCACGATGTGATCGGCAGGATGCAGATCGAACGGATCGTCGGCCGCAAATACGAAGATGGCCCGGAGCGGATCGTTGGCGGTACGCCCGACGAACTCACCCACGATCAGCGGCGACGGCCTCTCGCATGCCAGACCGGAGAAGAATCCAGAATCAAGAGCGGGAAGGTCGCTGCGGACGCACTTCTGGAGCCAGTCGTTGGTCACCGAAGAGAACCCTACGAATCGGGTGTTCGTGCGGCGGAGCCTGTCGTACCGCGGAGCGATGCGATGAATCTCCCCGTTTACACGCTTGAGTTTCTCATACTGCTGCGTGCGGTTTCCCGCTGCATCGATCACGGTATTGGTCCACCATGCGGTGCCGTAGCACGCCCAGCCGATCATCGAGGTTCCGAAGGCCATCGAGGAATAGGCCTGGAACCGCAGCTCGTTCTCGCGCGTCCAGGCGAGTTCCGGGAAGGCCTTGTTGATCGGCCGTGCCCCGACTAGGAGCACGTTCGCCATGCTTCGGCCTGTCCTGAGCGCTGCGTCGGACACCACCTCGATGTTGTTGTAGCACTTGCGAACCATGTCGTCGCGGGCTTTCGGCATGACGGTTGGCACGTAGAAGTCGTAGCAGATGTAGTTCAACGGCATCCACTTCAGATATTCGCGCACGTGATCCTCGTAGGTGGCGGTCCCGAGCTGGTTCATCACATCTGCCTTGCCAAGTTCCATAGTGGAGGCGTAGTTTGGAAGGATGTTCAAGTACGGGAACTTCCCCGGAAACGCATCCGAGACCAGCTCCGCCACCTTCCCGAGGTACGGGAAATCCTCTGCGCCAGGTTCGTCGCCGATATCGATGCCGGTCACGGCCGGATGGTCCACGAAACTGGCGGCTCCCCTGGTGTACACGTCGAACAGGCGTTGACGGGCCAATGGGATCAGCCACTGCTCGCCAAGGGACGGAACCGCCCCGTTGATGATCGTGGTGATTCCGTTTTCGTGGAGCATCGCGAAGGTGTTTGTGTCGCCGTTCATGCCATGCACGAGAAGATCGATGCCGCATTCACGCATTCCGCGCACGTGTTCCGGTGTCCGGGCCACCGGATGCAGATAGTAGGCGGAGATCACAAGCCGGTCCAGAGGCCACTCCGTAACGGCGTAAAGGTTCGACACCGCCGACACGGCGGCAAGGACCGCCAGCGGGAACATTGTCTTTTCCAGCTTCATCGCGTTGATCCTCGCAGTGCTACCTGAAGATCACCTGGAATTGCGGATAGTCCATGCGCAGCTTTCTGCCGTGCCGGCTCACAACCCACGGCACGGGAACGCCCGTCACCGTCGGAGTCTGCCCGGAATAGTTCTCGGGCAGGATCAGCAGCGTATAGTGGCGGTCGGCCTTGACGGCAAGCTCGCCGTTCAGGAGGTTGAACGAGCCTGGCAGCGTCATCGCGGATGTCACCGTGGTGGCGTTGCCCGCCTTGGCGGCTGCGAGGTCGAGCGAACACCTGCCGTTGGGCAACGTCACGCTGCCGGCGTCGTTGACGACGGTACCGCCCGCGAGGACGACCTCATCCACGGACGCGAGGTCTGGGATGTCCTGGGTCGTGAGATCAAGCGTTCCGCCTTCAAGCCTGAGCGAGCGTGTGGAGGCAAGCGCGGCCTCGTTCGACAAGACGAGCGTGCCGCCCGCGACGACCGTCGCGCCCGTATAAGTGTTTGCGCAATCGAGAACGAGACGGCCCTCACCTTTCTTCGTGAGGCCGCCGGAGACATTCGCGGAAAGCGTGCAGGCCACGGTGAACGAGTTCGTGTAGCCGCCCTTCGAGATCGTCGCCTGTGCAGAGGTGTAGTTGTTGCCTCTGTTGAGGATGCGGAAGCCGGTGACCCTGCCGGTCGTCGTGTTGAAGATAGCCACGGCGGTCGCGCCCGTGCCAGTGCCGGTAGGGTCGATGATCGTCACCGCCGGGGCGGCAATGTAGTCCCACGCCTTGAGGGAAGATATCGCCGCCGGAAGCGGGATGGATTCTACGCCGTTGCCGTACGGCGCTTCGAGCGACGCACCCATGGCCATGTCGATACCTCTCGTGTCGATCGTGGCCCCGCCGGAATGCACGTACACGTGATCCGTGCCAGCCGTGAATTCCCGGAATATCTTTTTCGTGCCGGTATAATCCCTTATGCTCAGGACGCCACCGTTGAACGACACAATCGCACGGTTGCCGGTAAGAGTACGCTGCGTACTGGAGATTGTCGCAGTCAGCACTTTGCTAAAGCCATTGGCAGAAATCGTGCCTCCATTGTTGATGTCCACTTCACCTATGCCGTTGAACTGCCCGGCAAGACGGATGGCAGGGTACCAGTTAATATAGTTTGTAATGGACGCATTTGCACCATCCACGGCAAGAATGCCATGCGATCCTCCTGTCGCGGCTTCCGTGTCAATACGCGGGAAATCCTGATACGAGTACATCACCAGCGATCCAGTTCCGGACACGCAGATCGTAGCCTGCGCACCCGCCTGTCCTGCGCCGATTCTCCGCGTCTCGAACACGCCGCCGGAGATGTCGATGAACGAGGTGACGCTCGCCCTGCGCCCCATGCGGCAATTGTTGTCGTTGCTGTCGTTCGCCATGTTGACAAACCTGCCGTTCTCGATGCTGACGTACATGTTGTTGTAGCTGCCGAAGTACTGGTACCCGAACGGCGTGATAAACGTGCCGCCGTGCTGGTAGTAGGCGCCTTGAGCTCCACTGTAATCATTCAGTACGCTATGCGTCGGCTTTAGGCTGGCTGAATTGCCGCCGTCGATCCTGTTGGTGATGAGCGCCCCGTCGAAGACTTCGATTATGCCGCGTCGTGTGGCGGATCCATCAGTGTAGTTGCGTGCCGAGTACAGACCACCGGCAACTTTGTCAGTAACGGCATCGGGGTTTACGTATGTGCCTTTCACTACGAGACGCGCAACCTGGGGATAGTCGGCTGCGATGAACACGCAGTTGCTCCCTGTCGCCTCCGCGTACGTGCCTGCAGGAATGGTGACGGTACCGCCGCGTACGTCGATCCAGCCGACCTTGAGCGTCTCGCCGGGCTGGCCGGCAAGGACGAGGTCGCTACCGAGGTTGATGTAGTTCTGCAGCCCATTCGCAGACGATGTGACCGTAAACGCGTTCGTGCCGCCGTGATAGACGAGGAGCGGATCGGTGAGCGTCCGCGAGAATGTCCTGTCCGATCCCAGATCGTAGTTGAATTCCAGGAACTTCTCGCCAACCGCGGTCGGCCAGGTGAGACTGCCGCTGATGTTTTTCCACATGTCGTATATTCCAGCATCGTCTAGATTGGCGGCGGACATGTCGATGTTCAGGCGGCCGTTCTTCCCGCACAGCGCGCCGTTGGTTATGCATGGCAGTATAGGGGTGCAGTTGACCGTCACGCCGCCTTCCAGCGTAAGCGAACCTGAAATCGTGCTGTTGGGACTGGTGAGGTTTAGAGTGCCGGGGATCGCGGCGCCGCACTTGACCAGAATGTTGCCGCCACCGGAAAGGTCGTTCGTGACGTTGAGCGGGCAGGTTATCGAATAGTTGTACTGCGTGTTTTTGTAGTTGCGTACATCGAACGTCAAGGTTCCTCCGGCAACCGTTGAAATCGGCCCGCTGTAACCATAGCTGGCAGTCCACGATCCGTGTCCGTCAGAGCCGATGCCGGTCGATGGACTGGAAATGAATGATGCGTTACCTTCACAAACGAGATCCCACTCGCACCTTATAGGTGTCACCCTTTGCGGTCCCTGCTCTATCGACGCTCCAGATTCAAGACGGATTACCGAACGATCGCCTTCACGCCAGGTATAGTCTGAGTGTTTCCTGTAGAATGTACCGGGAGTGGCGTTCTCCATAAAGACCTTGCAGTTGTTGATCGCGTGCAATTCACCAGGACCATACATTTTCACGCTGCAGACATCAAAAATCCCACCGTCCACCGTAAGCTTGTGTCCATTGAAATACATGGATGATCCACGCGGCCCCATCATTGGCGAACACTTGAAAAGCGTATCGGCCGTCAGATGTAAATTGTCCGAACGAAGAATCTGGTTCTGGGAATTTCCGATTGCATACATGGCGCCGGCACCGCCTACGCCTGTGCCGCCAATGTAGATGTACTGTCGCCTGAGCATGATCTGGTTCTTTGCCACGCCTGTACCGCCCAGCTCGATGGTCGCGCCCGGCTCAAGCCGCAAAGTGCCAGTGTCCTGCTTGCCGTCGGCAAACGCTGTCGCAAGGCGCACGTAGCCGTTAGAGATGCCGAAGTCACCGGACCAGCCAGACATGTTGGTGGCGATGATCAGCCGCCCGCCGCCTTTCTTTATGAGCGCGGTGGATGTAGTGTTGGTTGCGAGCGCGGATATGTCGTCGCTATTGAGCGTGACGTCCGTACCATCGGCCACCGTTATCTCGTAGCCTTCCGAGGTGAGTACACCATTTTGCGCCGCCAGCGCGGGCAACGACATCAAGATCAGCACCATGGCCATTCTCGATTTTCCGAGTGTTCTTGCAGTTATCATTGGCTTATTCCTTTTCTTTGGTGGTGGATGTGTATGGATTTTCGGGGACATGTCATGTGAAGCATCTCACGCGACCCGTGAAGTCGGCTGCGTAGAGCCTGTCGTTGGCGACCGTCGCCGAGGCGACATACGGCACGCCTGTGAAGATGCGTTCCTTGCGTTCGCCTGTGGCCGGATCCCATGCGTAGAGGGCGCCGTCCTGGCAGGTGGCCCATATCATGCCCTTCCACAGCACGGGACACGACGACAGCGAACGTATCGGCGGATACTGGTAGTGGAGCGTCACCAGCAGGGCCTCCTCGACGGGAGCCGTCCAGGCAAGGTCGAACTTCTTCAGGTCGAGGCAGACAAGCCCCTTGCGCTGCGAGCCGAAATATGCCTTGTCGCCGATGAACAGCGGCTTCGTGTAGCAGTTCACGGAGAAGTCGAACTTCTTGCGGCGGAGCGGCTCGCCCGTGTGCGGCTCCACCTCGAGGAACTCCCGGTCGGAGGTGAGATAGAGCCTGCCGTCCTTGAACACGGGGAAGCCGAACCGTTCGATCCACGGCAGGCCGGAGCGGTACCATTCCTCCGTGACCTGGCTCTTGTTGCGCATGTGCCGCCACAGCTCCCTGCCCGTCTTCTCGTCGTAGCCGAAAAGCCCGGTCCAGAACGAACTGCCCACGACCACGCCTTCACCGACCGCTGGCGCGGATGGCGTAGCGATGAAGTTAACGCCTGCATCCTGCGTACGCCAGCATATCCCGCCGGCGTCGGGATCGATGGCGAGAAGCGATTTCCGTGCCGTGCCCACGTAGACACGGTTCGATGCCGGGTCGTACGTCATCGCGGACTTTGTATTGGACGAATGCCCTCCGTTGAGAGGGTGACCGACAAGCCCGATGTCGCCGCGCACGTCAAGTTTCCACAACATCCTGCCCGTCGCCGGGTCGAGCGCGCGAACGCCCCAGTCCATGTCGTGCACGATCACCTTGCCGTTGACATGCAGGATGCGCGTCATCACGTTGGCCTTGACCGGATGGAACCAGAGCTTCCTGCCCGTGGCGGCGTCGAGCGCGAACACTCCGGCGGTGTCGGTGCCGGCCCAGTCTATCGTGCCTACGAACACGCGGCCGTCGGCTACGCAGGGCGCGCCGTAGAACACGATCCCCGGCAAGGCGGTCGTCCAGCCGCCCGGCGGCGGAGCGTCCACCGGCTTCCACGGTTCGCCGTGGCCGTAGCGGTTCTCGGCGTAGAGGCGGCGATCCTTGTCCACATGGATCACCTGCAGGGTGGAAAGCTGTTTGTACGGCGGCGCCACGCTCACGACCTCTATCTTCCTGTCCTCGGAACGGCGCAGGTAGTTCACGTGCAGATGCCCGTGGATGATCGCCCTGAAGTCGCACGCGGCCATCACGTCGAAGGGTTCCTTCGTGAGGGTCACGATCTGCGAGTCGGAATAGAGCTTGCGCATGTCGTAGATCTTGGTATCGTAGCAGCCATGCGTGAGAAGCATCACGGGCTGGCCCTTGCGCCTCGCTATCGCAAGGTCGTTGCGCAGCCAGGCCACGATCTCGTCCGCCGTGTACGAGGGCTTGCCGTCGCCCCACATCATGGGCGTCGCCACGAAATGCACGCCGCCAGCGTCGAGCGAATACCAGCACGGCCCGTAGAACCTCTCGAAGGTCGCCTCGCCGTTCTCGGGCGTTACGATGTCGTGGTTGCCCTGCACGTAGAAGACCGGCCTTCCCACCGTCTCGAAGTTCATTATCCTTATGTGCGCCTCCATGCCACGCGCCGTGCTGATGTCGCCTGTATGCACGAAGAAGGCGCAGTCGCGCTCGTCGGCGAACTTCTTCGCGCGGGACACCCAGTAGCGTTCCTTCGGCGAGTCGTCCTTTATCTCGCTGTCACCGATGTGCATGATCGTGAAAGGACCGGGTCTGGAGGCCGGCCACGGCAGCAGGTCGAAGTCGTACGCTGTATCCGCGCCTGCGAAGCGGATGTAGTGGCAGGGCACGCGCCAGCCGCTCGGCGGCGTCACGGAGATGAAGCGCACGCCCTCGCGGGTCGGCAGCGACCAGGAGCCGTCCGCGGCGGTCTCCACACAGTTCAGCCCGTCTGTGACCACCACGCCGCCCATACCCTTGCCGGACGCGGCCACGCGGCCCTTGACGCTGGCGGCGTCTGCCGCCAGCACGCTGCCCGCCCATGCCGCCGCGCCTCCTGCGGCGGCCGTTTTCAGAAACAAGCGTCTGTTGAACATTTATGCTTCTCCTATCTGCAACATGAAAAACAGGTTCGGTTCATTCCTTCGCAGCATAGGGCCTGCCCGTCCCTAGGTTCTCCGGATACGTAGGCTCCAGCCCGAGATTTCTCTGCGCCTCGTGCCAGATTCCCGTGGCGTTGTCGCGGTGTTCGGACGGAAGGATCTGCACTCCCTCGAGGTATTTCAAGGCCTCCTTGAAGAGCCTGTTCTTCACAAGCGCGTCGGCGTATGCGATCTGTATCGGATTCTTCCTGGGATAGCGGGCGACATATTCCTTCGCGACGGCGAGCAGCCCCGTCCAATCCTTCTCGGCGGCATGGTGCCGGCACAGTTCACGTCCGACACGCCATGAGTCGCCGAGCACCTTCGCGCGTTCAAGATCGGCGAGCCGCTGTCCGCCAAAGCGCCGCGTAGCGCGAACAAGGTAGAACTCCGGTTCGTCGGGCCTGTCGCCGCAGGACGAAAGGAGCGCATCTGCCTCGGAATCCAGATGGAACGACGCGAGCGCGACGGCGAGATAGTATTTGAACTTCCAGCAGCCATGCGTTTCCGCCGCCCACCTGAGGGCGGGAAGCGATTCTCGCCTGAACGGGGAGACGCCTGCCACATGAAGCGCGGCTATCCCCGACAGCGCCGAGGCGTCCCTGTCCAGATACGCGGAGCGGATACGCGCCATCGGACGATCGGCGCCGGCAAGCGAGAAGAACTTCCGCGCATCGCCTCCGAGGCCGTTCTCTTCGTACCACGAGCCGAGTTCCATGCACGTCTGGTGCGGAAGCTCGTTGCGGACGTATCGCATGAACCCCTCGCCTTCAAGTTCGTACCGCGCCGCGTGGAAGAGCGGATAGCGCCCCAGCAGCTCCTTCGCCATGCGCTCCGCCCGCGGACTTCCGCGGGCAGCGATCAGCCGCACCAGGAGCGCGTCGAAATTGGCGTCGTTGGCAGAAAGCGAAAGTCCAGCCGCGTCGCCGGCCGCGCGCATGTTCCCTTCCCGCAGATAAGACCGGGCGACGAGTGCATACGCCGCCGAACGGTAGCGCTGGTCAAATGCGGCAAGGCCCAGCCTGTCACGCGCCGACACGACGTCGCCTTCCGCGAAAAAGGCGAAACCGTCGAGATAGTTGGCGCCGGAATCGTACGCATCGACCGCAAGCGCCCTGCGGCACAGGTCGTGGCACGCCGCATAGTTCCCGCGGCGCAGCTCTATGGACGCAAGGCCGACAAGCGCAGGTGAAAGATGTGCGTTCATCTTCAGCGCATCGCGGAAGCTCTTTTCGGCATTGGCATCCTCCCGCTCGCGGAGGTACTGCGCACCCCGCACGTACATGCCCCACGCGCTCTTCCAGTCGAAGTCGGCCGGAGCCGTCTCGGGACGCTTCACGGTGACTTCGTGGCATCTGGCGAACTCGTTTGTCCCGCGCAGCACCCCCCAGCTCTCCGTGAAGCGCTCTGTCGAACCGGGACGGAACACGGGATGCTTGAATGGCGTAAGGTAGTTGCCCCAACGCGGCTGGTTGAAGCAGCGCCCACTCTGCAGTTCCGTGTACTGCCCATCCGTGTCGGTAAGGAGATCTTCCCAGATGCCACCCTCCCGCGACAAGGCCCAGAGCCATATCTTGCGTCCATATTTCTCCCATGAAACGGAACGATGGACGGCACCGACGCCCCTTTCCGGCCACCATATCGCATACAGGCCGCTGTCGCCCGGAAGGACGTGGTAGCTCTTCGGCCCGCCGAACGCGTTGCCGAGATAGACGTCAAGCTCGTGCCCGGCCTTGTCGCGTGGCCAGGCGTGGACATCGCCTTCGTGGCCGATGTACGATGAGCCGGGGAACAGGAAGCGCGGATTCCCCTTCAGGGAGAAAGCGGCGTTCATCCAATGGTAGTAAGGCTGGGAGATGCCCGACGAGTTGAACCACGTAGTCCGTGTCTCGAACGCCTCCGCCCCCGGGGCGAGGCGCACCTCGACCTGCCAATGGGAGCGTGTGATGTACTCTGCCGACGAAGCGAAGAAGCTTGCGCTTCCATCGGCATTGGCCCGTGTGAACCAGTCGACGGGCGTCGCGCTCGATGGAGCATGGCCGATGATGCCGAAGTTGAACTCTATGCCGCCGCTGCACCACGGCCCGCGCATGGCGATGTCGCGGAACTTCACGGAGTGGTTGTGGTATATGAAATCGACGCCCGTCCTCTTGTCGGTCGCCCCCCACACCTTGCCGCCGATGTCCGGCATCATGACGACGCGGATGTTCTCGTTCTCCAGAACGACCGTCTTCCATGCCTTCGTTTCGCTGTCGGGTGCCGAACCGTCGTAGCGGAAATACGGATAGCGCCGTTCCGCGACGGCTGGAACCGGATCTGGATCGGAGAACGGATACGTCGGCATTTCGACTATCTGTTCCGTCACGGTAGCCGCGCCGGACGCGACCCCCGCGGCGACAGCCGCAAACAGCAGACAGAATGTACTTCTCATCATGTTCAACCACCTCACCAGGCCTTTAGAAGCACCATGCGAAACGGCGGGATGTCTAGCTTCGCCCTGCCGCCCGACACCGGCACGTCCCGGCCCGCCAATTCATCGCGCGCATGTGCCGCCCCATCGGGCAGCGTCACCTCCGCCGAAACAGGCATTTCGGTGGAAAGGTTGGAAACGACGATCAGGGACCTGCCGGCTTTCCTGTACACGCTGGCCTTCACGCTCTCCGGCGAGACGGCGACAGGATTCTCCCAATAGGGCGACCATTCGGCGTCTGCGATGCCGAAAGCATCGAGCACACGCCATATCGGCGCTACACGCGGCACGTTTGCGAATCCGCACGGACGCACCATCACGTCGTGCAGCAGCGTGATCGCGAACGCGTCGTCGTAGCTCCAACCCGGCTTCTCGTACGCCAGGAACTCGCACGGCACGCCGTGGTTGCGGCCCATGAACTCCGCCCGGAAGGCGCCTACATCCAGTTCCTTCCTCAAATCCCCTCCATACACCTTGCCCTCCGCAAGCTGCTCGCCATCCCAGTATGAGTGGGCGAAGGCCAGCGTGGCCGGGCAGATGTAGCCGCTCTGGTGCGCGTCGATGCGCCCGCCGCGCCCCTCCACGAACTCGTAGAGGGAACGCATCATCCGGCGCACCGCGAAGAATGGATACGTCTCGTGCAGCTTCCCCTCCGCGTCGCGCCAACCGCAGCCGTGACGCTCGTTGGCGCACGCACGCGGCATGATCGTCCCGTCAAGGTAGAGCCCGTCGATCCCTAGCGCATCATACG
This sequence comes from Kiritimatiellia bacterium, assembly GCA_017525225.1. Lineage (GTDB taxonomy): Bacteria > Verrucomicrobiota > Kiritimatiellia > RFP12 > UBA1067 > RGIG6720. The sequence continues at coordinate 16,491 of JAFXTB010000067.1, forward strand.
CCTTCTTCACGCGTTCAAGCCACAGATCGGCGGAGGCGTTGCTGTAGCAGAGACGGTAGTCGCGCTGTCCCGGTTCGCGGAACCAGCACGACCGATATCGCCCGTTCGCAAGCTTGGCCAGCCAGTCGGCATGATGCTCGCCCCATGCCGGATCGAGCGAAGAAAGTTCGTAGCCCTGGTAGACCATCACCTTGATGTCGCGCGCATGGCAAGCGTCTACGATCGCCTTGAAATCGGGACGAGGAGCGGGATTGTTCTGCACCGGTATCCAGTCCTCGTGGAAGGCGATCGTCTTCACGCCCGATTTCGCGGCAGCGTCGAGGGTCTCGGCGACCTTCCCGTCGGGAAACGCCCTCTGCGCCGTCCACCAAACCTCCGGACGCTTGATGGTGAGTCCCACGCCCATCTGCGGAGAATGGACGGTATGGTTGGCGGTCAAGCCCTTCCGAAACGGCTTTGTCGGCGTAGCCTGCAGTCCAAACACCCATGTCGAAGGCAGTTCAAGCGGCCTGTCCGCCAAGCGTATCCTAAGCAGCGTTCCTTCGTCTCCGGGCAGAACCTCGACGACGCGCTGAGGATCTTCCGCATGGAAGTTCTCGGCGCTCTCGCAGAACCAGCAGAGTCCTGCGCTCTCGTTGCCGAGCCACACGGAACATAGGAACGGCCATGTCATCGGTCCAACCAAGCGGCCAGTGTTCGTAAGGCGGTTCCAATTCGCAGGCGAATAGTGGTAGAGCGTGGCGACGCCGTGCGCAAGGGGTATCTCCAGCCATGCGCGAGACACGCTGCACAGCATCGGACGCCCCTGGTCGTTCGCCCCGGGAACAAGCGCAAGCGAAACTTTCGCCATGCCGTCGAACTCAATGCGCACCGTCGCATCGGCAGCGATTCCTTCCGCTTCCTGCCACGCGCAGACCGTGGCAGACTCCTCGTCATGCTCATGAACCCAGCTGCCGCCCTTCTTCCAGACGACCTCGCTTCCGTCAGCATCCGCGCACACGATCCTCATCGGCCCCGCAAGGATGTCACGGCCGCCGGATTTCATTCCAACCGGCAGCGCGTTCGAAGCGAACGCGTATTCGCGCCCCCACACGGCCACCACGCCGTCCTTCGCCTCAACAGATGACCAAGGAGTAGGAACCGCCCCAGACGCCGTTCCCAATGCCAGAACACTGGCAATTACAAATGGCAGCCTTCCCATTCCACTCCTTTCATCAATCTTTGAAATCTGTCGTATGACACGGATAACATTGGAACCACCATCCAACCTTGTCCCGCCCGGGGCAGTATTATACTACAATCCCATTCCGGAAATTTGATAGTTTGCGCAAAAATAATTTTACCGTTATGTGGTGGTTCGGGACATGCCCAGTGTAGAATGACGGCGTCTTGTCATATCCGCCAGATGCACGACACCACAGGGTGCCGTCAAAACGAAACTGCAGTCTGGAATTAGCCATGGCACTCAAGATTATACCATGAAAAGCCCTGGCACGAATGCCCAATCGGGATTTTATTTTTAGTCCAATCGGGCAAGAGAAGCCTGTACTTCAAACATGCTCAGCCCGACTTGGCAAAACACGGTTGATTTCATTTCCCACTATCTGTTATAATACATGGCATGAAAACCGTTCTATATTTTACAATATTACCGGCATATTGGTCTGCAAGAAGAAAACTTTCCGGTTTCATGGCGTATGCCAAAAGAAAAGAATGGTATACCCAGATAATTCCCGCCAATCCAACCGCAATCCCCACACTTCTTGATTTCTGGAAACCGGACGGCATCGTCGTCAATTCTGCTTCGGGTAACAACAATTTCAATGGTTCGGTGTTTGGGAAGATTCCCAGCGTATTCATTGACCGGCCCTATGTGTCGTTACGCCCCTGCGACTCATGCATCTACCACGATTCCGTCACCACAGTGCGGCTCGCGATGCGCGAACTGCTCAAGTTGAGTCCAGCGGCATGCGTCTACGTATCATGGCCCGTACCGCATCCCTGGAATGACGAACGACGGCGTACATATGAATCCATCTTAAGGTTGAACGGCTTGGAACGACACGTGTTCTCGACAAAACGCAGCATTGACGACATCGTCGAAATCCAGACCGAACTAGCGGACTTCCTCGCAACGCTCCCGAAACCCATTGCCGTCCTTGCCGCGGCGGACCAGCTAGGGATACATGTCATAGGAGCCTGTCGTCTGGCCGGGCTTTCTGTTCCGGAAGATGTCGCCGTGATAGGCATCGACAACGAAGAGGCTGTGTGCGAGACTTCCAATCCCTCGCTTTCGAGTGTCTCGCCGGATCACTTCAGCGCCGGATATCGTGCAGCGGAGATACTTGACGGCCTCATGGCCGGCGACGAAACCTCGCCGACCAGGGAGACATACGGTTCACCGACATTCACGCGGCGCGGTTCGTCGCTGAGGCTCAAGCGTCAGGATCACGACGTCATGGCCGCGATGGAGAATATCCGCAGGGACGCCTGCAATGATCTGAACGCCAAAACCGTTCTTGCGCGGTTCGGCTGTGCGCGGCGCAATGCGGAATACCGGTTCCGAGCTTCAACGGGGATGTCGGTGGCCGAAGTAATCCGCAAGACACGCTATGAAAAGGCGCTGTCCCTTCTTGACTCCGGGGACCTGCCGATCTCCGCCGTCGCGGATTTCTGCGGCTACGGATCAATAGCCGCCTTTTCCCGGTTCTTCAAGTCCATGTGCGGCATATCGCCGCGCAAGTACCGTATGGCCCGCAACTCGGTTGGAACGCCTGCCGGGCGAAGGGGGGACTCTGACAAGGCCGGCCCCCGGACCTAAGGGCATGACCCCCCTCCAGGTGCATGCGCATGTACGACGGAGGTGTTTTCCTCCCTGAACCCCTCGACCGCAGGAGCCACCTTCATCGTGCCCGCATCGGCACGTCCGCCAGATTTTCCTTGGACGATTCTGTTGTTCCTAAAGATGACATCCTTCCCGCACGACAGATCCAGGACCGGGCCACGCGGGCGTATGAACGAGCATCCTTCTATCAGCATCCGCCCGCCGACAAACGACGGCGAGATCCTGCCGACATCCCATTCCTCCGGCGTTACGCAGACCGTGGAGATCTGGGCCATGTCCGGCACCAGCGTACCGTTGTCTTCGAATATGCAGTCCCGGATGACGACATTGGTCACCCCCATGCCCTCGCACCAGCGGTCGCAGCGGTAGTCGGCTATGAGGCACACGGGATTGGCATTCATACGGCGGAAGGTGCATCCGGAGATCGTCAGGTCGGACGATGAAAAGACGTTGCGCCACGAGACATCCTCGAACACGCAATCCTTGATCAGGACGCGATCGGTACCATAGGTCCTGTCCCATACAAGGAAGCAGGGGCCTTCCTGCGGCGGCAGCACATGATCGACGTGAAGACGGTTTCCGGCGATCTTGACGATCTTCGCCCTGAAGCCGGTTGGCGCGAAGTTCGGCTTTCGCAGTTCGATCTCCGCCCCGGGAGTGGCGCGGAAGTAATCGGCGCCGCGACGATTGATGACTTCCAGGACCTTGTCGGCCACCCGAGCGGCAATCGTGAAGCGGTCGTGGAAGTTCATGGCATCGTCGTTGTTGAGCGACCATCTGCAATTGACGTAGCGACAAGACCCCTTGGAACGCGCGACGTGGTGGCCATCGGACACGGATGATACCGGCCGTGGCCTGTATTTCGCGGTCGGATAGGCGGCCTTGAACATCGCTTCATCCGGCGGCGCCACGCTGAAATTCTCTACATGCCAGAACTCCTGTGCGCCATCTACGAGCATTGCCAGCCCAAAACAGCTCCAAACGGCGACATTCCTCACAGTAAGATGGGTGTTTGACTCAAGGATTACACCGTTCTTCCCATAGTAGGCATGCTGCAGACGGTAGAAGCCATTCTCTTCAAGCTTCTTCACGCGCGACAGATTCTCCGTCGGGGAATATCTGAACCCGGTTGCAGGATTCTGGTTGCGTTCGGGCATCGGAATCCCAGGCCAGACGCGCAGGACGTTGGGGGCGACCCATTCGTTCTTTGCGCCGAAATGTCCTTCCGTCGCGCCACATATCAGAACGACGCCAACACGGAAACGGCCTTTGTCGCGATCCATCGGCATGATCATCTGGACCGGCACGGGATCGGGATATTTGGGGTATCTATCCCAATCGACAAAAGCCAGATCGACGAAGGATTTCGCCCCATCCTTCTCGTCTACATGCTTTGCGGCCACTTTGACATACGCGGCAAGCGGATCGGCCTCCCAGTCCCAATCCATTATGAAATCGCGCACTTCCGTCCGGACACACCTCTGCACAAGCAGGTTGCCCTTTTCGTGAATCACTTCGCTCTGCGGCTGGCAACGGTATTCAGGCGCGCGACGGAACACAAGGACGGCCCCCTTGCCGTCAAAGACGAAATCCCTGAAGTCTCGGATGACAACGCCTGGCTCATCGAAGCAGCGATACGTCCCAGGTGCAAGTTCCACCTTGGAGGCACCGATGCGATGCGCCTCTTCCAGCGCCCTGTTGATTGCGGCCGCATTCTTGTCGGACGCCGCGGAGAAGCCAAAATCCACCGCCCTCACCACGTTGGCACTGTGCGCACGCGGCGGCTCCACGACGAAATCAGGGCATCCCGTGGCCAGGGCGCTGGCCAATATGGCTACAGTGTACATCATCGTGCCTCCATGACGCATTTGGCGCTGCCGCGAATGCAAAGACTCCAGGACATTCGTTTCATGCTACTCGATCTCCTTGAGAAGTCTACGCAGTGAAGCGGCCTTTTCGCGTGCCTTGTCCGCACGTTCCATGGCGGAATTGTCGCCTGCAAACTTGGCGTATGCATCGATCACTGGCGGCTGTGGCGCCTCAAGTTCTGTGATTACCTGACGCATTTCGGCGATGAGCGGTGCGCATTCCGCATCGCGCCCCAGCTCCCGCAGCGCCTTCACGCGCCAGTAGTCCATCTCGCCGGCATGTATCCAGCCTTTGAGGGAATTCTCGAGTTCGGTCCTATATCCGGCCTTGTCGCCCAATGCCTTCTTGCACTGCGCCATGTAGTAGCGGCTCTTCGGCTCGGTGCCTGCATCGCCGGGGCGCCCCGCCTGCAGGTTCTCGGGATACGTTGTGGATTCCTCGAAGAACTTGAGAGCCGTCCTGTAGTCGTTCTTCGCCATCGCCTCCTTGCCAAGGCCGATGCACGCCTCCACGAATGGAGCCAAAAGGCCATCCGCCCCCTCCCACACGTGGAAGCGGCGCGTGGTAAGAATCTCGTACGCTTCACGATAGCGGCCAACGGCATTGAACGTATAGGCGAGACGCAGGATGCAGGCATCGTACTTGTCCACCGTGGAACGATACTTTTCCATGAGCGCGAGGCGTTCCGCCGCCGGGATGTTCAACTTCTCCGCGAGCTTCCCTGCCTCGTCGAGCGTGCGGAAATTGCCGGGATCGGCTTCAAGCGACTTGAGGTAGAATTCGTATGCTTCGCGGCTTGGTATGCCCGACGGCACGCCGGTGTTGGTGAAGTAGGAGCCCGGATGCGAAAGGCCGAATCCGATGCAGCGGAGCGCGAGCGCGTATGAGGTCGCGACGGGGCGCGACCCTCCCGCCTTGGCGGCCTCGCACAGCTCCACACATCTACGCCAATCGGCAAGCGCGGCATCCTTGCGATCGTGGTTCCATTCGCAGCAGCCGAGATAGTACCATGTATTTGCAAGCCCAGGCGCCGCCTTCGCCGCCATCATCAAGACTTCCTCTTCCTCCAGCCTGTCCGGGAAGCAATAGTCCGTGGGCATCGCGGCGGCATTGATAAAACAGGTCTGACCTGTTTTATCAAGTCCTTTCCTGATCAATGCTGCACCCTTGAAGTAGCCGAACATCGCATTCCTGTAGCTGTCGCAGGCCGCCAACGTCTCCTTGAGCGGCAATGCGCCTTCCGTGCGGTACGGCTTCTCGGTATCGGCCTTGGCGAGCGCGGCATCGCACAGCGCAACGACCTCGTCCCACGCGCCAATGCCCCAATAGTCGCTCACGCATTCCAGAAGCTGCTGCGCCTTGAGCCCACGGTTCTTCTCGGCGGCGGCAAGGGCGACGGCGCCAGCCTTCTCCGACACGCCTCCCGCATTTGCGAAAGCCGTCTCGCAGATCCCCCAATATTCCAGCGGATCGCAGGCAAACGCCTGCTTCTGGTTGTTCGCCGCAAGCTTGCGCCAGTTCTTCCGCTGTCCTTCATTCGCGTTCGGATGATCCTTCAGCTTGCGATGGAGATAGGCGTGCAGCGTGTGTATCTTCGCTTCCTGCATTCCGATCGGCATCGCGCTGTATTCCAGAATGTCGTGCGCCTCGTCGTAGCGGCCCTGCAGGCAGCAGATGCGCACGATCTCCATGAACGATTCCTTCTTGTTCGTCGCGCGCCACGTGCAGCGCCAGAAGAGGTCCTCTGCGCGCTTGAGGTTGCCGAGACCGCGCTCCACGAGGGCGAGGTAGTATTCCGGAGAGGCGTCGAGGGCGCGTGTGTAGTTCTGCGTGACGCGGGCTACGGCCTTTTCGAGATAGGGCTTGGC
>JAFXTB010000068.1 GCA_017525225.1 Kiritimatiellia bacterium
CTTCAACTCATCGGGCCCAACTTTTCAACTACATGAGGCTGCTCAAGATGCCATGCGGAATCATCGTCAACTCCTATCCGAAGTTCGCCACCATCGAGCGGTATTTCTACGATACGGACAAACGCGAGATCCTCACCTCAGGTGGGAATCCGTTCCAAAGTCGGCAAACGGGCACGGGCGAGTTAGCCCGTGCGCCAAAGGCAAGTTGTTTCAAATAGTTGTTTCCAAACATCAGAAGGCTCTGCGGTGAATTACGCAGATGCGCCCCATGAAATTTCCCCGACACGCCGCCGGCGAAATATAATATAATATGCGGCAGGAGGCTATACGCATGGACAAGGAAAGGGAGAGCCTGGGCAGCCGACTCGGCTTCATCCTGCTGAGCGCAGGATGCGCGATCGGCATAGGCAACGTGTGGAAGTTCCCCTGGATGGCAGGCCAGCACGGCGGCGGACTCTTCGTGGTCACATATCTCGCGTTCCTGCTGATGCTCGGCGTGCCGCTGCTGACGATGGAATTCGCCGCCGGGCGCGCGGCGCGGCGCAGCATCGCGACCATGCACGCGGCCCTGACCCCGCAAAGAAGACTTTGGGCATTGCACGGCTGGCTAGGCATCGCAGGATGCTGGCTCCTCATGATGTTCTACACGACCGTTGCAGGATGGATGATCCTCTACTTCGCCAAATCTGCCCATGGCGCGTTCGCAGGCCTCGACCCCGCAGGCGTCTCGCAAGCGTTCGAAGCATGCCTGGCAAGCCCGGGCCAGCAGCTGGGCGCAGCGGTGGCGGTCTCCGTGGCAGGCTTCGCAGTCTGCGCATGCGGCCTGCGCAGCGGGCTTGAACGCATCACAAAGTGGCTCATGCTCGCACTGCTCGCGCTGATGGCGGTGCTGGCCGTCCACAGCATCTGCCTCGAAGGAGGCGCAGAGGGGATCGCCTTCTACCTGAAACCATCCCTCGCATCGCCAGGCGCCGGCGGGACAGCCACCATGATCGTCGCCGCCATGAACCAGGCTTTCTTCACGCTCAGCCTCGGCATAGGCTCGATGGCGATATTCGGCAGCTACATCGGACGCGAACGCACGCTCGCCGGCGAAGCCATCAATGTCGCATTGCTCGATACGGCCGTGGCGTTCCTGGCAGGCTTCATCATCTTCCCGGCATGCTCCGCGTTCAACGTGCGGCCGGATTCCGGCCCCAGCCTCATATTCGTGACCCTTCCCAACGTCTTCAACTCCATGCCCGCAGGACGCCTCTGGGGGACCGCGTTCTTCGCCTTCATGTCCGCCGCCGCCTTCACCACGGTGCTTGCCGTGTTCGAGAACCTGATCGCCTGCCTGCGGGAGAAGACCGGTTGGACGCGCCAGAGGGCTGCCTTCGCATGCGGCATCGCGATGCCCGTCCTATCCGCGCCATGCGCCCTCGGATTCAACATCCTGAAGGACATCCATCCGCTCGGCGGTTCGTCCACGATCCTCGACCTCGAGGATTCCCTCGTAAGCGACCTCGCGCTACCGATCGGTGCACTTGCGTTCGCGCTCTACTGCACCCGTTCGTGGGGATGGGGCTGGAACGGATTCATCGCCGAGGCGAACACCGGCAGCGGTACCAGATTCCCGCCATGCCTGCGGACACTTGCCACATGGTTCATACCCATCGCAATCATCGTAATACTAGTGGCCGGACTCTACTCCAGATTCAACCATCTTCATCCATGAAATGTCAAATGAGTAGTACATTTGTCCCTGGTTATAGCTGATTAACATGACGGGATCAGAGGATATGTCTGATGACATTTACTTTACAATCTTTCCAAACAAAATCCTACACTCCCATTTGTTTATCCCGGTGTTGAGCCTGCCGGTTTGAAACAATCTCGCTCTCTTTCTTGAGAAATCAGATGAATACCACATGGCCCTCCCTGTTTGTTCTACAAAGTCTGCAGGATTCTGAATAGCTGGTATGAAAACATTGAAAGGAGCAGGGTTACGCCCGTTTCTGACTCCCGGCTTGAAAACACACCAGACATCACCCTTGACATCATACGACAAATCCATTAAAAATCGTCGTTTCATTTTTTGCGGCAGAGTCAAACAATCTAGCGTTTGGGGATAATGGCCCTTGATAAACCGATATCTTCTCAAGCAGATACCGAGGACTATCATGTCTCTAAAGTCACGACATCGTTCAAAAGATCGAGTATCGAATACCGTCCAGTTGCATGCCTTATTGTCTATCACAAAAAGGTCATCAGGCAAAAATTCAAGGACTTCACGTTCATTAAGCACATCCATGTTCCCGTATTCGGTGATTCTGGCTAGCGAATACTCCAACTTTTCTATGTCTCCAAGGTAACATCTGAACGGAAACCTCATACGCGCAGAAATACAAAGATTCTTCTGTTCCATCAAATCGTTACAAATGCATTTCAAGATGACTTTGACTCTATCTGTCCTGCTGGTAGAGAAAGATTCTTCAAAGGCATAAACCTTATTTTGGAAATGGCGCAGGATATTCAACCATTCTTTTGCCAAGACAGGTTTCTGTGGTGCAGATATTCGCAGATGTTCTTCCGTGTCGCGATATTTTTCAGATTCGTTACGGGACACACCGCAAAAATCAAACCGAAGCGACTCAACACGGAAATCTCCCGCCTCATTCTCTTCACACCATGTTAGACAATGACCTCGCCGTGAAATGAAGGCCTCCATAAAAACCATCAATCCTATCAACACTTTTTTCATTCTCATTCCGTCCAATATCTTACATGAATCAACCACAGAACTTCAACTCTGTCGACTTCGATGAGATTGTTTACTTGAGAAGCACTATAATCCATGCTCAATGCCTCCTTGTCAATCAGCTCTAGGGAACCAATCTCCTTTTGCGTAGCACCTGCGGCCACGAGGATCTCTCGTGCTCTTGCCAGACATTCAGCATCTGTCGGCTCAATTGCTGCCGCCCCTAATCCCTCTGCTTCTACAGCATTTATATAGGTATTCAGGAAGTCCGCCAATCCCACAGCTTCAATGCCACCTTTAATCTGATTCGCTATCAATCTTGCGATCAGATTAAAGATGCACTCTCCTACCCGATATGTACTTGAAGGATTGATTCCTCCAATTGGTGTTCCTGGGCCAAGTATGTAAACCAAATCCTCACAGGATCTAATCATGCCGAATGAGAATTGTGCCCACCTTGTTCCCCAAAGATCAAATCCTTCCAGTGGCGAATTCACCCCATACGCCATATGGTTCCAGCCGTCGGGGTAGCCGAGGGGGTCTGCGGTCTGCCACTTGCCGAGGCCTGCGCGGTAGTTTCGGAAGAGGAAGGCGTAGCCGAGCCCTTCCACGTCCGGCTTGCCGGTGAAGAGATGGCGGGAAGGTGAGGAGGTGGGAAGGTGGGAAGGTGAAGCATCGCCGAAGACCGTCATCTCCACCGGAGCGTAACCTTCAGAGCTTTCTGTGCCGAGCGTGGTGCCGAGGATGTCGTTGAACATGATGCCGTCCTTCGACGAGGCGACCGCCGCGCCACCTCCGGGATGCGGCTCGTTCACGTATGCGGTGGAGCCGCGACGGATCAGAGCGAGGCCGTCCCAGAGGAACGTTTCCGTTTCGGCCTCGGCGGCCAGGGGGCTGGCCGCCCTACCGGTTGCGGCCGCGACGGAGCGCGGCCCTCCCGTCCGGGTCGCCGTGGCGAGCTGGCCGTCGGCGTGGTAGGTGAACGTGCGGCGTTCCTTGCCCTCCGCCACGGAAAGCACCTTGTCGAGATAGCCGTTATGCAAATGAGGCCCGAAGATTGAGGTACGGGACGCCGTTCCATGCCGCAGACGGCCGGAATCCATGCCTTGAGAACTTTCGCAACGGCATTTCATGCCACTTATTATACCACAAAAAGGCTTTCTGCGCGGACATTGGAGAATATTTTTGGAGTTTTTTCAAAAACACGCTTGACGGGCGCGAGTGGAATGTGTTATCCTTTGGACACAATTAAGGAAGGATCGCATGAAGAACTTATCGTTCCGTTTCGTTCTTGTCGCATGCTGTCTCGCGTCTGCTTGGCTTTTCGCCGCCACGGGGCCGCAGGTTCAGGCGGAGGCGTCCCATTCCGGCGATATGCGGCCGGCAACCAACTCCGTGCCTGCGGTTAGAGTGGAACACGGACGCATCGTCATCGATTCGCCGTTCGATCTGGAAATCGGATCGACAAAATACGCGAAAACATTCGGGAACTTGATTCGTACATCGGCGTCTGCGGTATACGATCCGCACATGAGAAAGACGACCACGAATTTCTATCACCATGCCGAAGCGCATCTCGCCACGCCGTATTTTGGCTGCGACAAGGTGTGGCTCAACTTCAAAGGCGAGGAGAAGATGCTTGAAAGCTGCAATCTCTCTATCGGGCGCTGGGCATCGGGGACGGGCAGGATGATGTCGTATTCCGAATGTCGCGAGACGGTTGACAAGATTGCCGTAGACATGGGGAAGCGGCTTGATATCCTCATGCAATGTACGAGCGACCACACAGAGGAGGAATCGCGTGCGCAAGTGGAAAAAGCGGGCGAGGAGGTACAACGCATTGATGCGGAGGAGAACAAACGCACAAAGCGGAAGGGCAGATCGGTCTTTGCCACGAGTTTCATCATGTTCAACGGGGAGAAGAAGATAAAAGACGGGTTTGTCGATTACAGGGTCAGCGGCTTGTTCAGCAGCAGGAAGAATTACAGCATCAGCATTGATTATTCGCGACATCGTGAATTTCCTCTCGCTTCCTACAGACCTGGCGACAAGATTCCCGTCCATACGAACGAGACGTATTCGGCCATGGGTAGGCTTATGCCAACCACGGAACAACAGAAGAAGGCGCACGATGAGGCAAGAAGGCTGCGCGATACTGTAAATCGGCTGTTTGGCATGGATCTGGATGCTGCGGCAGGAACGAATGCACCTCATTCCGCCATGTCCGGGAGCAATGTGCCGGCAAAGTCTGCCAAGAACAAAACGGATGTCAATGACGAGTGGGTGCCGTTGGACAGTCCCTTTGAGGGCATGACCGAACGCAAGGTGGACAAGTTCGCTCATCTGCGCACCAGTCAGTTCGGCATGCTAACCTTGCGCCGTCCGTATGACGGCGATGTGTCGGAAGCGGAACTGAAAGCGCAAGCGCAACGTTTTCTTGATCGTCTGGAGAAGGAATATGGGGAGAAGATTCCTGAAGATACGGCAGCTGACGGAGCCGTCAACATCTCAAAGATGTACGGCGACCGTGTGCCGACCTTTGGAGATGCCCTGGCCATGTTCGGACATGACAGAACACGGTATTTTGCCGGCAAGGTCGGCGACCTGTCCGTTGGAATCATCTATGCCGTACCGCGCTATGCAAAGAAGGGAAACCGATTCGTGATCACATGTAAAGGTGCCGTGGTCGTAAACATCATACAATCCCCGACCCTTGGCTTGGCAGGAAGACGACGGTAAGCAGGTAAGAAGGCGAAAAATCATATGACCGATTAGTCGTATAATCTGAAGAACTCCCTCTACGTGGCATTGATCTCCAATTCCTTTTTATAGGCATACTCAATTTCCGTGTCGGAAGCATAATGTAATCTTTCGCCTATTGGAGGTTTTGCTGTCATTACATTTTTTTTCAATCACTCGCCATTCTTCCTCAGCATATCCGGGAACAACCACTTTTAGGGGCTCAATCGGCATCTCGTTACCCCTCTCGACAATCTGCGGAAACCTGACGCATCCTGTATCATGCCAATAGACCTTCTCAACCTTGACCAAAGGAACATCATCGGTCGTGAATACAGATGAAAAATCATTTACGGCAGGCACGGCACCCAAGAACTCTACATACTTCAATCGTTTGCACCTGCTAAAAGCATTGTCGCCGAGTTCCCGTAAACTGGCCGGCATGACAACACGTTCCAAACTTACACATCCAGCAAACGCACTTTCCCCGATGCTTGTGGTTCCCTCGGAGAAGTCGAGTGCTTTTAAAGCTGTACAGTCAATGAAAGCACACCGTTCAATCCGCCGCACATTCGCCGGTATGTGAATTTCGTTCAGTTGCCAACATCTCGCAAACGCCAGTTCGCCGATTCGCTTAACATGGATTGGAATCTGGATGTGCGCCAAACTCCTACATCCCCAAAAAACCGCGCCGGAAACAATTTCCAGATTGTGCGGCAAGTCGACTGATTTCAGCGCACCACATCCAGCGAACGCAAATCGACCGATGTTAGTTACCGATACTGGAAACGACATCTTGGTCAAGCCAATGCAATCTTGGAAGGCATGATCTCCGACCGATTCGATTCCGTGATGCATATAAATGTGCGTAACGTACTTGCATCCATAAAAAGCATTGCTCCCTATGTGCTTCACATCATCGTGAACTGTAATTAAACCATGACGATCTTTGTCATATGACAGCAGGATATCGCCTTTCGTTCTGTAGGCAGGATTCCCCTTGTTGTCAACATCATGCCCAAATATACATCCCATAGATAACACTGGCAACAAGACGAGAACACATCTCCTAACACGCATGCCTGAAACCTCTTTCGCATGTTTCATTCTACCTTCTCCCACTTCCAATCTCGGCCGCTATGATAAATCTGCCTCCACTTTTTGTCAGATTCAAACCATGACGATGTTGCGGTATTCGCGAATCTATTGGAACCTTCCCATCCTAATACCTGGACTTCAGCAAAAATATCAGTTATTTGCTGTGAAATCTCATCGTCCGTATAATATCCTCCCTGCCATGCGATTTCAAGAGCGGCATATCGCATTTGTAATATTGAAGTGGTACTTTGTAACGCATAATTTGCATGCCCTCGTTCATGCGCTAAAATTGCCTCATACACTAAAGGTCCCGTAAAGGTTGCATCCCCTGGTGCCCAACGATGTTCACAATATTCGACCTCTGCCCCAACTGATATTGAACTTGAACGTTGAGCTGAAGATGAAACTTGTATTCCGACAAGAAACTTAATTGAGATCGTCTTTTGCATGAGATTCAAACTTGCGTGAATTGTTTCCAAGCATGCCCCGCCTTCCCCAGTTCCACCTCCTCTGTGTATAGAGATGTCGCTTACCGATGAAATCAATGAATTCTCAGAAGAATAATCGTAAACACCAAATGTAAAAGCCCAAAAACAATCAATATAATTTGCTAACTCATTTCCGCAATATGTAAGTTGGTTCCATCCATCTGGGTATCCCAACGGATCTGCGGTCTGCCACTTGCCGAGGCCCGCACGATAGTTGCGGAAAAGGAAGGCGTAGCCGAGGCCGTCCACGTCCGGCTTGCCGGTGAAGAGGTGGCGGGAAGGCGAGGAGGTGGGAAGGAGGGAAGGTGAAGCATCGCCGAAAGCAGAGAGTTCAACTGGAACATACCCCTCTTTTCCCTCGGTGCCGAGCGTGGTGCCGAGGATGTCGTTGAACATGACGCCGTCCTTCGACGAGGCAATCGCCGCGCCGCCGCCGGGATGCGGCTCGTTCACGTATGCGGTGGAGCCGCGACGGATCAGCGCGAGGCCGTCCCAGAGGAACGTTTCCGTTTCGGCCTCGGCGGCGAGGGGGCTCGCCGCCCTACCGGTTGCGGCCGCGACGGAGCGCGGCCCTCCCGTCCGTGTTGCGGTAGCGAGCTGGCCGTCCACGTGGTAGGTGAACGTGCGGCGTTCCTTGCCCTCCGCCACGGACAGCACCTTGTCGAGATAGCCGTTATGCAAATGGGGACAGTCCCCGAAGATTGAGGTACGGAACGCCATTCCATGCCGCAGACGGCTGGGATCTATGCCTTGAGAACTTTCGCAACAGCATTTCATGTCACGTATTATACCACAAAAAGGCATTCTGCGCGGACATTGAAGATTTTGATGTTTTTTATGGACAACGTACGGCACCTGATTGATCATATTCTCCAAGTGTCTTCAGCTACTGGGAGCCGCAACGATGGTCTGGCCGCGCGCTTCTCGATGCGCTTGCGGAGATAAAGCGGTCATACGCCATCAACACCTCGAAGCTTCTCTACTACGGCTACTCCGCCGGTAGCCAGGCGTCCAATTTGTTCGCCGCGTGGCGGCCGGACCTCTGCCGCGCATGGGTAAGCCACGCCTGCGGCGTGTTTCATACTCCATCGGCGAGGATGCGCAACGCGCCGGGACTCGTCACTTGCGGCGACGCCGACACCGCCCGCGACATCCTGAGCCGCGATTTCGTCGCCAAGGCCCGAGCCGTCGGCCAGTCTGTCATTTGGAAATCTTTCCCCAATCATCCGCACGACGTGCCGCCCGGCTCGCTTGCGCTTGCCCGCGCATTCCTGTCACACCATGACGGGATGCATGCGGGCGATCTGGGATATGCGGCGGCGAAGAGTATCGCCGCCCTACCGGATGGCGATGCGGCGTGCGCGGCGCGCCCGCCCTACCATTACATCAAATTATCGGCGGTCGTTCCTGTCTCCATGTTTGCGGCTCTTTGGGTAACGCCGACTGCCGATGCACCAAAGGTTCGTGGCGGATTCATAGTCAAGGAAGGCCGTGACATGCCGCTCGTGCTTCGCGATTCCGAATGGACGCTTAAGGCCGTGGCCGAATACCTGTCTGCCGACGGCGGGCCGGACGGATATCGGATCGCCATAGCGTCGGGATATGCTCCGGATGTTTCGCCAACGTCCGTGTGGCTGTTCGGCGCGGCGGCAGAATCGGCATGGCGTTTCCCTTCTGCAAAAATGGTGGCCGTCTCGCCGCCGGAGTTCTGTAATCTGCCGCCAGGAGTTCGGATTTTGCGATAGCCCCGACACACCTTGACACCCCCATACTCCACGGAGGGGTTTACACATATTGTAAGCCGTGTATCATTCAACATACATTGAACGTAAAGCCCAAGGGGACTGTCCCCATGAAAACCCTTTTTGGCACGCATTTTGCTAATGTTCTTCTAAACCATGTTTCACAATCAAACAAGGAACAGACAATGAGCAGCAAATACGTTAATGAGGTCTTGGCCGACGTTCGCGCGAAGAATGCGGATCAGTCCGAATTCCTTCAAGCGGTTGAAGAAGTGCTGATGACGCTCGATCCCGTCCTCAAGGCGAATCCGCAATACGAGGAAGCGGCCATTCTGGAGCGTCTCGTGGTGCCGGAGCGGATTCTCATCTTCCGTGTGCCGTGGATTGACGACAAGGGCAAGGTGCGCGTGAACAAGGGCTACCGCGTGCAGTTCAACTCGGCGATTGGACCCTACAAGGGCGGGCTTCGCTTCGACCCGACGGTCAACCTTTCAATCCTCAAGTTCCTCGGCTTCGAGCAGGTGTTCAAGAACTCGCTCACCACGCTGCCGATGGGCGGCGCCAAGGGCGGCGCGAACTTCAACCCCAAGCAGTCTCCCCACACGCCCGGCAAGCGCTGCAGCGACAGCGAAGTGATGCGCTTCTGCCAGAGCTTCATGACGGAACTCTTCCACCACATCGGCCCCAACACCGACGTGCCGGCCGGCGACATGAACGTGGGCGGACGCGAGATCGGCTATCTCTTCGGCCAGTACAAGCGCATCGCGAACGAGTGGACGGGCGTCTTGACGGGCAAGGGCCTGGCGTTCGGCGGCTCGCTCATCCGTCCCGAGGCCACCGGCTATGGCGACGTCTATTTCGCCGAGAACATGCTTGCGACGCGCAAGGACACGCTGGAGGGCAAGGTCTGCGCGATTTCCGGTTCCGGCAACGTCGCCTCGTTCGCCGCCCAGAAGCTCGTGCGCCTCGGCGCGAAGGTCGTGACGCTTTCCGACCGTTCCGGCACGCTCTACGTGAAGGATGGCTACACTGAGAAGCTGATCGAGGCCGTCATGAACCTCAAGACGGTCAAGCGCGGCGAGCTTTCCGAGCTGGCGAAGGCCGGCAAGTTCTTCAAGGGCGCGAATCCGTGGCAGATTGCGGACAAGCTGGACTGTGCGTTCCCCTGCTCGCGGCAGAACGAGCTGGACGGCAAGGACGCCGCCTACCTCGTCAAGCATGGCGTCATCCTCGTGGGCGAAGGCGCGAACATGCCTTCCACTCCGGATGCCATCGAGACCTTCCTCAAGGCCAAGGTGCTGTTCTCGCCGGGCAAGGCGTCGAACGCCGGCGGCGTGGCGACGTCCGGCCTGGAGATGAGCCAGAACTCCGAGCGCATGACCTGGTCGAGCGAGCAGGTGGACGCCAAGCTCAAGGGCATCATGAAGGCCATCCACGACAACGCCTACGAGGCGGCCGCCAAGTACGGCAAGAAGGGTAACTACGTGGTGGGCGCGAACATCGCGGGCTTCGTGAAGGTGGCCGACGCGATGGTGGCTCAGGGCATCGTCTAACGGGCGTTCACCGCCTGTTCTTTCTTCTGATGGTGA
Source organism: Kiritimatiellia bacterium (assembly GCA_017525225.1). Classification (GTDB taxonomy): domain Bacteria; phylum Verrucomicrobiota; class Kiritimatiellia; order RFP12; family UBA1067; genus RGIG6720. The sequence continues at coordinate 10,397 of JAFXTB010000068.1, forward strand.
TCGTACGGCCGGCAGGTGCCGCCATGCGGCGGTTCCAGTCGCGGAAGAAAGAGAAGTAGTCGGCACCGAGCACGGTCTGCGTGCGGCGATGCACATGGCGTTCAAGCGTCACGGATAGGCGTCCCTCAACGAGACGCCTATTTACTTTGAACGTGACCCAGGGCGAGCCGTCCTGCGGGTTCTTCAGCACGTATCCCGCAGGCAGCCGCTCGATTGTCGTGTAGCCCTTGGGGAACACCAGCTCGTAGATGTCCACCGTCTCCGTGGATCCACCCGTAGAGATGGGCGAGCGGCGCATGGGGCCGCCCACGGAGAGGAACCCGCTGTCGAAGTCGGGCACGCGAACCGTCAGTTCGCCATCCCGCGCAACGGCGTACTCCGGCACGAACGCAGCGAAGGATGTGACTGCGGGATAGCCGGTGGTGTCGGTGGAGAGTTCCCGCGTGGCCGTGGCGCTTTCCGCTATCTCTCCGAGCAGCGACTGGAAGAAACGGCTGCGCTTTTCCGGCAGCATCTCCGAAAAGCGCTTGCGGAATCCACCGACCTGCGCGCCATACATACTGTTGGTCACATCGAAGTCCACACCGCCATCCTCGCGTATCGTCATCCGGCAGAAGTTGACGTCGCGCGGCGACCATGCGGAGGTGCCCGGCACGGACGAGTAATCGTCGGCGAACCAGGTCCACGGCGCCCACCATGCATGGTCGGAACGCTCGTCGAGACGCACCTCGCCGAACTCCAGCGTCTCCGGGTCGAAGAACGTATCGCCCTCCCTTGTGGAACAGTCTGGCGGGGTATACTCATTCTCTCCGGCGAGGTAGAACGTGCGGCCTTCCGCGCGGGCACGCAGCACCAGGGCGTTGAAGTAGCTCGGGCGCGGCAGGCCCTCCTGGTAGATGCGCGTCATCTTCTTCATGCTGTGCGAATCGTCCGCCGCCAGCACGAATGAGCAGTCGAACCCGACCGCCTCAAGCATCGCGAAGGCGAGGTTGCGCCGGTCTGTAGACGAGGCATATGAATCGGCCAGCGACCGATCTGGCGGGAAGAACGCCTGGTCGAACGGAAGCTCGAAGAGTCCCGGCCCCGATGTACGGATGTTGTGCGCCAGGAAAGTGCGTATGGCCACGATCTGCTCCTGAGGCGTATGGCAGCCGGCCGTGACCTTCCGAGCGACCTGGTGGGCGGCGTCCGAGCCGGCCGCGCGCGCGGCGTCAAGCGAGTCCAGGAGCCCGCGCGCGTATGGCTCCCATTCTGCGGTCGTGAGGAAGAGCGTCGTGCGCCAGAGCGACGATGGCGGCTGCGAGGGCTCGTCGGGCAGGCGTTCCGGACGGGAAACGGACCATGCGAAGCGGCGGGCACCCGGAATGCGGTCTTGCAGCTGCAGACGTCCCGGCACGCCCTTGTCGAAACCGGTCGAGCGCCAGCGCAGCGGCATGCCGTCGGGGACGGTCATCTTCACGGTCATGCGGTCGATCGGCTGGGTGCCGTCGAAATGATGGAAGGTCGTGAACGCCACCGGCGCGTTGGTGACGGAATATGCCACCTTGTAGCGGATCACGCTTCCAATCTCCACCCCGGGCAGGTTCACGACAAGCGTCCGGGATGCCGGATAGCGTGGCGCGGAGGCGGCCCAGCCGCAATCCAGAAGATGCTTCTCCTTCGGCGTCACGGAAAGAACCTTCCCGCTTCGGTTGGAAACCGTGGCCGAGACAAGTTCCACCGAACGCGTCACGGGGCTGTACGCGAACTTCAGCTCCGCCGAGGACTTCTTGCCCTGGTAGGTCAGGATCTCCTTTTCCACGGTGTTGGTCATCACCCAGCTTGTGGGCGACGAGAACGCGATCTCGCTGCGGCTCAGGAGCGTGCGGAAGTTCGCGTTGGCATCCGGCCGCACGGCGAAGGTAGGGTCGTCGCGCATCTGGCTCTCGATGATCTTGAGATTGTCGCGCAGCGTCGCGTACTCCTGCGGCTCGAAGCGTATGCTTCTCAGCAGCTGCTGCCGCCGCGCCGTCAGCGTGCCGTTCGTAGCCGTCACGCGGTAGACGTACTCATGGCCCGTGCCCTCGCCCACCAGCACCTCCGGCGGCAGGGTGAGAGGTCTGCCGATCGTCTCGTCCAGCTTCAGCGTCAACGTCTCGTCGGTACCGGCCGTGGAGCTGAACTCGAGCGGGAATCGGCGCTTCTCCAGCGCGGTGTTGGATTCAAGGAATCCACCTACGATGGAGAGCACTCGCGTCATCTGTGGCAGCGCGAGACGGTCCTTGGTCTTTCCACGCAGCAGCGCCGAAGGGAAACGCGCCACAGTGCGCAGCGCGAGCGGGGAGTCCGTGTCGGACAGGTCCGAAGGCGATATCTCGCACGACATCAACTCCGTGCCGGGTACCACCCGGCGCAGCAGCGCCTCTACCGTGCGGCGGCGCTTGTCGTCCGTCTGGCGGACGAACAGGTGGCGGAATGCGGTGTCGTTTATGCCGCCGAACGAGAATCGCGTGGTGAGCAGGATGGAACCATCAGGTTCAAGCGTGCCTCGCGAATCGACGGTAAGCATGTTCTTGTCCACAGGCGTGACGGGCGAGACGCGGAGCGGTTCGCCGGACGGGCTGGCGACGAGGTAGGAGCAGTCCGAGAGATACGATGGCAGCAGCTCGCGCGCGGCCTCGTCGGTGGGGTCCATGAGCGTCCATGTATCGCCCTCCTTCACCGCGGCGATCGCGTGGTTGAAGTATGGCGAAGGTATCTCGGGATCCATCTTCGCGCCCACGCGTATGAGCACGGGACGCGCATCGAAGCCAGCCAGGCGCAGCATCGCCACGAGCAGAGCGGCCTTGTCGCGGCATACACCGTACCGATTGGCGAACGTCAGCTCCACGTCGTGCGGCTCGTAGCCGGGGGCCACGGTCTCGGTGGTGATACCCATGTACCTGATCTCCTGGGACACGAAGCGGAACAGCGCGCGCAGACGCTCGGCGCTAGTGGCGGCGGACCGCGTCAGCTCGGTGACCTTGTTGGTGAGTTCGGTGGATGTAGCGGCCAGATGCGGCTCGCACATCTTCCAGTACCAGCGCGAGACCGTCAGCCAGTCCTCGGCCGTGGAGAGCCGCAGCGACTGCACCTCCGTGGACATCGGCGGCATCGACGGTTCCGCGAACGCCTGCGGCACGTCGCGTACCTCCCAGGCGAGCAGGGTGCGCCCGCCATCGAGCGCACGGTCCTTGAGGCGGGCGGCGGTACGGCCGAAGGGATGGCGGATGACGGCATGGCGCACGGGAAGCGCCGCCGGCTGGTCGATGGTGAATTTCCCGTAGACTATCGGCGCGGTAAGCTCCATCGGCACCCGGTCGGCCCAGAGACCTTTCATGCGCGGCTTGAGCGTGCGCCTGCAGTATCTGACATGCCGTATCTCGCCCACGCATAGCCCGGGCACCGCGCAGGAGATCGTCTTGTCGAGCGGGTCGTAGATGTTGGAGGCCGTGGATGAATTGTCCGTCGCCATCTTGAGCGTGCGGTTGAAGTCCACCTTGCGCACTACACCGTTCGTGCCCACTATCTCCACGCATTCCACGGCCACGTCGCCATAGCGCAGCGACACATCCATCGAGATGGTCGCGTTCGCTCGGCGGCCCTTCTCTGTGAGGATCTTGATCCACTCGTCGTCCCAGGTGGCATCGGAGCCGTCCGCCTGGTACGCGGTATGGATGCGGTCGTCGAGAACCACGATATCCGCATCGGGGAAGCGCTTCGCCGTGGCCTCCGCAGCCTTGCGCACAACCTCGGCCGGATCAACCAGGAATTCCTTCGGCATTGGCGGCGGCGCGTCTGCGAAAGAGACGCTCACGGCCAGGGACACGAGGGCCAGGCTCATGCATATTTTCTTCATGCCGGTGATTATACCATTTCACGCGCCGCCCGTCCATACAGGTGCATGGACAATCCATCGATGTCAAAAGCATGCTATTTCTATATACATCTTCCAATCCAAATTACCGCTTTATGTCCATATCTTCTTTCTTCTTTACTATCTGCCTATAAGTTTCGCCGCCGGTATGACGGCATCGAAATAACCCGATCCTTCTACATAAGGTGCCAAATCCCCCTCGTAAACCAGGACGGGACGAGGCGTCATATCCTTGCGCAACGGAAGACGGGCGATGCGGTCCCTCATCTCGTTGATGACCGACTCGTCTATTTCCCGTTTCCGCTTGACTTCAACAACGTATGCCGTCATAGGGGTCTGTATCAGAAGATCGATTTGGCATCCCCCCTTCCCGCCCTTCGCATCGCGCCGCATGTTACGGTATGGCGCAGCAGACTCCACTATCGAATTTCCGAGGTGAAGATACGGAATCAGCGACATCGCGTTGTTGACAATCAGATTCTCGAACTGAAGTCCCATCACGGCGTTCCATTCAGGAAGCGTTCCAAGCGACGCGAACCTGAAACTTCCCGCCTCAATTTGCGGCTTTCGAGGCTTTACGTACTTCAGGTAGAAACGAGTGTAGTTGTCCTTCAGGCGGTATTTCCCCGTTCTCATACTTTCGCCAGTCGCGGGGTTGAGTCCGGGGTCGTCGGACAAAAATCCACCCTCCTTCAGTTCGCGGAGCGCGGACGCCATGCGTCCGCTTCGCTTCATCCCAAGGCGAACGGACAGTTCCGAGCCGGACATTGGACCGTCCGCCAACGATTCGAGAATGCGCCGCTTGAAATCCACGTCCGCACCGAATATCGGGCTGAATATCGCATCGAAGTCCTTGTAGAGCTCGCCGCTCGTCGAGAAATACATCCGCCTGATGTTCTCCTCGGCGGAAAGCCCCGGATCGATTTCTTCGAGGTAGCGCGGTATGCCGCCCGTGACGGACAGCACGTCAAATATCTCGCGAACGGAAACACTGTCCTTGGCGCCACGCCAGAACTCGGCGCATTCCTCGAGATTCAGTTCGGGAAGGACATAGTCACGAGAGAACCTCCCCGTAAAGCCGGTGTTGTCCAGAATGTTCTCCTTGATCCATGCCGATACCGAACCGCACACGGCTACGACAAGTCTTGGGTGACGGTGGAAGTACGTCTCCCACGCGGTGCGTAATGCACCAGGATAGTTGATGTCATATCCGCCCATCCACGAGACCTCGTCCAAAAGTACGACCGTGCGCCTATCGTCGTCAATCTGTCCGTCAAGCCGATGGAACGCCTCTATCCAGTTGGCGACGGGTTCGCTTGATGCGTTGGTCTGCTCTGCGAGCGCAGATACAAAATGGTCAAGCTGCCGCTGATTTGTCATTTCCTTGTCTGGCGGCAACCCTTCAACCTCGATGTATGCGCTGGAAGTCCGCCGGGCGAATTCTCGTATCAACGTCGATTTGCCAATGCGCCGCCTCCCACGACAGGCAATAAAGGAACTCGTCGCTTTTCTCCAAAGCGATTCAAGGTCGTCAAGATACTCTCTCCGACCAATAAAATGCACGAAATTCGGATTCTTGCTGTTTTGTTTTTTTAACATATCGCGTATTATATCACTTTTTACCCAACATATCAACAACGAATGTCACGAAATTCAAAAATCCCGAATTTCGTGACATTGCCTGCGACACTACCACAGACCTCATACATCCTTGGATGACCGCCTAACTGCGAACGCCGCCATTTTGGCGGTGGGTTCTAACGGCCTTAAAGCCTTTACGGTCCTTAAAGCCATTGAGAACCAGCCATTTGACAAGGTTCGGACTCCGGCCGCACCGTCTACGGCATCTCCACCTTCACCTTGAAGAACCTATGCAGGGAGTTGGTGGGATAACACCATTCACCGTCCAAAAGCGATTCTTTGCCATATACTTTGTAGGTTAGTATGATACCGTTGGTGTTGAGGCCTGGCGACCATGTGACATGCGGTAATCCATCCACCATTTCAATCGCCGCCGTGAAAACGCTGTTCACATTGGTGGGATCCCTACAAGCTATCCTCATCTCCCCGTCATTTTCGTGTATCCATCTATCAACATCCTGTCATGTATAAGACTTTCCGCTATCTCCTTGGGTAGTGTTCGCGGCCGTTCAATCTGATTTGTCCTACGATAATATACTATCTGGTATTTCGTCCATGTATTAACGTCAAGAAGCATTAGATCACATATCCCACTGGTTTCGTCGAAATATGATTCCGTCAATCCCAATCTGGAAAGGTTCTGTCGATATCTGCTCTTGATATTCTCTAGTGCACCGTTTATGGCCTCTTTCGCACTTGCAGGAGATCTGTGGTTCGATGTCATAGATGATGCTCGCGATGGATTAGATGGCGAAGAATTTAGATTCTTGTAGTAGTCCTCTCTCTCCTTCTTTAAGGCTTTATTTCTTTGGTCGGTTTCATCTATTATAGCCTGTGCCTCTGCATATGGCTTATACGGCTCATTGAGCGGTATGTATTCTGGTGATTCTGGTGAATCCACCTCTCGTTGTCGATAATCATCCTCCTTGTTACCGGACATGGTAAAAACACATATCAACAAAACTATAAAACAACCTCCGATAATCCATGCCAACGAAATTCTGTTATTCATAGTTGATAGGCCAACTATCCGTCTCGGCAAATTCCATTCTACGTATTTTCTTCGAGCCTCCTCAAAACACTTCCTGCTAGTTTCAAAAGCGACGCCCGCGACTTTTTTGACTCTAGTTTGCTGAGACCTCCAATCAATATTCTTAACCCTTTCATAGACAGTGCCCGTTTTGACTCTAGTGGTATCTCTCATCGCCTTGGCCGTTAAAGTCCCTGCGACAAAACCCTTACCGCAGGATGCGCATTTGACGAACCTACCGTACTCGTTTTCCTCGGCGTCATATTCTGTTCCGCAATGGGGACATGCTATTTTCATTTGCATACTTCCTTTCCTAGTATTCACAATGCGTCTCCCGTCCGACCTCCCCATATTTATTGTCTATTGTTCTCTATCGTTCCTTCGGCGGAGATCCCTTGGCCTTAGCATCCGCCGATTTTGTAACTTCCCCTTTTCTGCCTAAGGCAGGCGTCCACTTGTGGTATTTTCAGTCGCTCCCTCCATTGGAGCAGCCACTTCTGATGCCTCCTCGATTGAATGCCGTCTCCTACGCCTACGGGAAGTAGAAGAATTTAGATTCTTGTGATGGTCATCTCTCTTTTTCATTAACTCTCTGGAAGTTGCCTTAGCCTCATCAATTGCGGCCTGTTCCTCCGCAGTTGGCTTGTACGGCTCATTGAGCGGTATGTATTCTGGCGATTCCGACACAGACGCATGCTTGAGGCTCTTGTCCAGTTCCTTACGGTCATTGTTGGTTTTCTGCTGCAATATAGACTTCCCCTGATTTACTTCTTTTACGCCACTTGATACCGATTTCTGTCCCAAATCGGACTTCTGCCCAGAAGTTTGGTTATCAGTCTCATCCTTATTACTAGAATCACCACCTTTCATGGGTATTACATTTTGTCCGTCAGTCTTAGGTCTGTATGTAAAACCCCTGCCGTCACAACGGACACACTTGAATTTACCCTTACCGTTACAGTTCGAGCATGGCTCACCATTACCGCGTGACACTTCGCCAGAACCTCGACATCTGCCGCAAGTCTGCCATACCCCAACTTCACCACTGCCAAGGCAATTTTGACAAGATTGTGGATAACCCCGGCCACTACCTCCGCAATTACTACATTGTTCTTTTGTGTCAAATCGTGCAGTACCATGCGAAACCCATACACGCCCCTTGCCACGACATGTTCCACATCTTTGTGTAATCCGACCAGTACCTCGGCAATGATCGCATTTGACTTGTTTTTTGACATAACCCTTACGTTCGCCATTACCACATAGCGGGCACATTTCATGGTCATACACAACAATAGTTCCACTTCCCTTACAACGAGTACAATCAATGACACCTGTTCCACTACATAATGAACATTTCACCTTGCGTGATTCTAATTCTTTTGCCTCTTCTTCGGCACGTCGCTTCTCTTCTGCTACGGCTTTCTCAATGCGTCTTTTCTCTTCAATCGCCGCCCTTTCGACTCGCTGACGGCTGTGAACCTTATAGCATTCCTCAAGAACACGCAATTTCACATCTAGCCGTTCCAATTCACGGTCAAGCCGTAACTGTTCAGTCTCAATTTCTTCCAGTTTACTGGATGTCGAAAGGAGATGATTGTTATGCGGGATTACCTCCGTTTTTGTATCGGCAGTAGGATTGACTCGAATCGCCTCCTGACACCCGAAATCATCACTCACCCCTCGGTTCAGAAATCTATTAATGTTCGCTATACGAGTTGAAATCATCTTACTTGTTTCAATGACATGATTAAGCCGTTTTTCCTTCTCTTTTTGCTCGCGTACCGCATTTTCTTCCTCTTCTGCCCTTCTTCTGGCTTCTTCTTTCTCTGACAACCGTTTGCGGGCGATTTTTTCATCCATCTCTCGCATAACACGATAAATGCTACCATAAATCTCTACTGTACCACAGCAAACATATACACATGGCAATCCACTTAGAAGTCGAGGCCGACTTCGCCGAGTATTCAAAAACACATCACATCCTGAAAAATGTACTAGAGTTCCTGGCCGCCTATGTATTCTGCAATAAGATTGGCGAGCTTCTACTGGCCCAAGCGCTTCCAGATGGCCAGTCTCTCCATGCGTTGTATCTAACCCCGCAAAAGCATAGGCAGTTCCAATCTGGGGTCCGTTTCGTAGATTTTGAACAGAAGCGTCAATAAGTGGACATTTTCTCTCATTGACATCTTCTATGTCGAACCAAAGAGGTCCAGTGATTAACCGAACAAGTATTGTTGCAATTATGTAACATACAATAACCACAAATACCGAACGCCGTCTGCCTGGCGGGGATTGCATCACTCCAACATAATGGTATTGATACCAAGCACCGCAAGGTCGTGCGATGAGCAACGAGATAATGGCTATGCTAGCGACTGATTGCATGAGAATACCGATAAAATCGTTCGGCCCCCAATTCCATACAGTTACAGCATAGATTGCACCAAGTATGCTGACGACATTCCCTATGTAACCGCAAATAATTGTCGTCCACCTAAACCAATTCCACTTGAGTAACATCCATGCGAAAAACATTGAAAACGAGAGCCCTATTCCCATGCCAATAGCACGTAACAACCATTGATAACCGAAAAACATTGGCGGCGGGAGACCTATTTCCATGCCAATAGCAATAGCAGGTAACCACCAGTGATAATCGAAGTCACAAGGGCAGATAGGCCACGTAGTAATTCCACCTATCGCCATCCATGCTACACAAATCCTAATCTGCCATGGTGCCGCCATAAATAATCGACGTATACTTTCATGCTCTGCTGAAACACGAACCTCTACGTCTTTCGGCATGTTCGTACAATCTGCAGAAGCGTCTCGTGGAATTGCAACATTCGTACCACAATAAGGACATCCCTGCATGCGTCCCTTAGCAAGATCGTCGGCAAACATTTGTTTGCCGCACTGCGGACAAATGAACTTAAAAGTCCTTCCCCCTATCTGCTTTTGAACCATCATGCACCTACTTTTTGCTGTTTAGAATAGTAGTTTAGAATAGTAATTGCAATATAACGAAATCCTAGATATCCAATTGGCATAGAGATAAATGTTCCGATACCCATGCTTATTCGACATATCATGTCCAGATCCACACCACTGACACCAAGAATAAAACCTAGTATACCACAAAACACTACGGCTGCAATTATCGTAGCCAAGGAATAGACAAGCCAGGCGACAAAATACTTCCATTCAGAGATATGACTTGTACCACCTAAAGGTACATAAGGTGAATATAGGTTTGACTTGGCATGCTGTTTTGGTGTATCCAACTGCTTTTCCGATTCACCGATAATAAATTTCCTTCCACACACTCCACAAATTGTACTGCGATACATGTCCTTCTTTTCTACAGTGTATTCCGCCCCACAGTACGGACATTTTGCCTGTGGACAATCGTTTTGATTCAATAACTTATTACGATTACCTTTTTGGTTTGGATCTCCTTGATAATGGTCTCGTGATATTGCCTCTGGAGGTTTTCTAACCCCAAGCCTCGATTTGCCGTGAGGCACTACAATTCCTTTACCACAGTGTGGACATTCCGCCACCTGACCACGAGACGACTCATCTGCAGCCACCATTTGCCCACATTGCGGACACTTGAATTCGATGTTCATTTTTTCGTTCTCCTTTCAAAATCCTTTTGTACCTACTCTACCGAACAACGCCACTTCGGCACAAAAAGAAAGCGGCGCACCCTCGAAACCCTGTTTCCGAGAGGCACCACTACGAGCCTGGATGAAGCAGAAGAAAGAGGTTGCGCCGCATGATTGCCACACGGCGCAACACCGTATTTTCGCCTCATCCGTGAATAGTAGTGGTTTCCCGGAAGCTTCAATACGCTGTTGCGTATGTGTCGAAGTCCCGGATGGGATTCTTCGACCCCTCGCTCCGCTGCCCATTGCCGACACAGCTTACACGAGGTTTTGCCCTTCGCCTCCTGATGCGGAAGCGTGAGATCACGCCACCATACCGTTGGCTTAGGACCGACAGCGGGAGCAATCGGCCTCCCGCCTATATCAAAGATCAATTCGTCCCGTTTTTGCGGAACGGTGGAATTATAGCAGATTTGCCGGTTGTCTGAAAGCCTAAAGATATCCATGCAGAATTTCCTCTACATGGATATTTCCCTTTACCCCTGAAATCTGACAGGGAAGAATCAATAAGAAGAAGGAATTCCCTTCCGCATGACCTCCAAGGCGAACTTCTTGTCTTCCTTGCGTACTTCCTCGTAGGAGTCCGGGCCACGAAAGCGGAATAACGGCGTTCCGTTCCCTTTGAAGCTGTCCACCCAAATGTTCTTGTAATCACGATCCGCCGGAGGGTCGAGGTTCTTGAAGTTCAGATAGCATGCGCCGTTGAGAACATATTTCATACTTGATTCTGGATAAGGTGTTGAGGTAAGGTTTATCAGTACCGCATGGTCATTCAGTTCAAGACTCACCTCTCGTGAACCTGTGATAGACGCAGTAATACGGCCTGGCCCAATCAGTTCAATCTTGCGTTTTCCCTCCAACTTCACTTCCCCGGGAACCACTATGTCGCGTCCACCTAACGACATATGTGTGACAAACATTCCATTTTCAAATTTAGTCTCACCTAGCTCAAGAAAGTTTTCTGCCGTTTTCGGCGCGATTTGAGAAATTTCATTCGGTTTTATATTTTCCTCATGGGGGCTGTCCCCTTTTTCACGGGGACTGTCCCCATCGTAAATAGGTTGCGGACGCGCGGGACGCGCGTCCCTACCGTAGTTTGCGACTGTCTCTTTTTGTGATATGACTGCTGTTTCCGGAGGCGTATCTGGTTTCGCCGGCTTAGTTGCATCTTTGCGGAAACAGATTGTTGCGAAGGCAACAACTGCCATGATGGCAATCGCGGCGAACCACCAATGCCAGACATGACGACGACGGATTGCCCTTTCAAATTCAGAGACGGAAGAATACCGTTGTTCCGGGATCGAGCAGGTCGAACGGCGGATGATCTTCGTCCATGCTTGCGGCGGATTACCACCAAAGCAGGCATTCGCCAACATACCTAGAGCATGGATGTCGGTCGCAGGACCGATCTTGCCGCCCGCGAATTGTTCCGGTGCGGAAAACCCCGGCGTACCTACGCCTACGGCATGACCATCTACAACCGACACCGTATCGTTGCAGGCCTGTAGCGTATCGTCACTCTCCTTGGCAAGCCCCATGTCGATGAGTACGCTTTCGCCCGTAGCTGGGCGCGTCATCACATTGCGTGGCTTTATGTCCCGATGCACGAATCCACAGCGATGCAGTTCTTCAACACCCGCCGCCACATGCAGTATGAATCGCGCCACGGCCGTATCTGTTTCCGGGAGCGGCATCGGTTCCAGAAGTTCCTCGGCAATGTAGAAACGTCCGTTGGCATTACCCGCCTCATAGAACTTTGGAAACGACGCACATCGCATTTCGGCGAGAAGACGAGCCTCGCGCCGGAACCGCTCACGGGTTCTGTCGTCCGTTCTGCAAAGTATCTTCAACGCGGCTACGAAGCCTGTCGTTTCGTTTTCTGCACGATAGACCTCGGAGCTTCCGCCGCGTCCGAGAAAAGCTCGAATCATCCATCCACCTACACGGTCGCCGCAAGCAAGAATCGGCGGTTCCTCGAAAGGCCCGTGCGACCGGAGAAACCCCTCTATCTCTTCATCAGCGACATCAGACATCCCCGACGGCCTCCAATGCCCGCACGATTCCGCGAAGCCGTGCTATCATGCGGCTCTTGGTCTTGTCGATGTTATTCCGGCTTGTCCCGTAGGCGGTGGCGACCTCTTCTGGCGCAATGCCGTCAACGGTAAGCCTCTGGAATATCTGCTTGGACTTGTCGGGGATCCTTTCGTCAGAAAGAAGTTGATGCATCGCGATTTCAAGAAGAGAAGTCCGCCAAGCGGTCTCCTCGTTTTCCGATGCCGCCTGCACGGCAGAAACCATATTCTCGCGCAAGCTGGCCTTCAGAGCACTGACCCGCTTCTCCTTCTCGTGCCACTTGAGCGCCTTCTTGTGGAGGATCCCCGTAAGATAGTTTCGGAAACGCCCAGTTTCATCCGGTGCATAACGGTAGCATGGGAGCGCTTTCGACAACACGGCAAACGTTTCCTGAACCATGTCATCGGCATCCACATCAGGGAAATGCGTCTTAAGATACGCAAGCATCATAGGACGATACCGTGCCACAAACTCCGGCCAACGTGCGTTGCCCGCATCGGCCGATATCTCGCGCAGAAGAGTTGTAGATGTTTCTGGCACCATAAAAATCCACAAATACCTACCTCACCCTTTACAGGCGGGTAGAATTCATTATGCCGAACTGCGTTCCCGTTCAAGGAACGATGAAATTATACACTATCGCGCTATGCGACGCAAGGGTACACGAGAAAAATCATTAGTGGCCAATTTTTCGGCAGGCCGTCTTATCAATCCCATCCCTATCTTCAGAATCGCGGCAGCCTTGCCAGCGAATCCGCGAGGCCGCCTTCCCGGTTGCGAAGGCGCCACACGCGGGCATGGTCCTCGCGCAGGAACCTGAGCCGCCTCTCATCCCGCCGGTTGCAGGCGGCATCCACGAGGTTGGCGATATGCACTATCTCCTCCGCCCACACCGCGCCCTGGCCATAGAGCGTGGGCGATGTGAACGCGCTGGCCGCATGGCGGCAGCCTTCGGCGATGGAGGAGATCTCGGCAAGGACGGAATCCGTCAATCCCGGATGGCGCGAATAGCCACGGTCGCCCGCAAGAATGCGGAAGAGCTCCGACGCATTGGCGCGCAGGGCGCCGCCACGCAGGTAGAGCGTACCCAACCGCAGCAGCGTACCGCCGAGCGGAACCCCCATCGCGGCATCAAGCGCCTCCTCGAGGTTCATCTTCGCGGCAGAAGGCCCTTCCGACGCGAACGCGCCGCCGAGAATCAGACCCGGCAGGGATGCGGCCAATGGCTGCCAGTGCCCCCCGTCGCCCCAATCCGTCACCATGTATCCTTTCGCGCCGAACTGCCTGCCTGCGCGTTCCGCGGCCTCGAGGTTCTCGCGCATGTTCTCTATGCGCCCGGCAAGCGAATTCCAGCTGCTAGTGCCTGGGCATACGTAGAAGTCGAGTCCGGCGGCCTGGAATTTCGCCGCCTCCTCCATGAACGGATGGTTGCCTTCATATCCCCAGTCGAGCGCGACCATGTCCTTCGGCAGCTCCGGCACGAGCTCGGGATGCTTCAGTATCATGTCGCCCCAGAACATCGGCCTCCTGCCGTGCCTGCGGACGAGATCCGCCACCTTTTTCAGAAAGTCCAGATAGACGCGTCCGGCCCCCTTCTCCTTCACGGCGGCGGCGCTGCGTCCGCCGGGCGAGAGCAGGTCGAACGTCTCGTCGCATCCGATGTTGAAGAGCCTCGAGCCGAAGTTCGGGAGAAGCTCCGCGTAGAGGCCGTCGAGGAACTCGAGCGTGCGCGGATCCGTGGGGCAAAGCGTGGTGGGATCCTTCTTGACCGTGCCCCACGGCGTCATCGCGCCACCTTGCGGCAGCTCCGCCAGCGCGTTGTATTCAGGCAGCGAGAGCCACCTCTCCATGTGGCCGAAGGAGTTCTGGTTCGGCACAAGCTCGATGCCGTTCATGGCGCAGCAGGCATCGAGCTGGCGGATCTCGGCGGCGGTGAGGGGGGAGGCGTTGCGCCAGACGGCCTCATGCGCCGAGTAGGCGAACGCGTGCTCGATGTACAGCTGAAGCTGGTTGTATCCAAAGCGCGCAAGCAGCTCGACGATGAGCCGCAGGGTGGACATGGTCGGAACCTTGTCCCGGCTGATGTCGAGCATATAGGCGCGGTACGTGAACATGGTCACCCACGCTGGCGGAGAATCTCGTACAGCGCTATGCCGGCGGCCACGCCGGCGTTGAGCGATTCGAATCCGCCTGGCATCGGCAGCTCGGCTATGAAGTCGCATGTCTCGCGCACCAGCCGCGAAACCCCCGAGCCTTCGGCCCCCACCACGAGCCCGGCACGTCCCTTGAAATCCACCTTGGTGTAGTCGCGGGCGCCCTCGCCCCAGTCCAGGGCCGTGAACCACACGCCGGCCTCCTGCAGCTCCTTCATGGCGCGCACGAGGTTGACCACATGGGCGACGCGCAGGTGCTCGGCCGCTCCGGCGGAAGCCCGCACCGCCGCAGGCGTGATGCCGCAGGAGCGGTCCTCCGGAATCACCACGCCCGTGGCGCCGGCGCAGAGCGCGGTACGGAGGATCGATCCCACGTTCTGGGGATCCTCAAGATGGTCCAACACCACCACGAGGGCGTTCTCATCGTCGGTGGCGGCGCGTACGATCTCGTCGAACCCCACGTACGGATATCCGGTCGTCCTGAGGGCCACGCCCTGGTGGTGCCCGAAATGCGTAAGCCTGTCGAGCCGGTCGCGGTCCTCGCAACGCAGCGCAATCCCGCGGGAGCGCGCCGTCGCGCGGAGCTGGGCGATCTCGTCGGATTCACCCTTGTCGAACGGCGGCAGGATCATCTCGGTGACGGTCCGCCGGCCTGCGCGCAGAGTCTCGATCGCGGGGTTCCGCCCGTAGATCCATTCTCCGCCGCCGCACGCCTCGCGCGGACCCTTCCTATGTCCTTCCCTGCCCTTCTTCATTCCCGGGATCCTCTCTCATGCGGACGGACTGCGTATGCGTTCATTGCAGTTCGACCGTCGTAAGCGTGGTTCCTCCGAAGTCGGCCACGTAGAGCAGTCCTCGCCATACGCACGGTTCGCTCGGACGCGTGAAGCACCCGCTGGCGAGCACCGTCCGACGGCCGTCCGGCGAAAAGCGCACGGCCGAACAGCCGAGCATGTCGGCCACATAGAGGTTGCCGGCCGCATCCACGCACAGTCCATCCGCCGACGGAAGCCCCGTGGCGAAAAGCTCCGTCTTCGTGAAACGGCCGTCCGCGCCAGGCGTCAGCCGCCAGATGCGTCCATCGCCATAGTTTCCGGTGTAGACGATTCCGTCCCTGGTGACGGCGACACCGTTCAGTCCGCCTCGCTTGACGCGGTTGGTGGTGAAGTCGGTGAACACGCACTGCGCGTCGGCCGGCGTGTTCAGCACCTTCACATCGCGGTCGGTCGCGGCGAACATGTACAGCGCGCTCTGCGAATTGCCGTCGGTGCGCTCCACGTTGCGCTGGTACGCCTGCGTGAGATAGAGGAAGCCGTTGAGGTACTTCACCCCGTTGGCGTTCTCAAGGCCGCACGCCACGGTCTCGAAGGCCACGGCCTTGTCGTCGCGTATGGTCGCGCACAGGAGCCTGCCCTTGCGGTCCGGCTGGCAGTCGCAGATGTAGAGCTCGCCCTCCGGGCCGAAGCATATTCCCATCGGAGCGGAGAACCCGGTCGCGGGGTTGACCGGCACATCGAACCATTTGACCGGTGCCTGCCCGGGCCCGCAGATGCGGAAGATCGCGCCGGGCTGGCTGCGGTCGTTGTTTGGGGCGGCTATCACCAGACGCCCCGCAGGGTCGACCGCCATGCCGTCGGGCGTGGTGCACGAAGCAGGCATCTGTATCTTGGACGTACCGCCAAGGGCGGCTAGGGCGGCTAGGCCGAATATGGTTCCGATCGTGGTTTTGCTCATGGTCATCCTCGTTTGAATCTATCGATGGGCTGTATTATATCAAACGGTGATGGACGGGGCAACCGATTGCTTGCCAACACGGGGAAAACTTGCTAGAATCTCTGCGACCTACAACCAAGGACCACGGAGCCCAACGGAAACAGCATGGCAATTCCATTCCTCGCACAGAGCGCGACAACGCAGACGGCATGGCTTAGGCAGGCGACAGAGGTCATCGACCGCATCGACGCATGGGTGTGGGGATGGCCGCTGATCGTCGCCCTGCTCGCGGTGGGCGCCATCTACACCGTATGGCTGCGCTTTCTGCCGCTGCGGCTGCTTCTGCATGGCTTCAGGCACACCTTCCGCCACGAGAAGGGCGCCGAAGGGGAGGTATCGAACTTCGCATCGCTCTGCACTGCGCTCGCCACCACCATCGGCACCGGGAACATCGTCGGCGTGGCCACCGCGATCGGCACGGGCGGACCTGGCGCCCTGTTCTGGATGGAGCTGGCAGCCCTGCTCGGCATGGCCACCAAGTACGCCGAAGGGTTTCTCGCCATCCGCTACCGCGAAGTGCTCCCCGACGGCCGGGTGGTCGGCGGCCCCTTCCAGTACATCGAGAAAGGCATGGGGCGGCGCTGGAAGCCCCTGGCCGTAGCCTTCAGCATATTCGGCATCTGCACCGGTCTGCTGGGCCTCGGCACGCTCACGCAGGTGAACAGCATAACCGCCGCCGTGCAGCGCGTGTTCGATCCCACGTTCAACCCGGCCGACCCGTCCACGGGCATCATGCTGTTCGGTTCCTGCCATTCACTGGCGACGGTCATCGCAGGGGGGCTGGTGACGATCGCCGTGGCGGCGGTCGTAGTGGGTGGACTCAAGCGCATCGCCGCCGTCGCAAGCGTGATAGTGCCGTTCATGGCCGTGGTATACCTGTTCATCTGCCTGCTGCTCATCGTCCGCCACCTGGACGCCCTCCCCGGGGCGTGCCTCGACATCGTGCGCGGTGCGTTCAACCCGGCCGCGGTCGGAGGCGGGGCCCTGGGCACGTTCTTCATTGCGTTGCAGCGCGGCGTCTCGCGCGGCATCTTCTCCAACGAGGCAGGTCTGGGGTCGGCACCGATCGCATCCGCCGTCGCCCGGACGCATGAACCCGTCCATCAGGGTCTCATATCCATGACCGGCGTGTTTCTCGACACCACCATCGTCTGCACCATGACCGGTCTCGCGATTGTGGTGATGGGCACCTGGCGGCCCGAGCTCGCGCTGCAGGGCGTCGACATAACGCTGGCCGCGTTCTCGCAGGGGCTGCCGTTCGGCGGACGCACCGCAGAGGTGCTGCTCATGGTCTCGCTCATATTCTTCGCCTACACCACCACCCTGGGCTGGACCTTCTATTCCGAGAAATGCCTCGACTATCTGGTCGGTCCCGGCAGACGAGGCGCGGTGGGCGTACTGCGGACGACATTCATCTGCGCAGTGGCCATCGGCCCGTACTTCACCGTAGCGGCCGTGTGGGGCATAGCCGACATCTGCTCGGGCCTCATGGCCCTGCCCAACCTGGTGGCGCTGCTGGTGCTCTCGCCCGTGGTCGTGAAAAGCACGCGGGAATGGATGGAGCGCAGGAAGCGCGGTTGACGGCGATCACGCCTCGGCCATGCAGTCGATCTCTATGCGGGCGCCCTTTATCAGAGAGGCTACGCCTACGCAGGCGCGGGCAGGCTTGTTGTCGCCGAACACCTCCGCGTACGCGGCGTTCATCGCATCGAACTCGCCAAGGTCCGTCATGTAGACCGTGCACTTGAACACCTTGCTGAGCGACGAGCCCGCGGCCTCGAGCAGACAGCCGAGCTTCTTCAGCGCCATGCGCGTCTGGTCGCCGATGTCGGGCGGCAGGCATCCTGCGAACGAGTCGTACCCCGTCTGCCCGGAGCACCATATCACGTTTCCCACGCGCTTTGCGCCGCTGTAGGGGCCTATCGGACGTATCCCACCTGCGTTTATAGTCTCCATGATCCACCTCCTCGCATCAGTATACGGGCTTCGAGCAGTCAAGCCCGTCGAAGTAGTAGTAGGTGTCACCCTTCGGGCGTATGTCCGTGAGCGTGCCGGTGTAGTGGCGCAGTATGCGCGGCTGGTACGGACGCTTCAGGACCTCCTCCAGGTTGACCTCGATGCCCAGCCCGGGGGCGTCGCCGATCAGCAGGCATCCATCCTCGTACTTTACGTTCTCGTTCGTTATGAACCTGCGGAAGGAACCGTCCGTAAGCATCATCTCGTGTATGAGGAAGTTGGGCGTAGTGGCGGCGAGCTGCAGCACGGCGGCGTTCGAGATCGGGCCCGACGGATTGTGGATGCTCACGGGTACGTGGCACGCCTCGCACATGGCGGCGACCTTCTTGGTCTCGAGGAAGCCGCCGTTGTGGAACATGTCCGGCTGGCCGATGTCCATCGCCTCCTTCCTGAGCGCCTCCTGCCACATGTACTTGCCGTAGTAGCGCTCGCCGGCGGCGATTGGCACCTGGCTGTGGTCACGTACCCATCTGAGCGAGTCGGAACTGTCGGGGACGGTTGGCTCCTCCATCCACATGGGCTTGAACGGTGCCAGCTCGCGCGATGCCTCCACCGCGGTGAAGTGGTTGAAGCGGCCGTGGCACTCTATGATCAGCTCCATGTCCGGCCCGACGGCCTCGCGCACCGAACCCACAATCGCCACCGCATGGTCCATCTCGGACCGTGTCAGCGTCATGTGGGCCTTGCCGAAGGGATCCCACTTGATCGCCTTCACGCCTATCGCCTTCACCTTGACGGCCGCGGCGGCGAATTCCTCGGGCTCGCGCGCGCCGACGAACCAGGCGTTGGCGTACATCTTCACCCTATCGCGGATCTTGCCGCCGAAGAGCCTGTGCACGGGAACGCCGAGCGACTTGCCTGCGATGTCCCAGAGGGCGATCTCGATGCCGCTCATGGCGCTCATCATCACAGGTCCGCCCTTCCAGTAGCTGTCGCGGTAGACCTCGAACATGAACTTCTCAATCTCGGTCGCGTCGCGGCCGAGGACCATCCGCTTGAGGTCGTTCACGCATCCCTCAAGGGCCATCTCCCGCGTGCCAAGCGACGCTTCGCCCCATCCGTAGAGGCCGGCCTCGTCGGTCTCCACCTTGATGAAGGTCCAGTTGGTCCTGAACGCATCGAACGTGTAGGTCTTGATGTCTGTGATCTTCATTTTTCCGTCTTCCCCTTCTCCCAGTACTTGACGTTGTAGGTGTCGTTCTTCGCCCAATCGGCGCGGTACTGCAGGAGGCTCGCGCCCAGGCCGCTGTCGACGGGCATCTCGACGCCCGATATGGTGGCCGCCTCGTCGGAGCAGAGGAACCTCACGGCGGCGGCTATCTCGTCCATGTACGATTCGCGTCCCACCGGGTAGCGCGAACGCCACGTCGCGATCTGCTCTTCGCTCAGGGCGTTCCACCTTTCGGTGCGTATCGCCCCCGCGAGGACGGAGTTGACGCGGATGCCCAGATGCCCCAGCTCCACGGCCATCGAACGCACCATTCCGCCTATCGCGGCCTTGGAGACCGTGTAGCAAATGCGCCCTGGCACGGAGCGCAGCTGGTGGACGCTCGACACGAACACCATCGCGCCGCCGCCCTTCATGAGCTTCACTGCCTCCTGCGCGCCGAAGAACGTCCCACGCGCGTTCGCGTTCATCACCGAATCGTACTCTTCTGGCGTCGTGTTGAGGATGGAAAGCCCCACGCCGAGGTTGGCCGCATTGGAGACGAACGCATCCAGACCGCCGAACTTCTCCGCGATCTGCGCGAAAGCGGCGCGTATATCGTCCACGTTCGCCGGATCCATCCGCACCCCGAGCGTCTCCACCTGCGGAAACTCCTCCTTGAGCCGTCCTGCGGCGGCGGAGGAGGATGCCTGGTCGCGGCTCGAAACCGCGACGTTCCAGCCGTCGGACGCGAACCGACGGGCTATCGCGAAACCGGTGTTCTTCGTCGCACCGGTTACGAACATTGTCTTTGCCATTGGTCTATCTCCTTTCACTTCGTAAGCTCCACGGACCCCGCACCCGTCCTTTTGATGACGCGGAAGCCTTCCTTTACGCGCTTGTCGATCTGGTTCGCGGGCACCTCCATGGCGCCCGTGTTCACGACGGTATTGTTGCGTATCGGCGCCATGCGCTCCAGCGGGGCCTCCCTGCCGAGCTGCAGCGGAATCCGGCAGTCGATGAATACGTTGTCCTCCACGGGATTGTAGAGCGGCTCCTTCGGGTGGTCCTCCATGATGCGCGCGAGCCTTGGATACCTTGCCGCCCATACTCCGTTGGTGTAGTCGAATTTCTTCGCCTTGCTCTCCAGATCCCAGCTGCCGCCGGGAACGTTCCAGTTCTTCCAGGTCATTCCGCGGCAGTCGATGGACATGCCGATGCGGCAGTTGATAAAGACGTTGCCCCGGATGGGATGG
Organism: Kiritimatiellia bacterium; assembly: GCA_017525225.1. Lineage (GTDB taxonomy): Bacteria > Verrucomicrobiota > Kiritimatiellia > RFP12 > UBA1067 > RGIG6720. The sequence continues at coordinate 31,055 of JAFXTB010000068.1, forward strand.
TCGCGTCCGCCACCAATCAGGATGCCGCGCCCGATGTTGCTGAAGACGTTGCCGTAGACGGTGTCGCCGCACTCGCAGTCATCGAAATAGAAGCCCATCGTGTTGACGTCGGTCACGGCCATGTCGGCGCCGTCGGAGGAGCTGCTGGTGCCGGCGCCTAGGTCGTGCACGTAGTTGTATCTGAGCACATTCCCCTGCATCGTCCAGTCGCGCCCGATGTAGAACGCGCCCGCGTCGCCCGTCTCGAGAAGCACATGGTGGACGTCGTTAGATTCGAGGAGATGCTCGTTGCCCGAGAAGAACACCGCCGCATGCGGGGCGTCCCATATCTCGCATCCACGCAGCACGAGCCCGCACCCCTGGATACACGCACCACCCGCATAGGTGCGCGAGAATATGCCGAAGTCGTGTATCCTGCAGTTCTCGATGCGCGAATTGGCGGGGACGAGCGTCTTGCGGTCGCCGCCGTAGAGGCTCGCGCCGCCAGCGCCACAATGGGCGATCTCGCAGCCGACTATCCCGCTTCTGCTGCCGCTGAGCGTGACTGCCCCCTGGCCCGTGCAGAAGAACGTGCAATTGGAGATCGTAACGTCGTCCGCCCCCCACAGCGAGACGAACGGGCCATAGTTGTACTCGAACGAGAGCCCTTCGATGCGCAGGTTCGCGATGTTCTTCGCGGAAAGAAGAGGCTTGCTGGAAAACGCGATGCGAATGTCGGTATCCGCCTTCATCTCGCCGCCCGGAGGGATGAGGTAGATGCGAAGCGTTTCGCGGTCGAGCCACCATTCACCCGGCTCGTCAAGCTCCTCTAGGAGGTTAAACGCGCGGAAACGGCGCTCCTTGCGCCCCCACGTGCCGCTCATGACGCCATACGGCATGTGCGCCTGGTCGTCGAAGCGGACGATGTCGTTGGTGCCACCCTCCACGCCGAACGACACGGCCTTGGCTGACCAGTTGAACCAGTCGTGCGTGAAATATCCGTTGAGCCACACGCCCTTCGAGAAGTCCCAGCGCTTCGCGCGCGGATCGGAGAACGCGAAGGCGCCACCTCTGTACCTTTCGCGCGCCTCGAGCGGGATTCCCCTGTCCACACGGTTCGTGAAGACCGCCCAGTCGTTTCCGTTGGGCCAGCGGGCGAGATCGGCGACACGACCATCCATGAACACCACGGGCGGCGAATAGAGCCCGCTGAACGCATTCTTGAACGAAGGTACCTTCTTTCCGGGACAGAACGCGGAGACGTCCGCCCAATACACCTTCCCACGCGCCTCCGCGGGAATACGCGAGAGGATGGATTCGTCCACGACCTTGGAGAAGGCCGAGACTGGCACGCGCCCGGCCCCGGTGAACTTCGTCGCACCGGGCTTCGCCGCGCGCCACGTCACCGGAGCCCCGGCAACACCGCAGTCGGCGGCGGTCAGCACGAGACCATCCGAGAGGACCCATTCGCCGGCGGCGAAGACGAGCTCCACTCCCCGGGCCTTTTCCCCGGGCGGAATCGCGCGAACCTTGTCGAGTACGGCCTTGACGGACTCGCCAGGCTTCACTTCGATGACGCGCGGTCCGGCGAAAAGCGCCGCAGAGACGAGGAGCGTCATCGGGAGCATGCAGACATGGTTTCTCATGGCGTTCTTATTATACCAAAAAGAAACGATGTGTGGTATAATGTCCGCCCAAAGGAACAAAAGAGATGGAAGACTCAACAAAAGGATTTTTCGTAGGATGCGTCACCTCCGTGCTGGCGCTGATACTGTCGGTCTTCCTGTTCGTGCTGATGTGCGGACTGCTGATGCGGGGCTGCGCGGACGCCGCCTCCTCCAGCGAGGCGAGCAAGGTGCTGTCCGAAGGACTGAAGGGGCGGTTGGAGAACCCCGAAGACGAGGGCGACTTCACGAAGGTGTGGGTGTGCGGCCGAGGCAGCGTGAACGCGCCACAGGTACTACGTATCCGCCTGAGAGGCATCATCGGCGACAACGAGCGGCGCAGGCTCATCGAGCTTGACGATTCGGCAAGCGCCCCCGCCGCGCTTCGCCAGCTGAAGGCCGCCGAGAAGGACAAGTCCATAAAGGGGCTTCTGCTGGACATCGACTCTCCCGGCGGCTCCGTGACGATGAGCGACCGTCTCTACGACGCCATACTGCGCTTCAAGAGCGTCAGCACCAACCGCTTCGTGCTTGTGCTCGCCGGCGACCTCTGCTGCTCTGGTGGCTACTACGTCTCCGCCGCGGCCGACAGGATCATCGCCAGGCCCACCACGTTGACCGGTTCGATAGGCGTGATCATGAACGGCTTCAACGCCTCGCAGCTGGCGAAACGGCTCGGACTGGAGAGCGTCACCATCGCATCCGCCTCGAACAAGGACCTGTTGAATCCGCTGAAGCCCGTAGATCCCGCGCACGTGGAGATACTGAAGCGTCCCATCATGCAGATGTACGAACGCTTCGTCTCGATAGTGGCGAAAGGACGCGGGATGCCGGTCGAGAAGGTCCGCGCACTGGCCGACGGCAGCGTCTTCTCCGCCGAGGACGCGCGCGCGAAGGGACTGATCGACGGCATCGGCCATGAGCGCGACGCCATCCGGGAGCTTGAGAAGCTCGCCGGCGGCAAGCCCGTGCGCGTCTACCGCTATCGCGAGAGGCCCAGCCTTGAGAAGCTTTTCAGCTCGTCGTTCCTCTTCGAGACGATGGGCGACTTCGCACGGGAGGCGAAGGCGGCGGCGGACGATGCGTCCACGCCCGTCGCCGAATACCGCATGCGCTGAAGCCTTCAGCGCAGGTCTGCGATCGCGATGCCGTCCATGTCGTCGAACGCCTGGTTCTCGCCGCCCATCGCCCAGCAGAACGTGTAGGCGCGCGTGCCTACACCCGCGTGGATGGACCACATCGGCGAGATCACGACATCGTGGTTGTGCATCGCAAGATGGCGCGTCTCGTCGCCGGCGCCCATGAAATGGAACACGGTGGCGTCCGGCGCGATGTCGAAGTACATGTACATCTCCGTGCGACGCTCATGCGTGTGCGCGGGCATCGTGTTCCAGTTGGAACCCGGCTCCAGCTGGGTGAACCCCATCACGAGCTGGCAGCTGTCGCACCGGCCGGGAAGTATGAACTGGTGGATGGTACGCACGTTGCAGTCCTCGACGGTTCCGAGGTGGCGGTGGTTCGCATCCTCGAAGCGGATGAGTTTCGTGGGGAATTCCCTGTGCGCCGGATATGACGCGAGATAGAACTCAGCCGGCTTCTTCGCGCTCTTCGAGGCGAAGAGCACCTTCTTCGCGCCCCTGCCCACGTACAGCACGTCGCGCGGCCGGAGGTCGAACCTGCGGCCGTCCACCGTCACCGTGCCGGCACCGCCTATGTTCAGCACGCCCAGCTCGCGGCGCTCGCAGAAGTAGTCGCTTGCAAGCTCCTTGCCCGCCGGCAGGGCCAGCTGCTTCGCAAGAGGTACCGCGAAGCCGGCGATCCCGCGCTCGACCTCGCAGTACATGAGGTTTACCTTGCCCTTCTCGCAGAGCTTCGTGTTCATGAACGCCGCGCGAAGCTCATCCGTCGTCATGCGGCGGTAGGAATTGCGGTCTGTACCGTATCTGACTTCCATCATTGTTTTGTCCTTTTCTTTTGTCTGTTCGGCCGTTGCAACAAATCCAGCATCCACAATCCACCGGCGATTAAACCGAATGTACATGGGGATTACGGAAGACGCGACAGCCAGATTCCGAAGAGCCTGTCATATACCTCATAGCCGCTGTCCGAACGATAGACGAGGTCGGCGTCGCCAAGCGACTTCAGCGCCGCCGCCACGCTCGAAGCCGCCCGAAGACCGTGCCGAGCAATGAATTCTCCGCCAGTGACCGCAGCCACGCGACCTTCCCTGGCGATTGCCTTCAGAAGCCGCGTTGCGCCATCGGAGCATCCGCGCAGAATCGCCTCGTATTCATACGCATTGCTCGCCACCAGGAATTCAACCGCATCATTGACGTCGTTCCCTGTCGGCTTTGCCGCACCAAGCTCGAACAGGCGGTTCATGATGGTCTGCACATACCACGTGATTCCGTCGAATCTGTCGTAAACCGCCATGAATACATCGCGGTCGAGCGCCATTCCCGAATGTGCGAAATGGAGATTGGCGAAGTCAAAGTAGCGATTCCGGTCTATGGGACCTATGTGCATCATCTGGGTTGAGTGGTAGAACGGGCGCTTGGCCGAGATGAACATTTCGCTCATCATGTGCTGCCTTGAGCCAGAGAATATGAACTGGTGTCCGGTAAGGAACTGTATGCGGCTGCGGAGCATGGCTTCGGTTCCCTTCTCGGGATATTCGACAATCTGTTGAAATTCGTCAAGAGCTACGACCGTCCTGAATTTCAGCGACTCGAGATAGTCGAACACCCCGGTGAGTGTCACCTCGGCTGCCGACGGCTGAACCTCGAAAGAATATTTCTGAGTTCCGAGAGTATCGAAAGTGACGGTCGGCCTGAATCCCTGGAGAAATGTGGAAGCCGCTCTCGCAACCTTGTCAAACGAAGATTCAAACGACGTGAATACGCCTGACGCAAACGCCTTGACAAAATCAGCCAGGCACTGCGTTCCGAAAATGTCCACATAAGCACACTTGTATTCACCCTGCTGCGCAAGGTGGTAGAATGCGTTTTTGACAAGCCCGCTTTTGCCCATACGTCTCGGTGCCACAAGGGTGACATTGCGGTCATTGTTGACCGCTGAGATCAAGTCTGATGTCTCGCGCTCACGATCACAGAAGTAATCTGGACTATGATATCCTGCAGTTAAAAATGGATTCCTTGGATTCATGTTTGGATTCATGTGTAGAATTATACCAAACCCCCGACGTTTCGTAAAGTGCGTAACGCAAAATACGAAATCGGTCTGCGGTTAACAAATGAATGTATATGAAGATATGAAGTTAGTGTATTAGACGGGAGGGCTGAGCTGTCTGTTGGTTCAAGCAGGCGTCAAGAAGGGCGGGAGAAAGGAATTCGCGGGTGTCGTCGCCGCCTACCAGATCGGAGGCGGCGGTGGAGGAGGTGGCGGCGGGGGAGCCGATCTCACGACAGGCGCCGGATAGGCGTACGCGGGCGGTACGTAGGCGGTGGACGGCGCGTAGGTAACGGACGGCGCGTAGGTAACGGGCGGCGCGTAGGCGGCAGCCGGATATACCACTGGACGCGGAGCCACCACATCATGTACGACGGCGGCCGTGCCTAGCGCAAGCCCTGCCGCACCTAGACCGATTCCCCAGCCCCTTCCCGGATGATGATGACCTACATGGTGGAAACCTCCACCATGGTGGAAGCCGCCGCCGTGATGGAAACCGCCGCCGTGGTGGAAGCCGCCGCCATGGTGGAAGCCGCCGCCGTGATGGAAACCGCCGCCGCGAGGACCGCATCCAAAGCCGCCCGGACCCGGACGTGCCATTGCAAATCCGGATGCTATCGCAGCGACTAACGCAAGTGTGTATTTGATCTTGTTCATGTCGTACCTTTCTTTCTGTTGGTGATGCCAACAAGAGGCAAGGAACGTATGGCGGCGGAAACTGACGAACTTTCTTGAAAAAAATTCATCAGGCACGAATGGTGCCGTCTCCCTTGATCGTGTACTTGTAGGTGGTCAGCTCCTCCAGCCCCATCGGGCCGCGCGCATGCAGCTTGTCGGTGGAGATGCCGATCTCCGCGCCCATGCCGAACTCGCCGCCGTCGGTGAAGCGCGTGGAGGCGTTCCAGTACACGGTGGCGGAATCGACGTCCCGGAGAAACATCTTCGCCCGGGCTTCGTCCGCCGTGACGATCGCATCGGAATGGTGGGAACCATAGTGGTTCACGTGTCGGATTGCCTCCTCGACGTCAGAAACAATCCCGATGTTGAGATCGAGCGAAAGCCACTCGCGACCCCAATCGGCGTCGGCCTCATGGAGTGTTACGCCCCTTTCCTTCGCCCATGCCTCCACCTTCGGCATGAACGCCGCCGCGACCTTGGCGTTCACAAGCAGGCACTCGGCGGCGTTGCACGCACTTGGCCGCTGCACCTTGGCGTTGTCAAGGATCTTGAGGGCCATGTCGAGATCCGCACCCTCGTCCACGTAGAGATGGCACACTCCCTTGTAGTGCTTCAACACGGGTATGAGCGCCGCCTCGCACATCGCGCGGATCAGCCGTTCGCCGCCGCGCGGGATGGCCACGTCCACCAGTCCCACGCTGCGCACCAGCTCCGTCACGCCCGCATGGTCCGGATTCTCCACGAACTGCACCGCATCCGCCGGAAGCCCCGCCAGGGCGAGGCCGCGCCGCACCGCGGAATTGAGCGCCTTGTTGGAGCGGATCGCCTCATGGCCGCCGCGCAATATGATCGCGTTGGACGTCTTTAGGCAGAGCGATGCCGTATCAACGAACACGTTTGGACGAGATTCGAACACCACCGCTATCACGCCGAACGGCTCGCGCACCTTGGCGATCTCGATGCCGCTTGGACGCGTCCGGCGCCAGATAATCTCGCCCACGGGATCGGCGAGCCCGATGATATCCCTCACACCCTGCACCATCGCCGCGAAGCGCTTGTCGGTGAGGGTCAGGCGGTCTATCATGGCCGGGGAGATGCCGTGTGCCTCCGCCTCCGCCACATCCTCGGCATTGGCCGCGGATATCTCGTCCCGGGCCGCCTCAAGCGCCTTGGCGATCGCCTCGAGCGCGGCGTTCTTTTGCTCGGTGGAATAGGCCCGCAAGGCCTGTGCGGCGGCACGCGCCTTCACGCCGAGTCCATGTATCTCTTCCTGGATCGTCATTTGTCCTTACCTTCCTCTTTGTCCGAAAAATAGAGATGTGCTATCTCGCAGGCTGAACCATCCGACATGCCGCCCACCTCCACCGTGGCCGACACCGCCCCCTGCGGCACCGCGATGCCGCGGCCCTTGCGGCTGCGCGTGAGGCTCTGCTTGATCCTGTCGAACGTCGTCTCCTCGGCACGCAGCGGAGCGCCCTTCGCATCCTTGAATACGATATGCGCTCGCGCCGGGACGGATCCCTTCGCCAGCTTCAGGCTGAAGAACACCTTGGTCGTCCCCCACGGCAGCTCAAGCGTTTCGGTCCTGACAGGCGATGCGACGGGCGATGGCGCGATCTCCTGCTTCACGACCTCCTTTACGACGGTATTGGTGACGGTCTCCTGCCTCACGACCGTCCTGACCACAGTCTTCTCCATCGTCCCGAAGCGTATGGCCAACGCCGCGCCGGCCGCGAGCGCCAGCGCCGCCGCCAGCACGACCGGGAGCGCATGGCGCCTTGGCGGATCGGGGGGTGGCGGAACCTGCACCGCCCCGGTCTTCACCTTCACGGCCTTGCCGAACTTCGCCCCGCCGCGCACCTGCGGCACGGCGCGTTCCCTAGCGCGCGCCACCACCCAGGGCGCCTCGTCCAGCCCCTTGCCGCCCATCTTCTCGCGATAGCCCTCGAGGTCGAACGGCAGGGATCGGAAGAACACCGCGCGCGAGACGTCGTCGTATATGCAGTAGAAGCTGCGGCAGAGTCCGCTGCGCGGATAGCCGACAGACCCAACGTTCACGATGTAGCGCTTGCCGTCCTCCACTACGAAATCCGCCGGCTCAAGCCGGTGCGGCACTCCGCTCTCCCCTATCACGAATATGCCAGGCTGGTGCGTATGCCCCACGAACATGAGCTGCTCCGCGCGCGCTTCGAACGACGGCAGCGCGTCTTCCGGATCGAGAATGTAGTTGAACGCCTCCGGATCGGTGAAGTCGCCGTGGGCGCACGCGAAGCCATCCATCGCCGAGACGTACGGCAGGCGGCCGAGCCAGGCAAGAGCCTCGGACGTCAGTGCCTTGCGCTGGCGGACCACGGCGCTGGCGGCGAATTCATTGAAGTCCTCGGTGGAGCACCGCCCGCACACGGCATCGTCATGGTTGCCGGCCAGGCACACGTGCACGCGCGAATAGACGGTCTCCAGCGCCTGCACTGGATCGGGGCCGTAGCCAAGCACGTCGCCAAGGCATACCACCCTGTCCGCCTTCATGTCCTGTGCATCCACAAGCACCGTCCGCAGGGCGGCGGCGTTGGCGTGTATGTCGGAGATGATGGCGTAGCGCATGGCGGTGTACTACCTGCCTGCCGCCTCTATGATCTTGCGATGGGCGGCGGAAAGGACCTTTGGATCGAACTTCAACACCTTGCGGTCGTATGTCATCAGACCGTTGATCTCGATCTCCACATCGGTGGTCTGCGTGTAGACGCTACCCGCGAGCCCTTGCGCGGCAAGTCCGGCGAGCTTCTCCATCAGCCCAAGGTACGCGTTCTCCAGACCCTTGGGCGTCGCGGTGTCGGCAAGGCCGCCGTAGCCCCATGTGCTGGACACTTTCCAGAGATGGTTGGATACCACGTGCCCCAGCCCGCCGAACTCACCGAGAAAGCTCGCACGGCGGTCGTTGACGGCAAACATGGCAGGACCGCGGTAGAGATGCATGTCCACCATGTCCGACGCCTCGCACTCTCCAGCCGGCCTGTGCGCCGTCTCGACGCGGTTGGTCCAGGCCCACCCATTCGGAAGCAGATGTCCACCCTCCCAGTCCCATGCGCCGGACGGGCCGTCCACCGGCCGAGTGGGGTCGTAGCGCCGCACGAAGTCGAGCGTGGCGTGCGTGAGATGCTCGCCGGGCTGGGTCCAGCCCTCGTTGTACGGCACCCAGGCCACGATGGAGGGCACTTTCATGAGGTTGTCGAGCATGGCCTTGAGCTCATGCCTGTAGAAGCCGTATCTCTTCATCACATCGCTGCCCATCGGGGTCCTGCTGCTATCGTTGCCGGACGGCATGTCCTGGAACACCAGCAGGCCGAGTGTGTCGCAGAGGTGGTAGTAGCGGCGTGGCTCCACCTTGATGTGCTTGCGCATCATGTTGAAGCCGCATTTCTTCAGCGTCGATATGTCGTGCGCCATCGCCTCGTCGGAAGGCGGCGTCAGAAGCCCATCCGGCCACCAGCCCTGGTCGAGCGTGCCTATCGCGAAGTACGGCTGCCCGTTAAGGTGGAACCGCAGCACGCCCTTGGAATCCTTCTTCACGGCGAACGAGCGCATTGCGAAGTAGCCGTCAACGGAATCCCTGCCGTAACGCGCCTTGAAGGTGTAGAGGAACGGCTCCTCGGGCGTCCAGCGCCTGAAGCCGGCAGGCATCGCCACCTTGCCGCCCACGTCTGGGTTGAACGCCGCGGAGGCGACCTTGCGTCCATCTTCGAACACATCCAGGAACACGTCGCCGACGCGCGGGCCTACCACCTTGAAACCGAACGACACCGCACTACCCTCGAGGTCCACCGCCACGGAATAGTCTTCTATGCGGGACTCCGGCACCGTCTCCATCCAGACGCTCTGCCAGATGCCGCTCGCCCGCGTGTAGAAGCAGCCCCTGGGCTTGAGCGACTGCTTGCCTCGACTCTGGATGAAATCGTCGGTAGGATCCCACACGCAGACCGTCAGCTCGTTCTCGCCCGCCTTCACATACGGCGTGATGTCTAGCGTGAACGGCTCCTGCGCCCCTGCATGCGGTACATCCGTCACCTCGGCATGTCCGATGTACACCTGCGCAAGGAAGTCCACGCCGTCGAAATGCAGGAGGATGCGCTCGCCCTTGCGCGGCGAACACGAGATCCTGCGGGTGTACCAGAGAAGCTCGTCAGGGGCGATCTGCCGCCCCACGCCGGAAAGGGCGCTCTCCGGCACGAAAGGCACGAGTATCTCGCCATCCCACTTCACAGGACGTCCCGGCGTGTTGGTGACGGAAGTCACCGCGTACTGCCACAGTCCGTTGAGACACGTCCATAACGGTCGCACCATCTGCGGACGCGGATAGGCGCGCCAGGCGTTCTCGGGCGTCATCCTGGCGCCCCAATCCGTCATCAGCGGCGCAGGCGCAGGCTTGTAGGCCAAGGCCGGCGCGGCAACGATCGCGGCAATCGCAAGCAATGTGTTTCGCATGCCGCAGATTATATCAAACCACGCGCAGACGGTCAAACCGAACGCTGACGCACGGCAGACCGGACCGCGTGCAGCCCTGCCGGGGTCAAGGCGCGTGCTTCGCGGCAAGCGGACGGATCGCTGCCACATCCATGCGCGCGAGGTCGAGCGACTCTATGCCGAGAAGTTCCCGGCGCTCCCATGCGCCGCGCGTGAAGTCCGGCACCTTCTGCGGCGTGGAACCTTCGCGGACGCTTTTTTCCGTGAGTTCGCCGAGCGAACACCACGCGGCAAGATCATACACGTCCTGGTCAAGCGGCAATCCGTTCTGCAGACAATACGCCCACCTGAGATCCATGATGAGATCCATGCCGTCGTGCCCGCCCACCTCCTGCGCGAGCTTCCCCGCCTGCCGCCAGAGCGGATGCATGAAATCCTCGCGCACCGAGGCCGCGCGTGCATCGTCGAAATAAGTGTGGACACCCTTCCCCGGCTCGTCCTCCCAGCCGACGCGAAACGGATAGTCGGTCAAGATGCCGCGTGTGCCGATCAGGGTATTGAGGCGGCTGTACGGCCGCGGCGTGGCGATGCCGTGCTGGATCATGATCGACCGTCCGCCGACGGTTCTCACGAGCGTCGTGTTCATGTCGCCCATGGCCACCTTCTCCGATGCGCGCCAGTCGTCAGCCGGATACTTGGCCTTGGCGTATTCCTCGAAGCCCGACTGGGCAGACTCCAGCGACACCAGATAGTCCAGCCTGTCCCCGCGATTGACACCCATGCACTGGCAGATCGGGCCCAGACCGTGCGTGCAGTACTGGTTGCCCTTGTGCGCCGCGTTCCAGTGGAGCCGCCAATAGTCGCGGTAGTGCCACGATGCGTCTTCCTCCGGCGAATTGTAGTTGTAGCTCCTGAGGTCGTGGAGATAGGCGCCTTCGCCATGGACGATCCGGCCCAGCATCCCCTTCCGGGCGATGTTCAGCGCCAGAAGCTCGATCTCGCCGTAGCAGCAGTTCTCCAGCTGCATGCAGTGCCTTCCTGTACGCTCGGCCGTCTCCACGAGCCGCCAGCAGTCCTCGACCGTGAACGCCGCCGGCACCTCGACGAGCGCATGCTTGCCGTTTTCCATGGCGCAGACCGCGACCGGAACGTGCAGACCCCACGGCGCGCAGTTGTAGACGACATCGATGCCGTCCCATTCGCACATCGCCCGGTACGCCTCCGGCCCGACAAACTCGCGTGCCGGCCGAAGGCCGTTCTGCCTGAGCTTGTCTTGCTGACGGGCGACGAGATGCGGACGGATCTCGCACATTGCCGCCACTTCGACGCCGGGGATGATCGGCAGGCGGTCCATCGCCATGTCGCCACGGCATCCAAGCCCGACAATGCCGACTCGAATGCGTTCGATCGGCTTCGCCGCAAAGAAAAGACTTTGTCCCACGGTTATCTCGCCTCTCCGAAGCCAATGTTCCTCTTCAAGGATTCAGAACCTCTCAACCGCGCAATCGGCGAGGTGGCGTGTCTTGGCGTCGAAGGGAAGGCTATCGGCCTCATTGCGCGGGTATTATACACCATCCGCCGCCGCTCGCGCAAGGAAGTTCACGAAACATCCAAGTCGCCACGGCCTTGGGCGACGTTCTTCGACGCTCAACTGCGACGCAGCCGGCGGGCAAGTCCGCCCATGACCGTTTCACCGTGTTGACTGTTCAATATTCCACCTTGTTCACACCTGCCTGAAGGGATTGCACGGCGCCCTTCCATGCGAAGCGGCCCGGCAGCCCTGCGGGCAGCGATACGGTACCGGCGACCCGCCCGCCATCGAAACGCAGATCGAGCGACACCTGACCCCTGGGCGTGGGCATGGCGGCCTTGAACCATTTCAGTCCGCCAGGCTGCGGGGCTATGCTAACGGCTGAAAAACCGTCTGCCGCCGGACGTATCCCCGCCACGCCTGTAAGCAGGTGGTATATCGGGTGAGACCCCCATGCATGGCAGTCGCTGCGAGCGCGCAGGCCCGGCGCCTCAAGCGGCGTCCTCAGGCCGTCCTTCACATAGCCGCGCCAGAGGTCCAGCCGCTTGAGGAAGAGGTCTGTACGGCCGTACTTCACATACACGTCGAAAAGATAGTGCGAGAAATACACGGTGGTTCGAGCCAGATCGGCATCCGACAGAAGTCCATCGAGGACGCGTCTCTCGCGCTCAGGCGGCAGAATGTCCGACAGCAGGGCAAGGCACTGGGCGTGTTCGCTGAAGCAATCCTGCCTGACGGTATCGGCCACCAACCCGCGCCTTTCGCACCAGAACTTCCGCAATGTCGCATCGGCGAGAGCCTTCTTCTTCGTGCGCCAGTAGGCGGCCATCAGCGGATCGCCGGCGGCATCCTCGGCGTGGGCGGCGCAGTCAAGGGCATACACGGCAAGCAGGTTGTTCACCGAGCTGAGGCCATGCACGCCATCGGGCGCGGTACCATGCCAGCTCCAGCCCAATACCCAGTCCTGGAAGCTCCAGCCTGGCAGATCGACCAGCAGACCCTCGTCGTTGACGTAGTTGAGGATCAGGTGCAGCGTATGCCGCATGCCCGGAAGGCGCGCCTTGAGCCATCCGTCGCGTCCCTGCCACAGGGCATAGTCGCCAAGCATCATCGCCCAACACAGCGAATACGTGGAGGAGTCCTGCACAGTCCGGCACGGATAGTTCATCGGCACGAGGCCGTTGTCGCGTCGCGCATAGTCGAAAAGCCCCGCGCCGAAGCGCGTAAGCCGGGAATCGCCGCTCAAGGCATCGACTATGAGCATTACCACCCGCGTGTCGCCGGGGTACATCTGCTGTTCGAAGTACGGACAGTCCATGTACGTCTCGTGCATGCAGTTCTCAAGCCCGCGCAGGCAGATGCGCCAGACATCGGCGATGGATGCGTCGTCGCAGTCAAACGACGCCTTGACGGCGAGCGGGTAGCGCACTTCCGTGAAGGCGAGCCTGGTGAGGGTCAAGGGTTCCTCGGCGGTCTTCACCTCGAACTCGCACCAGCGGCCGCACCTCCACCACGGCGAGGTGAAATGTGCGGCAGCGCGACCATCCGTACGGAACGTGTCGCGCAGGGCGTGGGCGCATCTCTTCTGGTCGAAGGCGTCGCGGTCCGCACGCTGGTGGCTGCGGTCATAGAGCGACTCTGCCCATCCCCAGCGCACCTCGGCGCCCTTGCCGCCCGCCGCCTCCAGCACCGGGTAGGCGCAATAGTAGTCGCCAAGATCCCAGACCAGCCGAGCGGACGTGCCTGCCGGTATCGTCACCGGCTTACCGTTCAGCAGTGCGTTCATGTCGGCCACCAGCGGAAATGCGGCGTCGGCGGCGACATAGTAGATGTTCGTATCCGCCCGGTAGAGCGGCTGCCCGGCCTTGAACTTCCCAGGGTGGCGCGTCACGGCCATCTGGTCAGGACGCTCGGTTGGAAACAGCGCCCAGCCAGGACGCGACACGCCGCCTTCGTGGTCCCGTACCTTCGCGCGTACCACCTTCGTGGTGCACGGCACGCCAGTGACGGCGGCGGGGTCGAGGAAGCCCGTGCCTTCCACCACGCATTCGCCCGAACCCCCGAAGCTCTCGCTATCGCCATAGCCGCACATGCGCGTGCCGGCGATGCGCACGGCGTCCCATTGGACGCGCCCCGTGGTGAGAAGCCTGTCGTACGCGCCCCCTGCCTTCAGCAGGAAGCCGCCCCGGCCATAGGTCAACACTCCGGTGGGACGGCGGCCCTCCATGCGGTAGACGATGGCATCCAGGCGATGCCTGCCTGGCGTGAGGGACGCTATCTCGTAGGTCTGGTAGTACCAGTGGTGCACGTCGCCCTTGTGCGGACCGCGCGCGATCTCACGACCATCGAGGAAGAGCACGAACCGTTCGTCGCCGGAGACGTCCAGCACGAGCGGTTCCGCCTGCGCCACGAAGCTTCTGCTGAAGCGCACCGCATCCATCTCGCCCTTCGCAGGCCCCGCTCCTTCGATCCATATCCAGTCGGCGTCGTCGGCAGGCTGCAGCTGGCGCAGGTTGACATTGCCCCTCGTGAACCTCTCCTCGCGGAACACCTGCCTCACCTCGAACGCCTGCACCGCCAGCGCAAAGACCGCAAACCCCGCGGCCAGAATCCTTCCTTTGCTCATTTCGTACCCCCGTTACTGAAACCTACGGGGATCGGCGGCGACCGCCGCCGATCCCCGTCCTCAATGGCATGCCGCTCAGTAGTTCTGCGGCTCGAGCTGGAAGTACGCCTTTGGATGGGCGCACACCGGACACATCTCGGGCGCACTTTCGCCCTCGACTATCGCCCCGCAGTTCCGGCACTGCCAGCGGTTCTGCCCGATGCGCACCCACACCTCGCCCTTCTCGATGTTGGCGGCGAGCCTGCGATAGCGTTCCTCGTGGTGCTTCTCGATCTCCGCCACCTTCGCGAAGAGGAAGGCGAGGCGGTCGAACCCTTCGGCCTTCGCCTCCTCGGAGAAGCGCCTGTACATGTCGGTCCATTCCTCGTGCTCCCCTGCCGCCGCAGCAAGCAGGTTCGCCGGCGTATCGCCGATGCCGCCGAGCTCTTTGAACCACATCTTGGCGTGCTCCTTCTCGTTGAGCGCCGTCTCCTGGAAGATGGCCGCGATCTGCTCATAGCCGTCCTTCTTCGCACGCGAAGCGAAATAGTCGTACTTGTTGCGCGCCTGCGATTCTCCGGCGAACGCCGTGAGAAGATTCTGTTCAGTCTTGCTGCCTTTGAGTTCCATCACTGGATTCCTTTCGTTTTCGGATTTTCGCGGCATTGCCGCCAGACGCCCACATTCTATCAAATCCGGAGGGAAGAGGGAAGAGCCGACACACCAAAAATCGTGTTCATAAATGCCATTCGCAGGTTTTTAGGGGGTAAATGATTTTTGGTGCGTCGGCCCTAGGGAATGGACGCCTCTGCGGCACGTCAGCGGGCCTGCCTGAACACATGCCGGACATCGATGGTCGAGACGGCGTCGCGGGATGGCTTGAACGACAGATGCACCACCTTGCCATCCCGGACCTCGCATTCAACCCATGCGCCGCCGGGCGACGGCAGCCTGAAGGCGTAGTCCTTCCACCCATCGGGCACGCCTGGCGCGATGTGCAGCACGCCGTCTATCTCCGCCACCAGCATCTGGGCGAGCGCATACGCGCACATCCCGCTTGCCGTGGCGAACCACGGATGCAGCCGCAGCCCTGGTTCGTTTATCTCCCATGTCTCGCCGAAGAGACCTTGCGCGGACGCCGCCTCCGAGAGCCAGCGGTACGGTTCCCTACTGTCGCCTAGCATGATCATCGACGCCGCCATCTTGCCGGCATACCATGGGCAGACCTTGGTACCCATCGGGTACATGTTCCCGGCGGCTCGGCCGGCGGCGATGAAATGGCGCGCCGCGTTCGCCTGCAGCGTGTCGGTGGACCTGAACACCGGGAACGGATACAGCCCGCCAAGCGTACCCACGCTCTCCTCCTCGCAACCCTCGTAGGCGACATAACGCGTGCCGTCCGGCGAAACCGGCAGCCCCTTCACAAGCCGATCCGCCGCCGCGCGGAAGTCAGCCGACTCCGTGGCGTTCGTGGATAGAATCCCTGCCGCATCCGCCGCCGCGCGCATCGCGTAGATCGCACCGCACGTGGTAAGAAACGCACGGTCGCGGGAAGGTCCCAGCCTCTCAAGGTCCGTGCATCGGCCTATGTGCGCAACGCCGCCGCCGTCCTCGAACACCCAGTTGTTGCGGAAGAAGAGCGCGCAGTTCCGTATCACCGGATAGCCCTTCGCGGCAAGCCATGCGACATCGCGCGAATACAGGTATTGCGTCCAGGCACTCCTCGCGATCGTGCCCATCGCGAAGATGTGATCCTGCCAGAAGCCTATTCCTGCGACATCGATGTCGCCATCCTCCAGCGACATCCACATCCACCGCGCACCGTACCGGCCGGGCTTCTGGTAGTAGCCCTGGCGTCTCTCGGCCCACGGCATCACGGCATGACGCCAGTCGGGACAGCGCCGCGCAACGTCGAAATGCCCGGACGCCACAAGCCCGTCGTGCATGTACGTGGCATCGAAGCCGAAGTACTTCCCCTGCCAGTGGTGCGGGAATATTCCCACCGGGAAGCCCCATCTGCCGGCGTTGCATCTGAGGTGGTACTGCGCCACGTCGTACATTCGCTGGAGCCTGGCGTCCGGCACGCGCACAAACGATTCTCCGAAGTATGCGTTCCAGCGCCGTGAATGCTCGCTGAAAAGCCCGTCCCAGCCGCCACGTGCAAGTTCCCGGCAGAGCGCATCGGCCCTCGCAACCGGCGGATGCGCACGTCTCCTTTCAGCACAAAGGCTGTTGGAGTCGCCCACGTTCTCGAGTTCAAGCGTATCGGTGAACACGATGAACCAATCCACGGTCCTCGTCTCCCCGGGCGCTAGCGAGAACGATCTCGAAACGCCGCCTCCGTCCGCCGCGACGACCGATATCGTGAAGTCCGTGACGCGATGCCCGTACGTGCGGCCGGTGTAGCGACGCATCCCGCCGATTTCCTTCCATTCGCCTGCCAGCCTATCGTGCGGCGGAAGGTTGTAGTCCATGCCGCAGGTCAGGGAGTGGCGTTTGCCATCCGTGGCTGTGAACGTCCGTCTGACGCCGACAACGTTGCGGTGCAGGGCGCAGAACGTCCTCGTGGACGTCTCCACCCCCGCATATCTCCCGACGGTCTCGACGATGGCGTTCGTGATGTCGAGCGTCTGCGTCCATTCGCCCGGGCACCCTGCATCCACGCCGTCGATGGACATCGTGGGGTTGAACCTCCCGAATCCGAAGAGCGGGGCCTCGCGGGCCACTCCGCGGCGCCCCTGCCAGTAGACTTCGGTCCTGAGGTTGAAGTATACGTTCGTACCCTGTCCACCCCACCAGTCCACGAGCATGTTCAGGTCGCCGTTGGAGATGAGCGGCGGACAGTACCCGTCCGGCAGAACGCCGCCAGCGCCGCCGACACCGGCGAACGCGATTCCGCAGACGGCAATGGAGGCGGCCGCGGTGATCGCGATGCCTGCATGCCTTGAATGTCTGTTGCCGTACATTGCCGTGGAGTCCCTAGCGCGAGACATCGTGGCGGCCGGCTGGAAGCTCGAGGCGACGGCCAGCGAACTCGACAAGCGCCGGGGATGGGGACGAGAACCCGAGCCTGTCGGGCGTGGCCTCGATTGAGATAGGCCCGGCAACTGTGGGGATTGTCGCCTTCACGTGCCTGAGTCCGCCAAGCCGAGGACGAATCGACACCTTCCGGAATCCAGGCTCAAGCGGAGTCACCCCCAGGATGAAGCGCGAGATGATGTTCAATGGTTCGGAGGCCCAGGCGTGGTTCAGGTCGAGATTTGGCTTGTCGGCGACGGTCCAGGCTTCCATGGTGATGGTCGAACCGAAGTCCATCATGCCGATCCATCCAGCCTTTCCTCTGGTGGACATAAGCCTCACGGCGGCCTCGGCGCGGTCTGCCAGGCAGAGTGCCTCAAGCAGATACTGCGCGAAATACGTGCTGCACGCCATGCCCCTCTTCTCGACATAGTCTGCCACCTGCGCGACATGGCGCGGGGGCACCAGCCCGAAGGCCAGCGCGGCCGCATTGGCATGCAGCGAACAGTGGTCGGTGCCTTCGCCATCGGCATATAGTCCGATGGAAGGCCGGAAGAAGGCCTTATGGAAGGCGGCGTGCACGGCCTTCGCACGAGCGACGAACGCGGCGGCATCGTCCGGCCGGCCAAGCGCGCCCGCGATGTCGGCAAGCTCCAGCAGGTTGCGGTGGTAGAAGGCGTTGACGACCGCATTGACAGGCTTGAACACGAATCCATCGCGGGATTCAGCCGGCCAGTCCACGATGTCGCTTGCGCCGGGCTTCGCGCCCTTGCGCCGTTCGCCGCCTGTCTCGAGAAGCCCATCGGACGGGCGTGCAAAGCGGTCCATGAGCTTATCCCCCTTGAGTGAGGCGTAGTATTTGCCTATCGAGCGCGTATCACCCGTCCACATCCAGTCCGCCCACGCCATCTTGATGGAATGCTGACGCCATTCGGTCGGCCAGGTGGGATGCTACATGAGCCATTCGTGCGACTTGCGCGCCAACGAGCAGTCGTCGTCGATCGCGTAGTGGCTCAGCTGGTTGATGTAGGCGTCGGCCTCGTACGGGGTACGCTCGCGGTCGCCATCCACATACACGCCGCAGAACGAGGTGGCCAGTATGGAATACTTGCAGAAGTCATACACGCGCACAAGGTCGGCGTTGTCGCACTCGAAGGCGCTCTTGCCCATGTCGATGGGATAGTTCACCGCGATCTGGCGCAGCCGGGCAGGCGGACATCGCACTATCTCCGCATAGCGGAACGGCGTCACGATTCCGAAGCGTTCAGGCAGCAGGATCGCAGGTGCCTTCGTATCCCAGCCCTTGAGATTGAAGGAGTCAGGTGGCATCTCTACGCGATGGCGGCCCGCCTGCTTGAACCCCTTCAGCCGCTGGCAGCGGATGTTGGACCGTGGATACTCGTTGGTCACCTCCCCGCGCGCATTGCACAGTTCACCGATGACTATCTCGTACGGTCCGGCCGCCGGCCCTTCCAGCTCGAGCCAGCCGACAGCATCGCGTCCGAAATCGGCCACACTGCGCCCGGCGGCGTTCACTGCCGTCTTCACAGGCACGATCTCGCGCGTTACAAGCTCCTTGTAGTCGTATGGATCGCCGGCCGCATACGACACGGCGCATGCGCCTGCCATGGCGCACACAAGCAGTTCTTTCATGTTTTCACGCTCCCTTGCTTCATTCCATGTTCCATGGACTCGGAAAAGGCGGCCAGTACCGACATCCCGTATATGGCGGCCGTTTCCGCCCGCAGGATCGTAGGCCCGAGCGACACTGGCTCCGCCACGGCCAGCAGCGCGCGAAGTTCATCCGGAGTGAAGTCCCCTTCCGGCCCGACGAAAAGTCCAAGCCCTCCGGATCCGCCACACGTTCCCAGCGCGGACCAGAGCGGCGGCGGCGGCGGCGACATGAGCGCACCCGCGAACACGCGGCCGCAATGCGCGGCGAGATCGAGGGCGACGGGGAAGTCCTCCGCCTCCATGACCTCCGGCAGCCATACGGCGTCGGACTGGCGTGCGGCATCCTCGGCGATCCGCCGCCAGCGCGCGGCCTTTGAAGGACGCTCCGACGCAGACAGGCGCACGATGCAGCGCTCAGAGATGACCGGCACGATGCGCGTGACGCCCAGCTCCACGGCCTTCTCGATGGTCCAGTCCCAGCGGCTGCCCTTTGTAACGCACGCGAAAAGCGACAGCTCCCTCGGCGGCCTGGGATGGTCTACGCATGGGCCGGAGGCCGCCAGCGCACCTGCCGAGAACACATAGCGGCGCGTATGGCCACAGCCGTCGAAAAGCTCTATTGCCTCGCCCGGCCTGGGACGCAGCACTTTCAGATGGTGCGCTGCGCCAGGCGGCAGGACGGCCTGCCCGAGAGAAAGACATTCAGATGGTACGAGCAGCCGATGCATGGCGACAATCAGAGGAAGAGCGAACTCCAGAGTCCAACCGTGCCGCGCAGCTCGTCGCGGGATATCCTGATGAAGAACCGCTCGTTCGGCCCCTGGCGCCAGCTCATGAAGCCCAGTCCGTCGCCACGCACCGGCTTGAGCAGGCGGATGCCGAGCTCCAGCTGCACCGCATCCTTTATCGGCATCTTGGCGGCGATGCGCGGCAGACTCTGGCGCAGTACCTCCGTAGGCGAGCAGAACATCACGTTCTCAAGATCCGCGCGCCGGGACGCTTCGGGCAGTATGGCGGCAAGGCGGTTGTGCGGCAGGCCGACGGCCTTCGGCGCCGGCTTGCCGGGCGGGGCCCAGGCCGGCAGATGGTACGCAGTGGCGGGCGAGCCGGGCGCACGGGCCTGCACGAGCGACCTGCCGACGAACGACGACACCTCCGGTCCGGCGATGGCGAACACCTCTGCCGAACGGATGTCCGAACGGGAGGTGGTGACACCGAAAAGCGGCGCTGTCGCTGGTACGCGGGCAAGACCCATCGCCCCCGCCGGCAGCGTGCCGGAGGCCTGGCCTGGCTTCATGCGCACCGTGCCGTCGAGCTCCAGGCCGGAAGGCCCCATGCGAACGAATATGGAACCGCCCGCGCAGGCGTCGGACTGGAACAGCGCGCGCGAACCTGCGGCGCTCATCTGTATGAACGCGAGGTCGCGGCCGAGCTTGTACTTTAGCGCCGGCGCGGCCGCCACCGGCGTATGCTTGGCAAGCACCGCCGACACGGAAAGGGAGACCCATTGCCCATCAGGGGAATAGAGCGCATAGACCACCGGCCCCGGCTGCCCCTGTGCCGGCGGGATCGCAAGGCATCCGTTGACGTTCTTGACCGTGGGATGCGCCTTGAGGAAGGCCGCCGGGCCGATGGACGCCGGATAGTAGAGCGTCCAGTGCTTCGCCCGCGCCAGATCGGCCTCGCGCTTCTTGCGGCCGGCGGCGTTCGCCGGCGTGGCGAGGATACGGGCGATGACCTGCGAATCCACGTAGCAGACGGATACCCCGTTGGCACCCGGGCGCATCGGGCCGAACATGCGGGCTGCCGGCGAATTGACGATCGCCGCCGGGATAGAGCGG
Organism: Kiritimatiellia bacterium; assembly: GCA_017525225.1. GTDB lineage: Bacteria > Verrucomicrobiota > Kiritimatiellia > RFP12 > UBA1067 > RGIG6720. The sequence continues at coordinate 51,692 of JAFXTB010000068.1, forward strand.
TTGAGCAGCATGTCCGACGTCCCCTTGCCAAGCGACTGAACATGCGCCGCTATCGTGCGCGTATCGGTGAACGTCACCGTGATGGCGGGACTGAACGCCCCGTCAGCCCGGACACCCCCTGCGGCAAACAGCGCCACTGCCAGCGCGAGACCTGCGACCCTGCCTTTTCGTATGTTCGCCATTGCAATCCTTTCTCTTCGCGTGCCCCTATTGTACCAAAGTTTAGGGCTTCGCGAAAGGGAGAAGCTTCACAACCCTCCGCCATCGCCACATTCCCAGACATTTTGCATGCCGGCATCCCGGAATTATGGTACAATGCACGCCATGGATGTAAAGATACACGAATCCTGGAAAAGCGTTCTCGCCAGCGAGTTCGCCAGCCCCTACTTCGCGAAGCTCGTGCAGTTCGTGAAGGACGCCTATGCGCATGGCATTGTATATCCTCCTGGGCGCCTCATCTTCGAGGCGTTCAACCGCACTCCGTTCGACAAGGTCAAGGTGGTCATCCTCGGCCAGGACCCCTACCACAACCCGCGCCAGGCGCATGGGCTGTGCTTCTCGGTGCCGGAAGGCGTGGAACGGCCTCCGTCGCTGGTGAACATATTCAAGGAGCTTGAAAGCGAATACAAGACGCCGTTCAGCAACCGTAGCGGCGATCTTTCCGGCTGGGCCGACCAGGGCGTGCTGCTGCTGAACGCCACCCTGACGGTGTCGGGCGGGGCGAACATGGCAGGGTCGCACCAGGGCCGCGGATGGGAGACCTTCACCGACGCCGTGATCGACAGGCTGGCCAACGGCCGCGAGCACCTTGTGTTCATGCTGTGGGGATCGTATGCGCAGAGAAAGGGGGCGCTGATCGACCGCACCAGACATCTGGTGCTGGAAACAGCGCACCCTTCCCCTCTATCCGCACACCGGGGATTCTTCGGCTGCGGGCATTTCCTGAAGGCCAACTCCTACCTGATGGCTCACGGCCTCAGGCCAGTGGAGTGGTAGGAATGCTTAGAACGTCGCGGTGATGGCCACGCCGCCAACGACATTCCAGGAATATCTGTAACGGTCGGCACCGCCCCATTCCGCATTGTGCGAACGGGCGCCGTCACGCATGTTGGCGTCGAACAGATAGTCGTAGTAGGCCACGTACGCGGTGATCGACAGCCAGTCGTTTATGGGCAGCTCGAACTCGCCCTTGACGGATGTATCCATGAACCCGCCATGGTCAAGCGGCTCGTCCGAACCCGGATGCGTGTAGAAGTATCCGCGCGCACGCAGGGTGTTGCCGAAGCCCTGGCCGACGGAAGGACGGAACGTGAGCGTGGGATCCTCATCATCGCCGATGATCGTGAACTTGTGCCCGACCTCGAAGTTGAAGTACGTGCCGTCGTCGGCCATGAGGTCGCGCTCTACGGCGAACGTCGGCTCAAACCAGAGGTCCCCGAGCGACAGCTCAAGGTTCAGGTACTGCGTGTCGCCCATGTCCTTGTCCTCGCCGCTTGAATTGTGGTACTTGTAGCGGCGGAGGTATTCATAGATGTAGTTGAAGTCCACGGAGAGCGCGCCAAGCGTCTCGTTGAGCTCGAAGTCGTGCGCGATGCCGACGGTGGAATCGAGCGTGGTCCATTCCCCGGCCCGCCTGCCGTAGCCGCCCCGCTTGCCGTTGCCCTTGGTGAGATCGTATATGGCCGAGACGTCGAAATACACCCAGTCGAAGAACGTGAGCGTGGCATTCGGGGTAAGGATCGGATCCTTGCCATCCATGACGCCGTATGTCATGTACTTCGAGTCGAGCGCCAGGCCGACTTCGGCCGTGACGATCTGCATCTCGCCGAACGACACCCCTTCGCCGGGGGTGAAGGAAAGGCCTTCCTTCTCTTCCTTTTCCTTTTCGGACTCGGCCTTGGACTCCTCGGCCAAAGCCCCACACGCAAGGCCGGCCGCGCAAAGGGCCGCCAGAATCTGCTTTGAACTCATCTCTTTCTCCTTTTTTTTATGCGCCCGGCGATTTCGCACGAGACGCGTTGTAGTTTACCAAACCAAGCTTGCCGCCGCAAGACCTAACTGTCCTTTTTTGCGTGTCCGCAGCAGCCTTCGCAACATTCCTCGTCGGAGCATCCGCAGGAGCAGGGAGCCCCTTTCCTGAGATTCCGCCACACGGCCAGCGCCGCCAACGTACCAATGACAACCAGCACTACTATCGAACCATTCGACATCTTCCATTCTCCATTCTACATTCTGCATGTTACATTTTACATTTCGCCGGGCGCACCACCATCCACAGGCACCATAGGTCGACCACGATCGCTATGGCCGTCCAGATGCCGAAACCGCCGCCGGCGAAAAGCATGCCGAGTTGATAGGCCGAGAGCGCAAGCATGTATCCTACGAGCAGCTGGAAGCCGACCGCGAACCAACCCCATGCCTTGGACCCCATCTCGCGGAAGGTGACGGCGATCGCGACCATGCACGGCGGCACGAACAGGTTGAAGAGCATGAACGACAGCGCCGCGAGCTTCGGGAAGTCGCTCATCGAGGCGAACAGGTTGGAGACATGCGCCGCCGTCGAGGCGCCATCCATGTTCGCCGCCACGAGGCCGAGCGTCGCGGTGGCCTGTTCCTTCGCAATCTCGGCCGAGACGGATGCCGCCGCGCCCTGCCAAGTGCCGAAGCCGAGCGGCGCGAAGAGCCAGGCGATCCACGAACCCATGTCGTGCAGCATCGACTTCTCGATCTCCTCGTCGGCAAGCAGGTTGAAGCCCCAGTCGAAGTGCATGATGAACCAGAGGAACACGCAGGCGGGAAAGATGATCATGCCGGCCTTGAGCATATATGCCTTCACGCGATTCCACGTATGGCGGAAGATGCCTCCAAAGGTCGGCATGTGATAGGCAGGAAGTTCCATCACGAACGGCGCGGCCTCGCCCGAGAACGCCTTGGACTTCTTCAAAGCAATGCCGCCAAGCACTATTATGGCTATGCCGACCACATCCATGAGCGGCGCCACATACCACATGTCGCGGAAGAAGATCGCCGCGAACATGGCTATGATCACCGTCTTCGCGCCACAGGGGATGAATGTGGCGAGGATGATCGTCATGCGGCGGTCGCGTTCGCTCTCGATCGTCCTGGCGGCCATCACGGCCGGCACCCCGCAACCCTTGCCCACTATCATCGGGATGAAGCTCTTGCCCGAAAGTCCGAACTTGCGGAAGAGGCGGTCCATGATGAATGCCACGCGCGCCATGTATCCGCAGTCTTCAAGGAACGCGAGGAACAGGAATACCACGCAGATCACGGGTACAAAGCCGAGTACCGTGGCAACGCCGCCCCATGCGCCGTCGTTGACCAGCGAAGCGACCGTTTCGTTCACGCCCATCTTTTCCATGGCGCTGCTGATCAGCGCGCCAATCCCGGGCACCCATACTCCAAATTGCGACGGATCAGGCTCTTCGTATTCGGCGGCCTTCTGATAGGCCGCATAGTCGACATCCCACATTTCCGGTTCGCCGCAACCACAGCCGCAGCCCTCGCAATCTTCGCCAGCCTCGCGTTTCTTCGTGCATTTCTCGCAGTCGCATTCCTTGGTCTTTGGCTCGCCCGTCTCCTCGTCCTCTACGAACACGCCCTTGGCGACAATCGTCTTGGCGATGGCCTCGTCGATCTTTTCGGGCATCTTCTCGACCTTCTCGCCATCGGGCTTGCCCTCGTTGACCTTCTCCAGATAGGCTTCCTCCCACTTCGACTTCGAGGCATCCTGCTTGGCGAATTCATCCTGCGCATCCTCGAACTCCATGCCCTTGTACGCGCCATCGGCAGTGCATTCGTGCGTGGTGAACGGCAGATGCCACCCTTCCCCACCAAGAAATCCGTCGTTGGCCCAGTCTGTCAATATGGTACCCGGTCCGCCATCGGCGACGGCAAGCCACCACATCACGCATAGCGAGAGGATGAATATCGGCAACGCCAGGATACGATGGGTCACGACCTTGTCGATCTTGTCCGAAAGCGTCAGCGACGCCTTGCGCGGGGACTTCTTGAACGTCTCGCCGACGATCTTCTGTATGTAGGCGTAGCGCTGAGTGGTGATGATGGATTCTGCATCGTCGTCCATCTCCTTCTCGCAGTCCTTGATATGCTCCTCAACGTGTGCGACGATGTCCGTCGGCACCTTCAGCATCTCTACCGCCTTCGTATCCCGCTCGAAGACCTTGATGGCCGCCCAACGGCTCGTGGCGTTCTCCACCTTGCCGTGCAGCGATTCCTCGATATGCGCCAGCGCATGTTCCACGGAACCGGTGAACACGTGCGGGCGCTCGGACATCCGCTTCTTGGCCACTTCGCCGATCGCCAGCAGCGCCGCCTCCTTCGTCCCTTCGCCCTTCAGCGCCGAAATCTCTATCACCGGGCATCCAAGCGCCTTCTCAAGCCTTGCGATGTCGAGCGTGTCGCCGTTCCGGCGCATTACATCCACCATGTTCACCGCCACCACCATCGGCAGACCCAGCTCCAGAAGCTGTGTGGTGAGATAGAGGTTGCGCTCCAGGTTCGAGCCGTCGACGATGTTCAGGATGGCATCCGGCTTCTCGCTCACGAGATAGTTGCGCGCGACAACCTCCTCCAGCGAATATGGCGAGAGGGAGTAGATGCCGGGCAGATCCTGTATGACCACATCCTTGCGGCCCGACAGTAGGCCGTCCTTCTTCTCCACCGTGACCCCCGGCCAGTTGCCGACATACTGGTCCGATCCGGTGAGATCGTTGAACAGCGTGGTCTTTCCGCAGTTCGGATTGCCGGCGAGCGCTATTTTTGTTGCCATTGCTTTTCCTTTCATCGGGCATGCCGAAAGCTTTCGTTAGCCCTGATTAAACTAGTTAGCCTATGCGAATTTAAGTGCCAAAAAAATCACACGACCTCGATTGCCGCCGCCTCGTCCTTGCGGATCGAAAGCTCGTAGCCCCTCACCGTCAGCTCGATGGGATCGCCGAGAGGCGCTATCTTCCTGACGGCCACCTCAGTTCCCTTCGTCAACCCCATGTCCATGATGCGGCGCTTGACGGCGCCTGCTCCGTTGATGCGGACGATCTTGACGCTACCGCCCGGCTTTACTTCGTTCAGTGTCATTTCCGTTTCCCTTTCCAAAGAGTCATACCAGAATCCGCTGCGCGAGGCTGCGGTCAACCGCCACGCGGCTGTCCATCACCGCGAGGATAAGGTTGCCGCCGTTGTCTGCGACAATCTCCACCACGGCTCCCTCCGTGAACCCCAAGGAGCCCAGGTGCTTGCGCACGGCGTCATTTCCGCGTATCGCCGCTATCTTCCGGCGCGTACCTACTTCCATCATCGACAAAGGCATGTTTGTTTTCTCTTTCTTTATTGTTGCAGTCTAACCTAATTAGACTTGGCGAACAATATTCTACCACACCACCGTCCGCGTTGTCAACGGGAAAAGTTAGATAAAGTTAAGGTCAAGAGTGTGAGCAATTTTCGTAAGGCATCAACCACGGAAAACACGGAGACCCGCGTTCGCGGGGCACCGAAATCAGCCCGAAAGAGACCTACGGGCATCTCGCTGACATTAGCCCATCTGCCATGTGCCGATACTCTCGGAGAGGTAATTATCGGCTGAAATGTGTGAAACCTCAATTTCTCAGCCCTTTCCGTGCCGTACAAGGGTACGTTTCAGAGTATTCCGTGGTTGAATCAGCCTAACAGAATTTGTCCGCGCCCGTTAAGGAAGGTACTGGAGCCGGGTTCTGAAGGCTCCAGGTGCCGGCGGACCTCTACGGGAAGAAGGGATAGAGGATCGGCAGGAGCAGCATGGAAAGGACGAATGCGACCGCGCTCAGGGCGAGGCCTGGACGCAGGAAATCCTTGAAGCGGAGGTTGCCCGGCACCAGGATCATGGAGTTCGCCGGGATCGCCAGGGGCGTGCACACCGCGACGGACGACGCCATCAGCACCGCGATCACGACGGCGCGCGGATCGGCGCCGAGCGTCTGCGCGATGCTCCAGCCGATCGGACAGAATAGCGCACACGTGGCGGTGTTGCTCATCACCTGCGTAAGTCCCCACACTGTGAGCCAGAGGGTGGCCATAAGAAGGATGGGGCCATATCCATCGGCCAGCGACACGACCGCGCGCGCTATGCTGTCCGCCGCGCCGGTGTCGCGCATGGCCTGCCCCAGAGGCGTCATGAACGACAGCAGGAACACCGCCTGCATGTCGAACGCCGCGAATGCCTCCTTCTGCGTTATGACCCGGAAGAGCACTACCGCCATCGCCCCAACGCATGCGGTGATGTGCATGGGCGGGAGCACCTTCACGTAGTCGGCGGCGACCATGCATGCGACCGAGCCGAGCAGGACGGCAAGCGTGAACCATCCGCGCGCATCGATGCGGGAGGACGTGCGGGCCGCGTACTTCCCCACCTCCTGGCTATCGCGCGCAGGCAGCAGCCTTGGACCGAGGATCGCCATGAAAAGCGCAGTCGCCAGCAGAAGCGGAACGCCGATCTTCGCGTATTCGAAGAACGTCACCGACATCGTCCCCGACGAGAACTTCTCGATCGTCTCCTTCGCGATCAGGTTGCCCGGCGAGCCTATCACCGATATGTTCCCGCCGACAGTCGCGCCGGCCGTCAGCGGGATCAGCAGACGGCTCGGCCTTATACCGTGCGTCGCCGCCACGCCCATCACGATCGGGATCAGCACCGCCACCGTGCCTGTGTTCGACACGAAGCTCGACACCGTCCCCGAGAAGAGCGTCACCATGAAGATGAGCGACCGTTCGCCCGGACAGAACCTGAAGAGCCTGTCGCCTATCCTCTCGGCCATACCCGTCTTGAAGAGCGCGGCCCCTATCACGCTCATGGCGACCACCAGGATTATGCTCTGCCCGACAAGCGGCGCGAATATGGCCTTCGCCTCGATGATGCCGGCGAAGTAGAGGGCCACCGGCACCGAGAACACCAGAAGCCCCATCGGCAGCACGTCAACGACGAACAACGCCACCGACAGCGCGAAGATCAGCAGAGTAACGCCTGCATCCGACATGGGCCACCCGCTACCAGTCGCGCTCGTTCGGCGAGGGAGGCACCTTCCTCATACGCGCCTTCTTCTCGTTTTCATGCTGATCGTTGCGGTCCTTCGCCTTCTGCAGCAGGGCCTCGACCTCGTCCTCGCTCGGCGGGGGCTGGTCCTTCTTCTCCTCGGACTGTTTCTGTTCCTCCTGCTTCTGATCCTGCTGCTGGTCCTGCTTGTCCTGCTGCTTGCCGTCCTTGTCCTGGTCCTTGTTCTTGTCCTTGTCCTGCTGCTTGTCGTCCTGGTTCTGGTTCTGCTGCTGGTCCTGGTTCTGCTGCTGGTTGTTCTGTCCGCCGCCGTTCTTGTCCTTCGGCAGCAGCTCCCTGATGCGTTCCAGCTTCCTGAGGGCGTCGAGCATCGTCGGCGGATCCTCCGCCTTGAGAAGGGAGAGCTGCATCTTCTCCACCTCGCCTGCGAGGGCGTTTATCTCGGCCTGCGCCTCCTTCGTGAACGGGGGCTTGTTGGTATCGGCCTGCGCCTGCTGCTCGTACTGCTGCGCCCACGCCGGGAAACGCGCGCGAAACGCCTTGGTGAAGTCCAGGGCCTCCGGCTGCCATGCCCTGCCGTTGATCTTCTCGGCGTCGATGAACGCGTTGGTCTGGGCCAGGATGCCCTCGGCGATGGCGGCCGGCGGCATGACGGTAAGCTTCCAGAACCTGTTCAGCGACTCCTCGGCCTGGGCCAGCTGCGTCTGCGCGGCGGGATCGAGATCCGCAAGCGAATCCGCGGCCTTCTTCGTCGCCTCCCGCGCAGCCTCGATCTCGTTCACCGCGTATGCGAGCTGCTGCTGGTTCGTGGCGTTCTGCGCCATCGCCTGCACCACGCCCTCCTTGATCGGTATCCACACATCCGCCAGCTTCGCCGCCTGGCGCGACATCGCCTCGGAGAGCGCCAGCGCACGCGGGGCATCGTTGGTCAGCACTCCCGCCGACTCCTTCATGAGCCCGCGCGCCGTCTGCACCGCGGAGCCAAGCTGCTGGTCCGGACCCTGCCCTTGCGCCGCCGCCAGTACGGCCTTAACGTGCGCCGCCTCGCGCAGCTCCGCCACGCGATCCGACGCCCGGGTGAAGTTCCGCTGCGCCCTCTGGTCCTCGGGCGCGGCCCGTAGCGCGATCTGCATGGCGGAGGCCGCTTCCTCCGCGGCCGCCGCGGCCGTTGCCGGGTCCTCCGCGGCGGCGGCGAGCATCTGCCCGTGCCTGATCGCCCCCACCACCTCGCTGGCGCGTGCGCCATGCGTCCTGGAAAGCATCAGCGGACGAAGCGTTGAAAGGGCGTTAGTGCCATCGCCCGAGCGCCAGTAGTCCACCCCCTTGTTCCACACCTCGCCATCGGTGAGCTGCGATTCTCCGTACGATGGGATGGTTGCATCCCGCGCTATGACCGCCATGGCATTTGTCGCCGCATCCTCCGCGCTGCCGCCATCCTCGGCAGGGGCGGCGGCTGGAGCCTGTGCATGCACGGCGAACACGGCAAGCATGGCGGCAAGAAGCGCCGCGGCCTCGCGCCTGCGACGGCCGGCGAAGCGTCCGCGCGAAAGCATCCCAGCCAGCAGCATCAGCAGCAGTCCCGGCACGAGAAACACGCCGAACCGCTCCGTCGCCCGAAGCTCCTCCTCCTCGGCCTGTTCCTTGGCCGCCACCTGGCGGAGAAACCTGCGGTAGATGGCCCCAAGCGTCGTCTCGGCGGTGCCGGCCGTCGCGAGCGGCACATACCTGCCGCCGGACGCCTTGGCTATAGCCGCGAGGGTCTGGTCCTCGAGCTTCGCGGTCACCGCCTGGCCCTTGTACTGCTGCACGCCCTTGCCGTCCTCGCCCGGGACCACGCCCGCGCGCCTGGGGTCGCCGATGCCCACGGTGAATACCGGCACGCCACGCTTCCTGGCGAGACCGGCCGCGTCGAGCGCGCCGCCGCGCAGGTCGCCGCCATCGGAGATGAGTATGATGGCGTTGTGGCCATCGGCGGCAGGATCGAGCGCATCGAGGGACGTGCGGATCGCGGCCGCGAGATCCGTCTCGCCGCGCGCCGCTGAATCGGGCGAGGCGCCCTCCAGGGCGGAACGCAGGAAGGCATGGTCGGTCGTGAGCGGGCACAGCAGCACGCCAGTGCGGCGAAAGGCGACGAGCGCGCAACGGTCCCCTTCCAGCGAATCGACCAGGTCGGCGATGTCGGCCTTGGCACGTTCAAGGCGGTTCGGACGTACATCCGCCACCAGCATCGAGCGCGATACGTCCAGCGCCACCACCACGTTGCGGCTGCGCGCCTCGAACTTCTGCGAGGAATGCCCCCATTGCGGACGCGCCGCCGCAAGCGCCACCAGCGCGAGTCCGGCGACCATGAGCGGCATCTGCAGGCGGTGCAGCGGACCGGAGGACGCGGGAAACAGGCGGGCGATGAGCGAAGGGGCCACCATCCTGGCCAGCCTACGTTCCGCCCGGGCGCGCAGAAATATCCAGAACGCTCCCGCCACGGGCACGAGGGCGACCAGCATCAGCATCCACGGATATACGAACTTCATGGCATCGCCTGAGAATCCAGAACCGTCACTCCCGCTCCGACAGCGGCGTATAGGAGAACTTCCTGTAGATCGGCTTGTACGCGGGACGGATTATGGGGCCGGCGTTATCCAGCTCCTCCAGCCGGTGCGCGCACCAGCCTGTGACGCGTGCGACCGCGAACAGAGGAGTGTACAGCTCCTTGGGGATGTTGAGCATGTCGTACACGAATCCCGAATAGAGGTCCACGTTTGCACACACGTCCTTCGCGCCGGGATGCACGCTGCGGATGACCTCCGGCCCGAGGCGCTCGATGAGCGAGTAGAGCTCGAACTCGTCCGTACGTCCGTCAGCCTCGGCAAGCTCCCGCGCCTTGGCCTTGAGCAGCACCGCGCGTGGATCGGAGAGCGTGTAGATGGCATGCCCGAGGCCGTAGACAAGCCCCGAGCCGTCTCCTGCCTCGCGACGCACGATCTTCTCGATGTAGCCCGCCACGGCATCCTCGCTCGTCCAGTCCGGCACGTTGCGCTTGATCTCGTCCATCTGCCGCATGACGCGCAGGTTCGCGCCGCCGTGGCGAGATCCCTTGAGCGACAGCGTCGCGGCGGCGATGGCGGAGTAGGCGTCGGTGAACGACGAGGTTATGACGTGCGTCGTGAACGACGAGTTGTTTCCGCCGCCATGCTCGGCGTGCAGGATGAGCGCGAGGTCCAGGGTCTCGGCCTCGAGCTGGGTGTACGAACCATCCTCGCGTATGAGCAGCAGCAGGTTCTCCGCCGTCGACTTCTCAGGGTCGGGATAGCGTATCAGCAGGGGAAGACCGCGATGGTAGTGCGCCTGCGCCTGGTAGGCGTACGCCGCAATCGTGGGATAGCCGGCAATCAGCTCCACCGACTGCCTGAGGTTCGTCTCGATGTCGAGCAGGTCGGGCGTAGTGTCGTAGGTGTAGGCCGTGAGCACGGCGCGGGCTATGGAGTTCATCAGGTCCTTGCCCGGCCGGCGGATGATGGCGTTCTCCTTGAAGCCCTCCGGCAGACGCCGGTGCTCGGCGAGGATGGCGCACCACTCATCGAGCTGCGCCCTCGTGGGCAGCACCCCGAAAAGCAACAGGTACGCCGTCTCCTCGTAGCCGAAGCGGCGCTCCGCCACGCATCCCGCCACGAGGTCGTTGACGTCTATGCCGCGGTAGAAGAGCTGGCCCTCCACCGCACGCTTCTCGCCTTCGTCCACCACGTAGCCATGCACGTTGCCGATGGTGGTGAGCCCCACCAGCACGCCCGTGCCGTCGGCGTTGCGAAGCCCCCTCTTGACGCTGTAGCGTTCGTACAGCGCCGGATCGATGGCGTCGGCCCGGAGCACATCGTCCGCACGCGCCTTGAGCCATGCTGGATCGATCATGTCTTCGCTTCCCAGGGCTTGCCCGGCAACGGGAACTGTTCGTCGCCAAGCGCCGGCATCGCCACGTCGCCGTCCTTCTCGAAGTCCTCGGGCGTGGGCGTGCAGGCGAGGTTGTAGTACGGGCTCTTGTCGTTGGAGATGAGCTGGTTGAGCGCCACCATCTGGCCCGTGTACGCGGAAATGCGCACCATGATGCCACACGCCGTGGACAGCGCGCAATCCTCGCCTTCGTTGAGGTAGGGCCCCAGGCCGAGTATGGACTTCAACAGGTCGACATGCTCGACGACATAGGGGTTGCCCTCGCGGAAGTCGCCCTCCAGGTCCAGCTTGTGCCCAAATTCGCACTTCACCGACCTGCCGCCGACGATGACCGCCTTGTCGGTACGGAAAAGCTCGCTCACGTTGTTCGCGCAGTCGGCGATCTGGCGGCACATCGAATGGATATGCACCCCGTCGCCGTAGTCGAAATCGCCCGAGAAGAAGTCGTATTGGTTCCCGGATACGCGGCGCATGCGCGCACCCACGGCCACCACCGTCTTCGGGAAGCGGCCGAGGAACCAGTTCGCCACGTCGATGTTGTGCACATGCTGCTCGCAGATGTGGTCGCCGGAAAGCTCGGTGAAGTTCAGCCAGTTGTTACAGAGATAGTCCTTGTTGGACATCTCCGCCGCGCGCGGACGCACCCACGGCACACGGCTGTTCCAATAGACCTCGCCGCCGAGGATCTTGCCGAGCTTCCCTTCGTCGAGCGCCTTCTTCTGCAGCAGATACTCGCGCTGGTGGCGGCGCTGCGTGCCGCAGACTATGGATATCTTCTTGTCCCGCGCGAGCCTGGACGCCTCTATCATCAGCCGCACGCCCGGCGCATCCACCGCCACGCCCTTCTCGGCGAACACGTGCTTGCCGGCCTGCACGGCGGCCATCGTGTGGCGCGGACGGAAGTTGAGCGGCGTCGTGAGGATCACCAGGTCCACGTCAGAACGCGCCATGATCTGCTTGTAGCCGTTGGCACCGCCGTATGCGTTGGCCTTGTCGACCCCGAACTTCTCGGCGGCGAACTGGGCCTTGTCGAGGAAATAGTCGGCGAAAGCCACGGGCCTCACCTGCACGGCCACGCCCTCCTTCCTCAGGATGTCGGCCGCCTGGAGGATGTTCCCCAGCGCGCCGAACTTGTAGAAGTCGTTGTTGTTGGCGGGCTTCCACTTGCCGCCTGTGCCGCGGCCGCCGCAGCCCACCACCGCCACACGGATCTCGCGCGTGCCATCTGCCGCCACCGCCGACAGGCTTGCCGCAGTCGCCGCCAGCGCCGATTCCTTAAGAAAATCTCTTCTGTTCATGCTATTTCTCCCTCTCTTTTCATTCTTTTCCAATTTCTCCGGCAAGCGACAGACGCGGCAGCAACCGCGATCGCTACGCCGATAGACAGCGTTGGATATTATATCAGACCTGCATTGGTCTTGCAACTTGAATCACCGCGTCCGGGAAGACCGGGATGCCACGGGGATGCTCCCCGTGGCGTTCGTGCCGCCGTCTGCCGAAGGCCGGAGAAGCCTCTGGCCTGATTTGCAGACACGTCCCTGCCCGCTTGAACGCGAACCTGCCGGACCTGCACCCGTCTACGCCTCTTCCCACTGCTCGCGCAGGAACGCGCACATGCGCGTGAGGATCTGGTGGCGCTCGGCGGCATCGGGGAATATCGGCTTGCCTTTGGCGTCCTTGCCCTTCGGTACCCAGCCTGCCTCCAGCGAGACCGCCCCACGGTAGCCGATCTCCTTGAGGCCCTGGAAGCCGAGACGGTAGTCGTCGGCGGCGCCGTCTGATCCAGGGATCTTGCGGTTTCTGCGCGAGGCGATGTGCACGTGCGCGAGAAGCGGTCCTGCCGCCAGCATCGCAGCGCGGTCGTTGGCCTCCTCCCAGGTCATGTGCCAGAAGTCGGCCATCACCTTGCAACCGGGGCCGATCTCCTGCGCCATCTTCGCGCCATCGGAGACCTGGCGCAAGAACGGCGTCTCCTTGCGCTGCAGAGGTTCCAGAATTATCGCCGTGCCGCACTTCGCCGCCTTTTCGGCGAGGCGCTTGCCGGTGTTCGTCACGAAATCCTCGCGCAACTCCTTCAGGCCCACCTCCGGCTTGGAACGGGCCGGGCAGATGATGAGGCCAACGGACTTGATTGCGCCCAGGACCTCAAGCACCGGCATGAACTTCGCCACCTCGGCGTCATTGTCCCTGGCGTCGGCATAGTCGAAGCGGCTCGGGCCACACGCTGTCGCGCAGAAGAGCTTGCGGCCCTTCATGGCCTTGGCGAACGCCTCGCCCTTCTCCAGGACCCATTCGCCCTTCTTCCCGGTAGGGATTTCCACCGCGCCGTAGCCGTTCTGCTCCATGTAGTCGAGCTTGGCGTTGAAATCGTCGGCCGTAGGGATCGATCCCCACTGCAGGCAGAGGTTGAGCCTTGCCTGGCAAGCGGGCGCCGGGCAGCATGGTGAAGCCCCCTTCGCCGCGCCGGCCAGCGACGCCGCGAACCCGCCAAGTATGAAACCGCTTCTGCTGATGTCCATTTTCTGTCTCCTTGCGCTTGATTCTGAGACGGTCAACCGATCATGCCGCCGTTGACGGATATTATCTGTCCTGTGATGTACGCCGCCTCGTCGGAGACGAGGAACGCCACGCACCTGGCGATGTCGAGCGCGGTGCCGAAGCGCTTGAGCGGGATGGTGTCCATGTACGCCTTCTTCACGTCGTCGGGCAGCACATCCGTCATCTTGGACTGGATGAACCCCGGCGCCACGGCGTTACACCTGACGTTCCTGCTGCCCAGTTCCTTGGCGGTCGTCTTCGTGAGCGCTATCACGCCGCCCTTCGACGCCGTGTAGTTCGCCTGGCCGGCGTTGCCCATTATGCCCACGACCGAGGCGAGGTTGACGATCGAGCCGCCGAGCTGCGTGCCGTCGGCCGCCTTGTTCTTCATCATCGGGCGTGCTACCGCGCGCGTGAAGAGGAACGTGCCCTTCAGGTTCACGTTCAGCACGGCATCCCAATCCTCGTCCGACATCCGCATCAGCAACCCGTCCTTCGTGATGCCGGCGTTGTTGACCATGATGTCGATCCTGCCGAACCTGGCGATCACATCCTTCACGCACTGGTCGACCTCCGCGCTCACCGCCACGTTGACGCCCAGCGCCAGGGCCTCGGAGCCGGCCGCCTCTACGAGCCCCACCGTCTCCGCGCACCACTCGGCCTTCAGGTCGACGACCGCGATCTTCGCGCCGCGTTCCGCAAGCACCTTCGCTATCTGCTGGCCGATGCCACGCGCCGCGCCGGTGACAATCGCGATCTTACCTTCCAGATTTCTCATACCTGTTCCTCCTTTGCCGTTCATCCAAGCTGCGCCACAGTGGCCTCGAGCGAGACCATGTCCGCCACGTTGAGCGTGGCGAGCGACGCGTCGATCTTCTTCACGAGACCCGAAAGCACCTTGCCCGGGCCGAACTCCACAAAGCGGCCGCATCCGATGGCCTGCGCCGCGGCCACGTCCGCCGCCCAGTTGGTCGCGCCGGTCACCTGCTCCAGCATGCACGCCTTTATCGCGGCAGGGTCGGCAGGGTGGGGCTTGCCCGTGACGTTGGACAGCACCGGCATCCTGGGCGCGCTGAACGTCACCGTGTCGAGGACCGGCGCGAGCTTCTCGCGTGCGGGCGCCATGTACTTCGAATGGAACGCGCCCGCCGTGGCGAGCGGGATGGCGCGCTTTATGCCCAGCTCCCTGGCGACGGTCGCCGCCGCCGCCACTTCGTCCTTGGAGCCCGAAAGCACCTGCTGCGCCGCGGAATTGACGTTGGCGACGGTGCAGCCGGTCTTCGCGCATAGCTCCTCGAGCTGGGCTGGGGACGCACCGACGATCGCGATCATGCCGGATGGAGTGGCCTCGCACGCCTCCTGCATGAACCTGCCGCGTGCCTCGAGGACCTTGAGCGTGGAGTCAAAGTCCAGCACCCCCGCCACGCACAGCGCGCCCCATTCGCCGAGCGAAAGGCCTGCCGCCGCCGCGAACTCGGTGGGGCGGCGCTTCTGCAGAAGCGTGTAGGCCGCGTAACTCACCACGAATATCGCGGGCTGGCAGATGTTCGACTTCGTCAGCTCCTCCGCCGGGCCTTCAAAGCACGTCTTCTTGAGGTCGAAGCCAAGTACGGCGTTCGCCTTGTCGAAAAAGCCCATCACCTCGGCATCGGCCTCGGCGAAGTCGCGGCCCATTCCAGGGATTTGCGCGCCCTGGCCCGCGAATATGCAGCAGTCGTTCATTGTCGTGTCCTTTCAACCTTTCAACTTCTCAACCTTTCAACCCTTTTCCATCGCCGCCACCAGGGCCTTGCCGAACTCGGAACACTTGACCTCCGTGGCGCCTTCCATCTGGCGGGCGAAATCGTAGGTGACGGTCTTGGCGGCCACCACCCTGTCCATCGCGGCTATGATCAGGTCCGCCGCCTCGGTCCAGCCCATGTACCTGAGCATCATCTCGCCGGAGAGGATGAGGGAGCCCGGGTTCACCTTGTCCTGCCCGGCGTACTTGGGCGCCGTGCCGTGCGTGGCCTCGAACACCGCCACGCCCGTCTGGTAGTTGATGTTCGCGCCCGGGGCGATGCCGATACCACCCACCGTGGCGGCGAGCGCGTCGGAAACATAGTCGCCGTTGAGGTTGAGCGTCGCTATGACATCGTACTCCGCAGGGCGCGTCAGTATCTGCTGCAGAAACGCGTCGCAGATGCAGTCCTTCACCGTGATCATACGGCCGGTCTTCGGGTTCGTGAATTCGCACCATGGCCCGTCGCCGATCGGCTTCGCGCCGTAGTCGCGCTTCGCGAGCGCGTAGCCCCAGTCGCGGAACGCGCCCTCGGTGAACTTCTGGATGTTGCCCTTGTGGACAAGCGTCACCGACCTGCGATCGTTGGCGATGGCGTAGTCGAGCGCGGCCTTCACGAGGCGCTCCGTACCCTCCACGGAGACGGGCTTGATGCCGATCGAGGCCGTCTGCGGGAAGCGGATCTTCTTCACACCCATCTCCTCTAGCAGGAACCTCTTCACCTTCTCCACCTCGGGCGTGCCGTTCATCCATTCGATGCCGGCGTAGATGTCCTCGGTGTTCTCGCGGAAGATCACCATGTCCGTAAGCTCGGGATGCTTCACTGGCGAAGGCACGCCCTTGAACCATCTCACCGGCCTCAGGCACACGTAGAGGTCGAGCTGCTGGCGCATCGCCACGTTGATGGAGCGGATGCCGCCGCCGACAGGCGTGGTGAGAGGGCCCTTTATCGACACGAGATAATCGCGGCAGGCGTCAAGGGTCTCCTGCGGCAGCCACGTGCCCGGACCGTACACGGCGTTCGCCTTCTCGCCCGCGTACACCTCCATCCAGCTGATCCGGCGACGTCCAGAATAGGCCGCATCCACGGCCGCATTCCACACCATCATGGCCGCGCGCGTTATGTCCGGCCCCGTGCCGTCACCCTCGATGAACGGCACAATCGGGTTGTCGGGAACGCACAGCTTCCCGTCCTTCATCGATATCCGTCCGCCTTCCGGCACGACGATCTTTCCGCTAGAACCCATCTCCCTATCCTGCTCCTTTCAGAAACGCGGATAGTATGCCATATTTACGCCCGATTTACAAGCAGAAGACGCGTCAGCAGAAGACGTATCAGCGGATCAGCACGCGGACGCCACGACGGCGGCGGACGACGAGCCGGCCGGATCCGTCCACCGCAACGCATAGGAACGGCGAGAATACGCCATCCACATACACCCGCCACGAGGCGAAGCGATCCGCCGCGACCACGCTCCCGAACGTCACCGGCGGACGGTACGAGAATCCGTCCATGGGCGGCATGGAGACGAGATACAAGGCACCGTTCTCGGCCGGCGCGAACTTGGTGATTGTGCCGGCGCCGTTCACGCAATCAATCGTGAGCGAGGCGATGGCGATGGCGCTATCGAGCAGATAGGATGTATCCAGGACGGCGTTCGTGGCCACGGCGACCTTCACACCCTCCAGAGTATCCGCCGCGGTCGCGCCCTGCGTGAACTGGTACGGGACGCCGTTGTTGAAGTATCCCTCGCTAGCGCAATCGTCCTTCGGAAATTCCGATATCTTGAAATGCTCTTCCTTGGAGAGCCCGGTCGTGACGCCCCACTTGGGCACGTGGTCATCGCGTACGTTCCAGTCGATACCGTTCGCGGAAGATTCCACCATCCACTTGTACAGGGACGCCCCATGCCCCCATTGCGTAGTCTGCAATCCGTATGACGCCACGGGACCGCTATCCGTCGGCAGACGCAGCACGACATGGTTCCATGTGCTTGGATCATGCTCCTTTATTGAAGGCCACGCCGTCTTGAACACCGTGTGCAGTTGCTGATCGAACAAGGCCGACGCGTCCATCCAGATACGTCCGTTGACCTCGTAGGGGCAGGGCGTCTCGCCGATTCCGTGCATGCAGTAGCCAGGTTGGAGATCGGCTTAGGAGCTTGGCTGCACGTTGTTCGTCTGCAAGCCGAGACTCAGGCACTTATCGTCCTTGTATGCAAAGCTCGCGGCATTCGTAGCCATGAGCGATATCGTACCGAGTTCAGCCCTCGTTACCGCGCCAGTGCTTGACTGCGTGACGTCCGCGGCGGCCTTGAAGGTGAAGCGCCACCACTTGTCCGTCGTGATTCCCGTGAACTTGAGCGTACCGCTGCGGATGTCGATGTCCAGTCCATCGAGATAGTCCCCCGCATACGCGTACGTCGTCCCCGCGTCTTCCTTGACGTACATGTACCTGTAGGCGCCCGTGCCCGCCGGGATTCTCGCGTCGTCGCACAGGTTGACTATGGGGTTCGGCGACGTTGGAGGAGTGACCACCTCCACGCCATCCGCATAGACGACAGGATTCTCGAATACGTTGTTCCCAACGAACACCACCCTGCCCGCGCTCACGGTGAACGTGCCGCGTACCGTCACGTTCGAGACCACCAGCGTTCCCGAGCCGATCTTCTCCACATTCACGTTGTCGCAGCATGTCGCGGAAAACACGCCGTCCTGGTCGTCCGCGCCGAATACGAGCGTGGATGTGACAGTGTTGCCCTCGTGTCTGGCCATCGCGTTGGTGACCAGCGCCGAAGACGATGTAGCAATAAGCGAGCGCAGCTTCTGCGATGTTCCGTTCGGGTCGAGGATCGCGTTGCTTTGCAGGCGGACGATGCCCGTCTCCGCCTTGTATGGGAGCTGGTCGTCATCCATGCAGGTGATGAAAGCGTTGCTGTCAAGGACAAGGTTTCCCGTCTGCTTCCACTCTATGGGCGAGTTGGTCGCGGCAAGATAGTAGGGCATCCTGTTCGAGTTCCCGATTCCGGGAAGGTTCCCACCCTTTTCCTGGATGACAATGTTGCATTTCCCCTTGAACCTCACCGTCCCCTTGCCACCGTTGAGCGTGGAGGATAGGAACGCCTTCACTATCTTTATATCGTTCCAGTTTATCGCCTCAAGCTCCAGTACGCATCCTTCCGCCGGCGAAAGCTGAAATCCCGCACCATTCATATAGCTGTTGCGCAACCAGCCGCCATTGAAGACGATGCGCGCGGGCTTCGCGTTCTCGTTGACGATGCAGGTGATGTCGGCATTGCCGTTCTGATCCAGCTGAAGGATGTCAAACCTGTCACCATCTGTCGTAGCGTTCGGCGAGACGACCAGCCTTTCTATCCAGAGCGACACATTGTCGACATTAGCGCCGAAATTATTTCCTTTGGCCTGTACGAGGAACCGCCCAGAACCGCCATTCTGGCCGAGCACGAACGTCTGGCTCGTTCGCTTGACATTGCTGTCTTCCTCGTCCAGGAATCCAGGCGTGTTGCGATATGATGCATAGAAGCCGCAATTGCTCTTGATCGTCACAACCGGACACTGGTTCACTGCCGAAGAGTCCACAGGCCCCATGGGAATGGTACCCTGTATCGTAGCGTGGCCTTGTATACGTACGTAGCTATAGTTTTCAAGCGTGAGGTTCGCATGTATCTTGTTGCCGATGCGGTCATAACGATTCGTAACGCCGGAGAATGTCGTATCTTCGGTAACGACAAGCCCCGAATCGAAATCCGTCACATCTGGATGCGCCGCTAACACCCAACCATCCATTCCCAAAATGAACACCAACGCAGCCGCGATCTTCACGACATGCTTTCTTGCGTTCCATGCAGGTATCGTCTGAAATTTCATCGTGTCTTGTCCTTTTCCTACCGAAACATTGCCATCGCCGAGGCTGGTGCAGGGAAGCGCCGCAGGATTCTCCAATCACAGTCCAGACGGCCCCCTAGCGGATCGTGTGGCGCGTGGTCCTCATGAACGCCTTCCACAGGTCGGCCGGCGTGCTTGCGGCATTCATCAGGGCCTTGCGGTTCTCCGCCTTGGTGAAGGCTTCGGACAGCCCCGCCATCAACCGCAGATAGAACGGGCTCACGGCCACCGGGATGACGCTGAAAAACACAAGGTGGACGATCTCGCCAGCGGCATCATACCGGAATCCCTTCTTCGAGACGCCGAGCGCCAGGGTCAGTCCGCCGCCTTCAACCCCGCGTACATGCGGGAACGCAAGGCCATTGCCCATGGCCGTGGAAAGAATGCTCTCCCTCTCCATCGCGGCCGTGACGAGGGCATCGGGGTTGGACACGAACCTATTGAGCGACATGACCTCGGCCAGTTCGCCAATGACCGCCTTCGTGGTGTCGCCCTTGAGATCGCACACCATCAGCTCTTCCGCGGAGAAGCGGCTTATGCCGGTCTTACGCGGCTCGCCGCGACCGGACATCTCGCGCATGTTGCGCGGCGCATCCTCTTCCTCGTTGTAGAGCATGCGGCCACACGAGCTGCATGTCTGCAGGGTCTTCGCCAGGCGTACCTGCTGCATCTGCGAGATCGGCAGACGCATCCCGCACACCGCGCAGCAGCCGTCGGACATCGGCGCCATCACGATGTGGCTCTTCTTGTATAGACGCTGGTAAAGGGCCTTCGGCTGGGGATCCAGCCTCTCCACAAGCGCGTCTATCGACTGATCGAGCGCATCCGTATGCGCCCCGCCATCGGTCTGGTGGAGTTCATCGCGCGTCAGGACGAGTTCCTGAAGCTGGTTGAGCATGTTGATCTGGTTTTTCATCTGTATTCGTTCTGCTTTTCCTATCTGCATCTTCCTTGGAAACCGTTCCGGCCTTGACGGCCAGCCTGTAGGCCTTTTCTATCTGCTGTATCGTATCCTTCACCTCGGCGGACTCCGGAACGAGCTCAAGGGCCTTGTTGGCGTTGCGCCGCGCCGCATCGAAGCGTCCGGTCTTGAGCTGGATGATCGCAAGATTGTTGTATACCGCAGGTTCCGTGGGATTGCGCACGAGACAACGACGCAGGAAGTCCTCCGCACGCGCCCACTGCCCTTCCACGAAATAGCTCATACCCATGCCGAAGTTGGCGTTGGGGTCGGTTGGCTCGGCATCCAGAATGGGTTCCGCATACTTGCGGGCAAGCGAGAAATCGGCCCTCACGAGCGCGAGCTGCAGCCCCTCTCTGGGCGTCATCTTGCTCATCATGTACTGGCGCATCCTCTCCATGCTGCTACGGATGCTCTGGATGGCGGAATTGCAGCGGTCCAGTTCATCCGCAAGCTTCACCTGCGCCATCGCCTCCTCGGTACGGCCCGCACGGTCCGCACTCTCCGCGTTCGCCCGCATCATCCGAGAAAGCCGCCACTGTACAAAGAGGAAGAGTTCGTTGATCGTGACGCCGGCGGCCTTGGCCGTGCCGCCTGCACGATAGAGATCGAGCATGCGAAGAGCGATGGCCTTCGCCGCGGCGATGCCGCGCTCACGCGCGGATTCGTCCATGCCCACCGGCCTGCACAGCACGCCGGAGCAGGGGGGAGGCGTCTTGCCGTCTCGCTTCCACATGGCAAGCCCCATCTGCAGGGCCACCTTCGAAAGACGGTCTGGCTTGTCGCGCACCCAGGTACGCAGCGTCGCGGCGGCGCCGCTCTGCGCGGTGAGGATGTCCTCCTTGTCGTCCATCTCGTGGGAACGGATCCACACATCACGCGGGGTGTTCCCTGCCATGAGCGACAGCGCGCGGATGCGCCGGCCATCGCATGCGGCCATCACTTCCACGACAGAATCGAACTTGCCGTCCGTGAACAGCCAGCGGACATCGCCGCACTCTTCGCAGACCTCGCGCACGTAGTCGTCGAGAATCGCGGCCATCTGCCGCGGAACGGCGAGCCTGCGCCCGGGAACCACGCCCAGCAGCAGAAGAACGGGAAGGGCTACCAGCCCGAAGCGGCGGACAGACCCGAGGAAGCGCTTGGAAGCCAGCATCTGCTCCTCCGTATCCTCCATCTGCATCTCGGCGAACATCTGCTGCGCCAGGCGGCGATGGTTGCGGCAGAAGGCATCGACCCCGAGAACCACCAGCCCGAGCGTGACCGTCACCGAGGCGGCCAGCATCAGCAGGCAGAGAAGATATTGCGAATGGAACTGCGGGGGATTGGATATCCACGTCCACATCCAGAGGGGATCGAGCGAGGCCAACTGCGCGTATGCCAGCAGACCCGTGGCGATGAAGATCGCACCTATGTGGTACGGAAGGAACTGCTCCTCGTCCACGGCGCGCGGCAGCAGCCCGGCCGACACACCGCATGGAAGAAGCACCACGCCAAGCGCCAGCACCCAGCCGAGCGGAGAAGCGGCAGAAGTAAGCAGATGCCAGATCCGCACGCCGTACGCCACCGCCATATCGCCTGTTGTCATTCCAGCCGCCTCAAGGCCGCCCAGCGCCGCGAACCCCATGCAGTTCGATGCGATCGCGAGCAGAAGGCCGAACACGAAAAGGAACGTCATGTGCCATTTGGATATCTGCTCGATGAAAGGATTGAGCAGCGGCATGTCGAACGAGAGCACGTGGCGCACCGCCAGGAAATACACCATCCAGCAAAAGGCGACGAGGACAAAACCCATGGGTGTCTCCGCGGAAAGAACGCCAAGCACAAACATCGCACCATAGGCGGATGCCAGCCTGCCGCGCTGCAGGAAGGAGAAGAAGAGATACATGCCGAAAACCGACAGCAGCAGGAGGAACGTCACGGGCGAGAACAACTGCCCTGCCCGCCATACAGGATCGGCACACACGAAAAAGATCGAACCCAGCACCGATGCGAGGCGGACGATCAGATAGCGCTGCGGCGAATACTGCAGACGAAGGCGGCTGGAAAGCGAAAGCAGCTCCCGGAAAAGCAGATAGACCATGCCGCCGCAGATTCCCACGGCCACAGCACCAAGCACCTTCAGCACGGTGAGCCCCAAGGGAAGACCCAGCCACCTGAAGAGACCTGAGACGGAGATATGCCAGATTCCCGGCGCGATCTCGGCCGCAGGACGAAGCCCCGCCGCCACGACGACATCGTCCCACGCATCGGGGTATATGCCTGGGAAGGCCCAGAAGAACAGGAGGGCAATCGATGCAAACACAATCCCTACGGCCAGAATCCAATCGAGTCCAGACAATCTATCGCTGGACGCGGCTCTTGCGCTCACAGGAAGCTCGTAATCTTCATCCGGAATCATCAGGTCTCCTCCCCTTCCAAAAAACGGCGGCCGTCATCGAACGGTCGCCGTTTCCCTTCAGTCGCGTTTCAAATGAATCATACGCGCCTGCGTCGCAACGCAAGAAGCGAAGCACCGAGCATCAAAAGAAGCCCGCTGGTCGGTTCCGGTATCGCAACGAAGCCAGCATTCCATGCGGTGTAGGAAACAGGTGCAAGAGTATCGAACGTGGAAACAGCTCCGGCGGACTGAAGCTGTGTGTAGTTAGCAGCGGCAGTACCATAGCCCTGTACCTCGTAGCTGTCATTGATAAGTTCAAGAACGAACGAATAAGAAGGATCATGATAACCAGTCAGATCAAACCATGCGCCATCAACCCCCTCGCCCTTCACTACAACATTCTGGGTGAAGCCGGTACCATCCCAAACCTTCAAGTAGGTATCAACCGCCGGGTCGCCCCCTGTTACATGAACCTGCGCCATCGTCCAACTGGAGGGATCGACATTGCTGTTCATAGAGGAGAGCTGCCAATACATGGCATCCGCACTTGCAGCGAACCCCAGCAAAACGACTGACGCGAGAAGCATTAGCTTTTTCATCTTTTCCCCTTACAGAATTAACTCCACCGAAGCATCATCAACACAACACTACCATGTGATGGTACCGCTACCACCCTTGCTGATGTACCAGAAGCCACGGCCAGCAGGAATGGAGCAACCAGCAGTCCACACCATCTGGGTTACAGAGATCGTACCCTCGTTAGGGGGACGGGCATTAATCGTGACAGTTTTCGGGACTTCCGTACCCCATCCACTCGCACCCTTATAGGTATAGGTGACCGGCGGATAGTTTGCGACACCGCTGGGAATCTGGATCTGGTCGCTCGCGTTCGGGGTGAAACCAAACGTGGGAGTCGCACTGACAGTCTTCGGATTGGCAAGCAGATTGTAGGCATTGGCCGCAACAGTGGATGTCGCGGAAGCCGCAGTCGACTGCCCATAGAGGTAGAGATCGTATGTGCCGGAAGTGTAGTCGCTCTTTACGAACCAGAAGCCATTTCCACGGGTAATCGCCTCGCTTGACGCATCGCCGGCTATCGTCGTCGCACCAATATCCGTTACAGCCGTCGGCTGCCAGACCAGACTGGAATCCAGCTGCCATGCCTTGAACTGTCCGTTGTCATACACGATGACTGCATCGTACTGGGCGAGGTTGGCGGTCATCACAAGGTTCGTGACCTTGACGGCCGCATCGATGTTCTCGCAGCTCACCCAGGGAGTGGCGATTATCACCTTCTTGGCATCGCACGTCACCTTCATCACGCCGAACGTGTTGGGAGCCGTAACATCCGCCGATAGCGACATCACCAGTGCCGCCGCGCCCAGACAGGCAAGAGATCCGATCTTCATTGGATTATACCTTTCTATTGGCGATCACTGGGCAACCTTGCGGGTGCCAATCACCTTGAAGAACTGGCCTGCATCCTTGCTGACCGTGAAAGTATTGCCAGAAGCCTCGGCCTCAACCTTCTTGGAGACGCCAGCAGGGCCTGCACCCGTATACACCTTGTAGTCGGCGGCCGGGGAAAGCCCGGCGACGGTGAGCACGATGTTCGCGCCATCGACCTTGATCGCCGTGATGGCAGGCCTGTCGATGACCGCAGCGACCGCGACCGAACCGGCGGTCGTGGCGCTGTACGTCGCGAAACCGGATGTACCGGAACCGATCGACCCGACATCGGCGACCGAACCGGCACCGTTGACGACGGCGGCCGTCTTGCCATCGGCGGACATGCCCGCCACCGAGTAGCCGGACGGAGCGTTCGCATCGGGCACGCGCGTATCGAGGAGGTACACCGCGTAGGAACCGCCGGTAAGCGACTCCGCCTTCTCCGCAGGAACCACGTACATGAGATTGGGGCAATGGCCATCCTTCGCCACAGGCGAGGTTAGAAGGACCTCTCCGCCAGCCGCAGCCGTGCCATCGGACTTGATCGCGAACGACCCAGGATCCGTGACATAGCACAGAGCATAGCACTCGCCATCAAGCACGGTACTACCATCGCGGTAGGTATCCGGCCCCTTGGTGGAGAACATGAGAAGCGAATCGTTGACCGCCGCGACCGCCGCGACCGACATTCCGATTGCGCCAAGAGCAAACATGATTTTCTTCATAGTGATGAACCTTCCTTTTCCAAAGCCAGCGATACTATAACAAAGTTTTGGACATGATGCAAGAGGCAACGAGAAAAAAACAAAAAAGTCCAAAACCCGTTCCCCCCGGGAAAGACGCATGTCAGTGCTGCGTGGCATAGCAGCCGTCCACGTTCTGCCAGGGCGTGGCCGCGAAGAATCCAGAGATCGCGGCATCGTACGCGGCCGTGTGCGCGAAGGCCTTCTTCATCAGGCGGAAGCGCGTATCAAGGCCGAGCGTGCCGCCGCGGGCCGCCAGCTCCTGCGCGATGTTCGCGTAATCGCCGGGGTCGGTGACGGACGCCACGCGGAGATAGTTCTTGGCGGAAGCTCTCACCATGCACGGACCGCCGATGTCTATGTTCGTGCGCGCCATCTCGGGAGTGACGTCCGGGCGGGCCACCGTCTCGCGGAACGGATACAGGTTCACCACCACCATGTCGATGGGGCGCGCGGCAAGGCGCTTGAGGTCCGACTGGTGGGCAGCGTTGTAGGTCTCGGACAGCAGACCGAGATATATCTTGAAGTCAAGCGTCTTCACGAGGCCGCCCTGCATCTCCGGCTGGCCGGTGTACTCGCTCACCGCGACAAGCGAATCCTTCGCGGCGTCGCCAAGTATCTCGGCGACCTTGCGATACGTGCCGCCGGTGGAATAGATGGTCACGCCGGGGCACGCCTTCACGAGCGCCGGTACAAAGGCTTCAAGGCCGGTCTTGTCGGACACGCTCATCAGCACGTTCCGGACCGGCACGCGGTTGTCGATTTCAGTCACAATGTTGAGGGACATTCTTTTTCTCCTGTTGTTGCTAGGCGATGCCGGGTAGTATAGCAAATAATGCCGCCAGGTGAAAGCACTTAGTCGCTGAGCGCGAGCGCGCCATCCTTTGCCGTAACGCGGACCGTCGAACCGGGCGGGTATCGTCCCGCGACCAGCGCGCGCGCCACGGGTGTCTCCAGGCTATGCTGGATCGCGCGCTTGACAGGACGCGCCCCGTACGCCGGGTCGTAGCCTTCCCGCGCAAGCACGCCGATGCCCGCATCGTCGATCTCGAACCCGATATTCTGCTCCGCCAGGCGCTTCGAGAAGTCCTTCAGCTGCAGCTGCACTATCGCGCGGATCTGGTCCTCCGCCAGCGGCTTGAACTCGAGAATGCCGTCCAGCCGGTTGAGGAATTCCGGACGGAATATCTGCTTCAGCGCGTCGCGCGGCGCGTTGGACGTCATTATGACAACCGCGTTGCGGAAGGACACCGTACGTCCGTGCGAGTCCGTCAGGCGGCCGTCGTCCAGCACCTTCAGCAGCAGGTTGAACACGTCGGGATGCGCCTTCTCGATCTCATCGAGCAGCACGACTGAATACGGCTTGCGCCTGACGGCCTCGGTGAGCTGGCCACCCTCGTCGTAGCCGACGTATCCAGGCGGAGCGCCCACAAGCCGCGAAACAGCGAACTTCTCCATATACTCCGACATGTCGATGCGCACCATGGATGCCTCGTCGTCGAAAAGCTCCGCCGCAAGGGCCTTGGCCAGCTCCGTCTTGCCTACGCCCGTAGGCCCCAGGAAGAGGAATGCGCCCACCGGGCGGGCCCGGTTCTTTATCCCGGCGCGGCTGCGCAGCACGGCGTCGGCCACGGCCTCCACCGCCTCGTCCTGGCCTATGACGCGCTGATGCAGTATGTCGCCAAGGCGCAGCAGCTTCTCGCGTTCGCCCTCCAGCAGCTTCGTCACCGGCACGCCCGCCCAGTGCGAGACGACCTCCGCTATCTCCTCTGCCGTGACCTCCTCGCGCAGCAGCGTGTCGCCCCCCTGCTTAGCTATGTCGGCCTCGTGCGCCTTCAGCCTCTTCTCCAGGTCGGGAATGACCCCGTATTTGATCTGTGACGCCTTCGCGTTGTCGTACGCCGCCACGGCGGCATCGTACGAACGCCGGGCGTCATCCAGCTCCGCGCGGACGCGGCGGACATCCTCCAGCGCCGCCTTCTCGTTCTTCCAGCGCGCAGTCATCGCGTCGGCCTTGGCCTTCTCCTCGGCCAGTTCGCGGTGCAGCTCCTCAAGTCGCTTCTTCGACGCCTCGTCGGTCTCCTTCGCGAGGGCTATCTCCTCGATCTCGAGCCGACGCACATGGCGCGACACCTCGTCGAGCTCGGCTGGGCACGAATCCATCTCGGTGCGGATGGAGGCGCAGGCCTCGTCCAGCAGATCAATCGCCTTGTCCGGCAGGAAGCGATCCTGGATGTAGCGCGAGGAGAGCGTGACCGCCGAGACAAGCGCCTCGTCGCGGATATGCACGTTATGGTACTTCTCGAAGCGCTCCTTCAGTCCGCGCAGGATCGAAAGCGCGTCTTCCTCGGTAGGCGGATCCACCTGCACGGGCTGGAATCTGCGCTCCAGCGCGGCATCCTTCTCCATGTACTTGCGGTATTCGTCGAGTGTCGTCGCCCCCACGCAGTGCAGCTCGCCGCGTGCGAGCATCGGTTTCAGCATGTTGCCGGCGTCCGTGGAACCCTCGGTCTTGCCGGCGCCAACGATGGTGTGTATCTCGTCTATGAAGAGGATTATGCGCCCGTCGGCCGCCTTAACCTCGTTCAGCACGGCCTTGAGGCGCTCTTCGAACTGGCCGCGGTACTGCGCACCGGCCATGAGGGCGGTCATGTCCAGCGAGAATATCGTGCGGTCCTTGAGCCCTTCAGGCACGTCGCCGCGCACGATGCGCTGCGCAAGCCCCTCGACGATCGCCGTCTTGCCCACGCCCGGCTCACCGATAAGAACGGGATTGTTCTTCGTCTTCCGGGAAAGGATGCGTACCACGTTGCGTATCTCGGCGTCGCGGCCGATCACTGGATCGAGCTTGCCGCTCCTGGCCATCTCCACAAGGTCGCTGCCATACTTCTTGAGGGCTTCGTACTGCCCTTCTGGATTGTCGCTCGTGACGCGCTGGTTGCCGCGTACCTGGCGCAGGGCCGAGAGGAACGGTGCCTCGTCTACGCCTGCGGCCTTCAATATCTCCGCCGCCGGCGACTTTGGCGTACGCAGCGCACCAAGCACGATATGCTCTACCGATATATACTCGTCCTTCATCTCCTGCGCCGCATCCTCCGCACGCATGAGCGCGTTCGCCAGGTCGTTCGAGATGTAGTACTTGTTGGCCTCGATCTGCCCGGTGATGCGCGGCTTGCGTGCTATCGACTCCTCCAGCCGGGCCGTAAGCGATGGTACCGACACCCCCATCTTGGCCAAAAGCCCCGGGATCAGCCCCTGCGAGTCCTGCAGCAGCGCGTATATGACATGCTCTATGTCAGACTGCTGCTGGCCATGGTGCTGGGCTACATTGCGGGCGCACTCAAGCGCCTCGCGTACCTTCGTTGTATATTTTTCTGGGTTCATAAACAATACTCCTTTCAATGCAAATAATAAAGCAGTAATCATGCCACAGGCGAAAATATGTGGCCTTTCCCCCACAGGACCGTGCCACAATGTCACACCGTGCCAAAAGGCGACTGTCTATCCAATGGCAATATGCGGGATTCAGAAGCTTGCCGCCATGCGGATTCCGCCGTAGAAGTGCCAGCTTTCCGTTGCGTGTTCACCCTTGTAGGTGAAATCGCGCGCCGCATCGCGCAAGTGGCGATCGAATACATATTCGCTATAGGCCGCATAGGGCATTACCTTCAACCAGGAAAGCGGCCTCCATTCCAAGGCGATCCTGAATCCTGTATCCATGAGGCCGCATTCGTTCACACCCAGGTATGGTTCCACCCTATCGCCATCGCCCCAGCCCTGCCACAGATCCAGGCGTAGCGCCAACAAAGGGTCTTCCTCGCCATCCTTGCCGTCCAGAAGTGGGAATGAATGGCCGATGTCGAGGTTGAGATACACGCCGTGGTCTCGTTCAACATCGAATTCGCCCACGAAGGATGGTTCCAGCCAGACATCGGGAAGCGAGGCGTAGGCATAGGCAAGCTGCGTATCGGGGTTTCCGTTCACGCCACCCGACTTGCACTTTGCGAATCGCGGATGGTATTCATACTGGAACCCTGCACCAAGGAACACCGCAGTGGGAAGCCACACGAAATCCTCGGGCGAGAAAGTTCGCGTCAGGCGAAGATAAGGATCGAGCTCCTGGTACTGCCAGGCGCGGTCGCCATAGCCGGACGAGCCGCGATGCTTGCGTGCGCCCCAGTCTGTCGTATCGATATAGGCCAGGAATCCGCATGACACGAGTTCCATGAAGGTGAGCGACCAGTCCGGTATCACCACAGGTTCGCGGTTGATTCCAAGTCCGTAGAATATCTCGCGCGAAGCGAAATCGAAGGTGATGTCGGCCTTGACCAGATTGTTCGTCTCGAACGCCCAGACCGAGGCCGACGCCAGCATGAAACAGGCGGCGGCGCACAGTCTATACCTTTTCCCTATGCAAACCATCGCATGACGATGCATCGTACTTCCGCAATCATGTCTCAGGCGGAAGATCCTCGATCAAGCATCCCTTCTCGTGTTCCTGGGCGTGGTCGGCCGCGGACGCCTTCTCCAGTGCCGGACGGAACCTCTCGAACGCCGCGCGTGCGCGCGCTGTGGTCATCTCCGAGCTTGCCCGTTTTTCATGCCCGTCGGCGGCGGGACGGATCTCGAACGCCACCGTGCGCGCGGCACCCACACCAAGGAAAATTCCATCCGAAAGCTCGTCGGCGGTCCATGCAAGTCTTCCACCGCCGGGCGTCCAGAGCATCCTACCGTCTGCCAGCACCGTATAGTCGCCGGCCTTGAGACCCTTGGCCTTCATCGTGAAGAAGGCCGAGCCCTTCTCCCAGAAGTTGAACACCGCCACGACGCGTCCACCATTAAGATCGTAGCTTGCGACCTGCAGCGGCGACACGTTGGTACAGGATGGCAGGAACGCCGTCACCTGGCGGCATGGCGCCGCATATTCGGCGACCGGCACCAAGGCGACCAGAGCGTCGGTACGCTTGCCGTCCTGTACATAGCGCTCGTAGCGGCCGGCTCGTGAAGTCGCTTCGGCGAAGGCACGCCAGTAGCGTGCATCGCACCCGGAAGGGAAGTTGCGGAGCCATGTAGCCTGCCAGCGGTTGAAGAAGTAGCTGTCCATGGCCATGCCGATCCATTCGGGAGTGGCGACCAGCGCATCGCCATGCATGCCGCTGGGGAAGGACATCAGCCAGGGGCGTCCACGGCCGTAGACGCGGTCCACATGCTCGCGTACACTCCTGGCCGCGACGAAATGCGCCAACGGCAGCCGCTTGTCGTAGGAGTATGTCTTGGAGGCGTCCCACAACGCATGCGGTCCCCATGTGCCGATCCATCTGAGTTCGCGCGCGTATTCGCGGGGCGACACCTCCCCTTGCAACGGGTTGCGGGGCCGCGCATCCGTCAGTTCGTACCAGTCGATTTCAGGGATGAAGCAGTCCGATCCCTTCCCGCACGCGAAGGCCTGAACCCACTTGCTGATGGTCCTGACGAGCCGGCCATGCTCCCGGGCACGGAAGCGCGTGGCCTCCGCCGACAGCCTCCCGCCAGGCTTCGCGCAGTCGGGCCAGTCCTTCATCACCTCCGCCTCTGGTTTCTTCAGGAACTCGGCGAACGCCTGGCCGCACCGGCGGCACGCGCATCCCTTGCCGAGGAATTCGTCCGGCTTCCATCTGGTCGTATATCCGGTATAGCCCTTAAGCGTCCTGCGCAGATACGGCACCACATGTTCGATGAAATAGGAATCCTCGCGGTATATGCTTATCGGGCATACCGCAATCGCGGCCAGGCTCTCGCGGCATGACGGATCGAAGGCGAGGAAACGCTGTTCGGCGGGGCATTTGTCCATCGTCGGCGGAAGCGTGCCCACCATGAATCCATTCGCTATGCAGTCCTCTCCGACGATGCGTGTCTGTCCGCCATTACCCTTCAGGACGCTCCGCATCACGGGATCCAGCGCCATGCCTGCGCGTGCCCCTGCCCCTGCCACGAAGCCCGCGTATCGGCTGCACACCTTCGCATCGTCGACCATCACGTTGTGCACATGGTCCTGCATTCCGTTCCAGTAGAGGCTCGGCACGGCATCCGCCCTGACCGGTGCCACGGAGAAGAAGTTGATGGATACGGGCTTGGCGGCCTCCTTGCCGTCGTACAGCACGGTGAACTTCCCCGATCCGGCATTCACCCAGGGCAGGAGCGAGGATTCGACCAGGACGCCTATCTGCTGGCGGACGCTGTAGCTGGGCCCCGGCTTCAGCTCAGGGCGCGGACGGAACGTCACGACGCTTGAACCGTTCTGACGCATCTCGCTCTTGAAGGATCCTTTCGCGGCGGCACTGGCGCCGGGACACGAGATGCCGGGCGG
Source organism: Kiritimatiellia bacterium (assembly GCA_017525225.1). Classification (GTDB taxonomy): domain Bacteria; phylum Verrucomicrobiota; class Kiritimatiellia; order RFP12; family UBA1067; genus RGIG6720. The sequence goes on from JAFXTB010000068.1 coordinate 82,800, forward strand.
CAGCTCAAGGCGCATGAGCCATTTGTCCATGTCCAACCCCTCGGCCCGGCCATTCGCGCGCCACCGGAACATCATGCTGTGCATCTGCCTGCTGCCAATGGCGTATGCGCCATCGAGAAGCCCCATCGGCGAAAGGACGACCTTGACGAGATGGGCGTCGCTACCGGCAACATCCTCTGCCTGTCGGCGTGCCGCAGATATCCGCTCGAGATCGAATGTGGTACCGCCCGGGTTGAACTCCGCGGCCGGAAGGTCGGCGTACGACGTACGGCAGAAACAGATGGTCGCCAGAGTGGTCAGCGCTATGTTTGTCATTTGCGGCATGTGCATTGCATCCTTCCCTTCTGCATGTTCCGGCTGTTCACGGCCTTGCCCTTACCAGTACCCGTATCTTCGAGGGCGGCACTGGCGGGAACGAAGGATCGGCGGTCCATGCGGCCACATAGTCCGTTCCTGGCTCCAGGTGGCGGTTTATCTCGCCGTATATCTTCCCGAGAGCCTTGCCCTTCACCGGCAGCCACACGTTCTCGCCCGCGTTGGTCTGCACATCGAGCGTCACGAATCCGGGCGCGCCCGCCAGGTTGAAGATGGCCGAGCAGTGGGTATGCGGCCCGTTCCAGTCGATGCGTCCGTTCTCTATGCGCGGCTTGAGCGCCTCCGGGTCCGTATGCCGCCAGCCGTCGTATGCGGAGACGTCGTACATGGCGAAGTCCCTGAAGTCGTCGGAAAGCAGGATGTACATGCTCTTCGCGGTCTCCGGTACCGTGACGAACTGTACCACCTTCCGCCAGCCGTCGGACCCGGCTGGTCCCGGGACGAGAAGGTCGATGGGGCCGAACAGACCCCAGCCGTCCTCTCCGATGTATCTCACGGCCGACGTGCAATGGTCGCTCTTGATCCATCCCGTGACGAGGTACAGGTTGCCCTTCTTCACGTTGGAGAACGTACGCTGGAAGGATTTCGCGCGCTTTCTGGCGTTGCCGTTGAGCACATCCTTCAGCTCGCCGGCGGCGATGGCCTTCTCAAGAAGCGGCACGAGATATCTGTCGGGATCCTTGATGGCCTTGAGCGTGGCGTTGAAGCCGCCGGGAATCTTCTCCTCCCACAGGTTGCAGGACGACCCCATAAGCCGCTCGCCGTCGTGGCGGATCTCCTCGCTCCATGCCGTCCAACGGCCTACGCCGCTCCAGAACCACACGTACTTGCCGCAAGCGCTCGTTGCCTGGCGCACGTTGCGCGCGAGGTGCTTCAGGCGGGATCCGTCGACAGGCGCCGCGTACCAGTGCGTGTTCGCCTTCTCGAAGACGTACATGTCCAGATACTGCCCGAACGACGGCGACACCTGGCTCCGGTACTTCACGCGGTTCTCCGGCTCCACGAGCGGTAGGTCCCAGTTGAAGATCAGCATGTAGTCCGCGTGGAAGTCGCGGCGCGAAGCCTCGTACTTGTAGGCGTCCTCCGAGCCGTCCACCACCGTGATCGTCGGCGGCATCACGTCGAACATGCCGTTGACGAACGCCCACCACAGGTCGCCGCGTTCATGCATGACCGCCCTGATGTTGCGTTCCCCGCGCCGGTAGGGCGCGTCGGAAAGAAGCCAGAACATGAACACCGTCATGTCGGGATACTCCTCGAAGAGTCCGCGGAACACGTCCTGCCCCCTGCGGCGGACGATCTTCAGCAGCTCGTCGTACGGCGGATCGGAATCTATGCGGAAGAACTGGCTCTGCCTCGTATAGTCCTCGATGTCGAAGCTGATCCCCGGCATCCGCCCCTCGCGCGCCAGCCACGCGACAACGCGCAGGTTGTTGGACGCCACGTTCCACGCCGCGTCGTCCGTCCACGCCAGGCGCTTGCGCGGCGGCCACCAGCTCCAAAGGAAGCTTTCCTTGAAGCATTGATACTCCGCCATCTTCCTAAGAGGGGCCACATAGTCCTTGAACTGCTCGCGCGTCCAGCGCGGCTCGTTCAGGATGGAACGGAAGCACTGGTAGCCTCGCGGGGTGCCCGGTCCGCCGTTCATCATGATGCCTACTCCGTCGAGCGGAGTCTTCATGAACTGGTCGGCATGGTCCACGAAATCCTGCGGGGTCATGTAGAAGTATTCATGGCCGAAGGCGATGTACTTCTTCGTCTCGACACCCTGGGGGTCGAGCTGCGCCGCAAGGGCGGCAAGAGAGAACATCGCCAGCAGCGCCGAGATCGCCGTATGTCTCATGGTGCGATTCCTCCGGCATCCGCGCCTACTTGAAGATCAGGCACGTGCCCGCCGGCTGCCGCCAGAGCTCCAGCGTACGGCCGTCCGAGGCGATGCGCAAGGTCCAGCGCCCGTTCGCATCCGCCTCGAGGCGCGGCACACCCGTGATTCCGCCGGCGGCGTAGCATATCCCGTGGATCGCCTCGTCGTCCACCGGGAGCGAGGTCGGATCGTCGAAGCATATCGTGGCGGCGGAAAGATCCAGGCGGCCATCGGTGGAGAACCGCTTCTGTCCGCCAAGCATCCCGGATACCGGAATGGTCCAGCGGTTCGTCACGGCGAGGCATGTGGCGTTGGTGACGACGGGCCACCCGGAGAACGAAGCCATCACGTAGTTCGTGCAGCCTTCCAGGTCGAGTCCGGTGCCGTCCGCGAACGCGATATTGGCGAAGTCCGGCTGCGTCCAGCGGCGCACCTCGCCTTCGTGGCGCGGATAGACGATATCCTCGCCGGGCAGGCAGAAGGTGAAGAGCGATCCGTCGCCGGGATCCTCCATGCGCCTGTAGTCGGACTGTACGCAGCTGTCGCGCCCGAGAGGATCGTAGGCGAAGTTCAATTCCGCGTTCGTCCAGCCGGTCATGCTCGCGACGGCGTAGCTGTCCATCTTGCTGGTGCGATAGGTCACGAGCTCGAAGGTGTTTGGACCCGGCGCCAGCGTCGCGTTGCCGTGTCCGAACGCCAAGGGATCGCTGGAGCGGTCTATGTCGTACACGAGCGTCCCACCCACGGTGAGACGGTACAGCTTGCCTCCACCGCCCGCGAAGCTCCATGTCTCGTTCGTCGCCGAGTTGTTCCACACGTAGCCGCTGTATATCGTGACGGCGTACTGGGCGTCACCGGATTGGGACGGATCCGGTTTGTAGTTGTAGTTCTGGTATGCGTGGCTGCGGCAGTTTGGCGAGCGCACGCCCGGCTCGAGATCGCGCCTGCACCAGTTCTTTGCGTATGGATACAGGGCCCATCTTGCCGTCGACGAGTTATAGACGTTGCTCTGGGCGGAATAGAGTCCCGCTATCATGGCGCGGCGCGGAAGCTTCACGAAGCCTTCCTGCACGGATAGCGAATCGGAACCCGTCCCGGAGAACCACCACAGCGGCTCCGGGCCCGTCTTCACGACGGAGCTCCACCTGCCACGCCCGAAGCGAAGCTCGTTCCTGAACGGCATCCACACGTTGTTGAATTTGTTGGAGCTGCAATCTGCCACAAGGGGCGGAAGCGCGCCAAAGTCGTCGCACAGGTTGTCGAAGGCGACTTCACCCTCCTCCAGCGTTATTTTGCCAGGGTTGCCGATCGCGCCGGGGTTCCAAAGACGCACGCCACCGAAACGCACGGTCATGTTGCCGGTGAAATCGTTGGCCGGATTCACGAGATTCAGATAAGGATGGTGGTCGATCGTGCCATCGTCCTTGCGGTTGCCCCACACACGCAGATCCGCGCCACCGGTAACCTTTCCGAGAAACGCCACCCCGCCATGCTCGGCCGTACGCGACAGGATGTTGACCATTTTCTTCCCTCTCAGATCGACGGGACCGAGCCAGATGTTCGCGTTCGTGGTAACGCCCGGATAGGCGTTGAACGTGGCCGAGTACGACGAATCGTTCAAACCGTAGATGCAGAGACCGTCCGTGTAGCCGGCGACAAGCGTCCAGAGACATTCATAACCGGATGCGAACAAGTTGAATGCGCTGTTATTCACAGAATATTCCAGCCTAAGCTCGTTGGCTGCGGAACCTCCAAGACGGGAGCCGGTCAACTGAAAGAAGTTCCTCTCCAGTACGATGTCGCCGGGATTGGACACGTTGACCATCTTGAAATCGGGAGAGGATGCTTCCGAACAGAGACGGAGCGTATACCCGCCCATGTCGAGCCGGCAGCGGTATTCCCTGCCGTCCCATTGGTGTCCCCAGTAGTACTGCGTGCGGTTGCGGATGCGCGTTTCCGCCGTCAGGGTTATGTTCGTGCCCAGAGGACAGCGCTGCTGTTCGCTACGGAGATCAACCGCCCCCGCGCCGTCCACGCCCATGCCGGCCAGGTTGAACGACTTGCCCACCGGGCTTATCGAATTCACGCCCACGCCGGGATCCGTCCTGTTGTCGGGGATGAACAGCGTCGCTTCGTCGATAACGGTGACGTCCCCGTTCCCCGGGGCGAGCGATCCGAGAGACGTGGAGGTGCGATACCCGAGCGCCCCCATGCGCACCGTGACGCTGCCGGTGTAGCCAGAGAGGTCGGCCGGCATGAAGAGTCCTCCGGGGCCGCGCTTCTCGAACGCCGCGTAGTCGTTGGAGACAAGCTTCGCGGCGTATGTCGAATCGAATTCATTAGTCTCGGCCGCACTCGACACTGTCGCCACGAGGGTGGATCCCTCCTCGGTATACACGGTCGCAGCCCGGCCAGTCGGCACAAGGGCCATAATCGCCGCCACAACAACAATATTGCCGATTCTCATGCGAAATCCTCCTTTTTCATGACTGGCCGCCTGGTCGCCATGACAACCATCTAGGCGATCGGCATTTTGATTATACACGAAAATCGGCGCGATAGCATGGCATTTCCACCCTGTATAGACAAGTTTTTGTACACAAGTTTCTATACACAAGTTTCTGCGTAATTATCACTGGTAAAGGTTACCTTCTCACACTTTGTCACACTTCTCTCCATAAGATTTATTACGCATATAAATCTTATTTACAGCCTCCCTAGGTTTTGGTATCATATCCGACGTCATGGAGAAAAACAGGAAAGTCATGAAAAGCGGACTGTCCGCCTTCGCGGCGGCTGCCGGGCGGCGGCTCGCGAAGGCCGGGCTCTGCATCGGGGATGAAGCCGCGGCGAACTTCCGCGCGTGGCGGGAGCGGAACTTCTCGAATCCCCGAGCGGGCAGGATAGGCGGCTTCTCGTATTCCCGCGCGGGGGCGCTCGA